>CAZHPZ010000075.1:0-1512 GCA_964534905.1 uncultured Lachnospiraceae bacterium | reverse complement strand
CCGTGCCATGATACGGAGTTTTCCATAAAGGAAACGCCCTTACCCTTGGTGGTTTTTGCGATAATAACGGTGGGCTGTCCCTTGGTAGCCTTTGCCTCTGCAAATGCCGCCTCGATCTGCTCATAATCGTGACCGTCTATCGTAATAACGTGGAAGCCGAATGCTTCGAATTTCTTATCGTGAGGTGTTGGATTCATAACCTCGGTTATGGGACCGTCTATCTGAAGTCCGTTAAAGTCAAGAACAACGCAAAGATTGTCAAGCTTATAATGTGCGGCAAACATAGCTGCCTCCCAAACCTGTCCCTCCTCGCTCTCGCCGTCGCCGATGATAGTATAAACACGGTAATCCTTGCCCTCTATCTTGCCCGCAAGAGCCATGCCGCAAGCAGCGGAAATGCCGAGTCCGAGAGAGCCTGCGGACATATCTACGCCGGGTATCTTATTCATATCGGGGTGTCCCTGAAGATAGCTGTCTATCTTTCTGAGAGTTACAAGATCCTCAACGGGAAAATATCCTCTATGTGCAAGTGTAGAATAAAGAGCGGGAGCCGTATGTCCCTTTGAAAGCACAAAGCGGTCTCTGCCTTCAGCCTTGGGATTTTCGGAGTCAATATTCATCTCCTCGAAATAGAGATAAGTAAGGATATCGGCAATAGAAAGCGATCCACCGGGATGTCCCGACTTTGCGGAATGAACGGCGTCCACAATTCCTATTCTGATATCGTTGGAAATATTTTTAAGTTCTGTAATTCTTGTCTGATTCACGACAATACCTCACTTTATTTTTAGATTATATTATTATAGCATACATATCCGACAATTGTCAATAGATTAACATAGCAAAAAACTGCCGTATAGGCAGTTTAATATATTTACGCCATTCTATCGGCCATTTGGCGTCCGCCGAGAATATGGAAATGAAGATGATGAACGCTCTGACATGCGTCGTCTCCGCAGTTGGAAATTACTCTGTATCCGTTCTTGATTCCAGCCGCCTTAGCGATACTCGGAATATGTTCGAATATATACGCAACTATCTTGCTGTTATCCGCATTTACTTCGTCTACACTCGCGATATGCTCCTTCGGTATTACGAGAATATGCACGGGAGCCTGAGGGGCTATGTCGTAAAACGCAAGAATTTTTTCATCCTCATAAGCCTTTTTAGACGGAATTTCGCCGTTAATTATACTGCAAAACAAACAATCCATAATAAAAACCTCCTGACTTTTATAATTTAATTGTATCACTTAATCGGATAATAGTCAATAAAATATTGATATTTTTTTCATTCCGTGGTATAATCATATCATTAAATATCGACGAGGTTATTATGAATATAGAAACAAAGCACGATCTTTGGCAATATCTTGCACAAGAGAAAAGACCGATAGTTATGTACGGAATGGGCAATGGTGCGGACAAAATACTCGCCGTATGTGAAAAATACGGAATAGAAATCTCGGACTTTTTCGCAAGCGACGGATTCGTCAGAGGTCACAGCTTTCAC
>CAZHPZ010000074.1:0-1825 GCA_964534905.1 uncultured Lachnospiraceae bacterium | reverse complement strand
CTTCGCTCGGTTCTCTTCCTTTTTTCAAGAGCCCTCCGTTCGCGACTTTGTTATTCTATCACTTTTATTTCCTTTTGTCAAGGGATTTCAATGTAGAAAAAAAACATTTATTCAGCTTAAGCTTTTGTGCATTTTGATTCACATAAAAAGCAACCGCTCAAAAAGCGGTTGCTTCGGTTTATATTTTGCTAATCATTTAACAGTTACGCCTGTGATATGAGTGTTAACGCCCTCGTACCAATAAAGGAATCCGTCAACGGTAATAACATCTCCCTCTTTAAGAGTCTCAACAGACTTATAAAGCTCGCTGTCGGGGCCCGTAAGATAGGACTCTACGCAGAAGCTGTAAAGATTTCCGTTATATTTAACAGTCACGTAAATATCATCTCCACGCGCACCGTTCTTATATTGAATACCCACAAACTCAAGATTTTCAAAGCGAACAACCATATTCTGATATTTGACAATTTCGTCGTTATTACCAAGAAGCTCGGTAACAACGGTAGGTTCTGCGATATATGTATCACCCTCTACAATCTCAAATGTAGCATCAATAATTTCTTCCTCGCCTCCCCACTCGGCCTTATATCCGCTTATGCGAACCTTAACACCTATGGCAAGCTTATTATATTCTTCCTCTGTACAAGGCATTTCATAAACAAAATAGCCTCCGTTTCTATCCTGAAGATAGAACGTACCCTTATTGTCCCACCAGGACTGCTTTCCCTGAACAAAAGCCTCAATTACGACCTCATCATCCTTTTCGGCTGCATGATACTGTGCCCAAGTCATAACGCTGTTAGGGTCGATCTTTGACGCGGCAGTCGTTGTCGTTGTGGTTGTGGTTGTGGTTGTCGTGTTCTTTTCATTATTGCAAGCAACAACACAAAGCATCATAGCCACTGCCATTAATAAGCATAAAAACTTTTTCATTTTAATTTTCTCCTTTATAAAATGAGATTTACTTTGATATCATTATACACCTTTTTGAAAATTTGTCAATAAAAATAATAATTATTGATACAAATTTATCGCAAAAATCGTCAAAGCACAAAAGATCGGGAGCATATAGCTCCCGATCCGAATATTTAAGCGTTTATTATTCGTAAAGCTTACCCATCTTCTGAAGTCTGTCGTACTTAGCCTTTGCATTTTCCTCAGCCTTAGCGAAGAGCTTTTCGGCTCTCTCGGGGAAGGACTGTGCAAGACGTGCGTAACGAGTTTCGCTCTTAATGAAGTCTACGTAGTTAGCAGTAGGCTCCTTGGAGTCGATGGTAAGAGGATTCTTACCCTCAGCCTTGAGTGCGGGATTGTAGCGGAACATCTGCCAGTATCCTGCTTCAACCGCCTTCTTCATTTCAAGCTGGCAGTTCTGCATTCCGCCCTTTACTCCGTGCATCTCGCAGGGAGCGTAACCGATAACGATAGAAGGACCGTTATAAGCCTCAGCCTCGGCAAGCGCCTTAAGAGTCTGGTTCATATCTGCGCCCATTGCGATCTGTGCAACGTAAACGTAGCCGTAGGACATCGCGATCTCGGCAAGATTCTTCTTGCCTATTGCCTTACCTGCAGCGGCAAACTGTGCAACCTGACCGATGTTAGAAGCCTTGGAAGCCTGTCCGCCGGTGTTGGAGTAAACCTCGGTATCAAATACCATAACGTTTACATTCTCACCGGATGCGAGAACGTGGTCAAGTCCGCCGAAGCCGATATCGTATGCCCAACCGTCACCGCCGAAGATCCATACGGACTTCTTGGAAAGGTAGTTCTTCTCCGCAAGGATCTTGTCCTTAAGCTCGTTCTTGCAATCGCAAGCCTCAAGAGC
>CAZHPZ010000073.1:0-1839 GCA_964534905.1 uncultured Lachnospiraceae bacterium | reverse complement strand
AAATCTCCTAACCAAAAGCAGAAAGAGTTGGAAAAACTCTGCACTTGACTGTGCGTCGCTTTCAACTAAACTCGTTACTTTTATTTTTACTTTTTTAGTCTCACATCATTGACAAAACTACATTTTTAAATTTTTATATATTTTTTGTGATTTTGTTAAACTTTTTATTTTACCTTAACAATACATTTTGTTTGCCCTATCTAATTCCAGCGTGCTATAAATCTTTTGAGCATTCCCTGCACTGCAGTAAAAATGGATCTCGCATTTAGTGTACAAATTACGAGCACAAGCAAGATCTGCCATACAAAATTAAATCTTACTTCAAAAAGCATAAGCAATATTTGCGCAACAACTACAAGAGTATTCAAGCCAAGCTTCCATGCCTTAAGATCAAACGGCATAAAAGATTTAGAATGCAATGCACGTACCGCGAATACAGTAAAATAGCTTATTGCCGTTGCTATTCCGGCACCTTGAGCACCCATTGACGGTATCATCAAAAAGTTCAAAATTATATTGAGAACCGCACCGAGCGCAGCGGTAAAGAGCGACATAGATGTTCTTTTTTTGAATATATATATCGTACCTATAAACGTAACAAGCGATGAAAATACCGTTGCAAGCAAGAGCACGGGAATAAATCTCCACGCTTCAAAATAAGATGAATCGAGAAGTATTCTTGTGCCGATCTTGGAAAACGGAATCAAAAGCGAGCATCCGAGAAACAATATTGCCTGATAACGTTCAAATACCGCCGAGAAAAATCCTCTTGTTTCAGTCTCATTATCGGGATCAGAAATAGCCGAAATCTGCCATGCCTCGTTAAAAACACCTGCAACGAGTGAGATAAGAGTCGGTATCTTATATGCCGCAGAATACAAACCGTTTTCTGCACTTCCGCATATATACGTAACAACAAATCTGTCTGAAACATTCGTTATCCACCATATGACCGTAGTAGGCATCATCGGCAGACTGTATCTGAGCATTTCCTTTATTTTGGAAAAAGAAACGGAGTCCGGAGAGATATCACGGTAAAGCCTTGCAACAATTACAAGAAACACTGTTCCGACGGCATCAGCCACGGCAACGGAAAGAACATATCCGACAACGCCGAGATTCATAGGTATCAAAAACAGCAAATTAAAGGCGATGGTTAAAGCCGTTCCGATAATTCCCTGAAGTGCATAAAGCTTTGTGTGTCCCTTAGCTCTTATATACTCCTTGCAAAGAGTATGGAAATTAGAGCTGACAACATAAAACGCAAGAAGCGGTGCATAGCTTTCGAAATACGGTATAAACGCAATCAGAGGAGACAAAATCAAAAATACCGCGCTTGAAGCGAGCAAAACACTAACTCCCGACGAAAAGATAATCTTATTATTTTCCCTATCATCTGCCGCAAAGCGAAATACTCCGTGAGTTATTCCGATGCAGCAAAAAGGAATCAATAAATTAGCGGCATTTGTTATGAGATCCGCCGTACCGTACTGCTCCTTTGAAAGCAATGCAGTATAAAGAGGCATCAAAAAATAGACAAGCAGCTTCGACGAGAACGTGCCTATTGAAAGTATTAATGTATTTGATAATAATTTCTTATATTTATCCATTTTTTCACCTCAATTCCATAACTTTATTATTATACCACAAACATATCGGACAGTCAACGCAATCCAAAAGAAAAATTTGCACAAAAATAAAAAGCTATATTTCAAAGAGGAAAGCCGCCGAAATTTCGGCGGCTTTTGATATTATACTCACAAGTATTGTAAATTAATCTTTTTTTCATGCAACCTCGGGAAGCTTATCCTTATCGTAAAACACAAGCGTTCCGTTTTC
>CAZHPZ010000072.1:0-2074 GCA_964534905.1 uncultured Lachnospiraceae bacterium | reverse complement strand
AGAAATCTCGGACTTTTTCGCAAGCGACGGATTCGTCAGAGGTCACAGCTTTCACCGCAAGGTCGTGATATCATATTCCGCAATGAAAGAAAGATATGCGGGACAAAATCCGATAGTTCTTCTCTCATTCGCGTCATCTCTTCCCGAGGTTTTATCTCTTTTCAAACGTGTAGACGAGGAATGCGAGCTTTATGCACCGGATGTTCCGGTTTTCGGAGATACGCTTTTTACATATGAATTCTTTGAAGAAAATCGTAAAAGAATGGAATCGGTATGGAATGAGCTTGCCGACGAGGAGTCAAAAAGAATATACGAAAACGTAATAAAATACAAGCTTTCGGGAAAGCTTTCCTACCTATGGAGCAGCGAGAGCGACCGTGACGAGGTATTCGAAAAAATACTTAACTGCACCTCAATACGCTCATACATTGATGCGGGAGCATATAACGGAGACACCCTGCGTGAGATGATAAAATACGATCCGTCGCTTGAGAGGGCGATTGCTCTTGAGCCCGACGCAAGAAACTTCAGAAAGCTTTCGGAATGGGCAAGCACGCAGGAAAAGTTTGATATAAAATGCATAAATGCGGGTGCTTGGAGTCGAAATGATACTCTGCTCTTTGACGCAAGCGGTAACAGAAATGCAGGCGTGATAACCAAGGGCAATATTGTCAGCAAGGTCAAGGAGGTAAAGGTTACCTCAATAGACGAAATTCTTTGCGGACAGGGGGTAGACTATATCAAATATGATGTTGAGGGCTCCGAAAAAGAGGCTCTTCTCGGTTCAAGTCAAACGATAAGCAAGTATGCGCCGAGGCTTCTTGTATCTCTTTATCATAGAAGCGAGGATATTTTCGAACTTCCCGAGCTTATCAAATCACTCTGCACCGATTATAAGCTGTATCTGCGAAGATTTTCCTACGTTCCCGCATGGGACTTGAATTTGTATGCTATAAAATAAATACGAAATCTCCCAACGGATTATCCGTTGGGAGATAACTTGTTATGAGAATTTATTATTTCTCTTTATATTTAATTCCGCTGACAGTAACCTTACCGCCCTCGGGCTGATGTACATATACAGTTTCAGCTGTTACATTTTCGCAAGTGTAATTAGCTGTTGTTGCATAGCCAGATCCTTTTTCGCCGCAAGCAAATACAATGTCTGCATAGGGACCTTCATTACCCTGTCCCCATTCTTTTCCATTTTCTTTAGAAGTATGGTTAAATGTAGAATTGATAATATTAGCGCTGCATCCATGGAAATATGCTCCATGACCTACACCTGTAATTGTGCAATGATTAATTGTTATATCGCAATCAATGGTAATATTGATACCTGCAGCATCGCCATCACCTGTTTTCGTTATGGTAGAATCTGTGATATATATGCGTGCACCGCTATTTTTCTTATCACCAGCATTTGTTCCAATAGTATGTCCGACCTTACCGGTACCGTTTCTGGATATTTCACAATTAGAAATATATGTGTCGGATTCACCTTGAATATATATTGTACCTACTGTATTGGCATAATTTTCAGTAATTCGGCTTATATTAACGCCATTCAAAGTTACATATCCTTCACAGTTAGAAACGCCACCTAAAATGTTTCCGTTTTTAATTGTCAACATTCCGTTTTTATTTGCTTGCCATGCAACTTCTTGTCCGTTATCTTTTGAAGTAAATGTATAGCCGTTCAAATCAACGACAACACACTTATCCTTATCAACCATTACGCGAGTTTCATTCCAAACTACATTTTCCGTCAATTTAATAAGAGCGGGCTCGGCTTCTGTGGAATTTGCAATAGCAGTCAAAATAGCCTCTGTGCTTGTATTGTTATCTACTTTAAGCTCTTTGCCATAGCCGTTGGAGGTAAGCAAGCTCCAGCCCTTGCCGACTTCTTCACCATTCTTAACGATAACTATCTTGTTATCATCCTGATTCCAATAGAAAGCATAGCCCTCTGTTACGGGAGAAAGCTTGTTTATGTCGATATCGTGCTTATAGAACAGCTTGAGAAGATCTGTTCTGTTCTGAGGTCTGCCCTCAACGGAAGCTGCCTGGAGAG
>CAZHPZ010000071.1:0-2340 GCA_964534905.1 uncultured Lachnospiraceae bacterium | reverse complement strand
CACCGTCCGGAAGATTTTTCAAAATAATCGGGATACTCAATACAATCAATGCAACTAAAACAACTGCTAAAATAATCAAGATCAATGCCTTTTTCATATTCTTACCTCCATTCTGAGAGTACCTCTCAATTACATATTACCATATGATACATTTTGTTGTAATAATTTTTTTGATTTGCGTTCATACTTTGTACGTTTAAACAAAATGCTCTTTTTCCGTTTGTATAATACAAACAAAATATCCACCCGACATACAATATGCGGGTGGATTTTCATTACATTTTAGAATCGAGATATTTCCAATAAGTTTTAATATATACTACGCCGGACCACACCGTCATAACAAGTGCTACCGCAGATGCGACACAGGTGATGGGATAGTATGAAAGGAACGACAAAAATCCTATCTGCGCAAGCACAGGCTCAAGAAGCACGGACATAACACAAACGATTTGAGAAACAGTCTTTATCTTTCCGAGTATATTTGCCGCAACGACTATATTGGCATTCTTTGCGGCGATAAGTCTTATTGAGGTAACCGCAAGCTCTCTGAATACGGTGATCATAGTGAGAATCATAAATATTGCGAATATAAGCTCCTCATTGTGCGAACGGCACATAATGCACATCATAGCGGCAATGACCATAAATTTATCCGCCAACGGATCAAGGAACTTTCCGAAATCGGTAATAAGTCCGCGTTTTCTTGCAATCTTGCCGTCAAGCATATCCGTAATAGACGTAGCAAGGAATATTGCCGCGCCCAAAATATTGGTAACGGTGTTTACGGGTAAGAGCAACACCACGATAATTACGGGCACAAGACAAAGTCTCAGTACCGTAAGTCTATTTGGTAAATTCATAATAAAAATATCCTCCGTGTATCAATGCACCGCAAGCGCCGTGCCGTAAAGATCGTATTCGATAACCTCATCTATTCTGACGTCAACAAACGAGCCTGCGGAAATTCCCGCCTTGCCCTTGAAATAAATCTTACCGTCGATATCGGGTGCATCCGCCTCGCTTCTGCCGTAATAGGTCTCGCTCACAACATCATATCCCTCACAGAGCACCGTTATTGTTTTGCCGAGCTTGCTCTCGTTATATTCCTCATTGATAACAAGCTGATCGCGCATAATAATATCGTATCTGTCAAGCTTTACCTGTTCGTCGATCTGCTCCATTTTATACGCAGGAGTTCCTTCCTCACGGGAATATGTGAATACTCCGACATGCTCGAATCTCTCTTCGTTTACAAATTTGCAAAGCTCCTCGAAATCCTCGTCACTCTCACCCGGGAAACCGACAATAAATGTCGTTCTGATAACGATATCGGGTATCTCGCGTCTGAGGCGTGCAACAACTTCTCTTATAAGAGCGCTTCCGCCGTGACGGTTCATTCTCTTAAGAACTCCGTCGGCTATATGCTGCATAGGCAGGTCGATATATTTAAGCACTCTCGGATTGTCCCTCATCTCGGCAACAAGCTCATCCGTAATCTTATCGGGATAACAGTAAAGTATTCTGAACCACGGAATAGACGTCTGCTCGCTGAGCTCGTGAAGAAGTCTCGCAAGACTATACTCTCCGTAAATATCCTGACCGTATCTCGTTGTATCCTGAGCAACAAGAGTAAGCTCCTTTACACCGAGTCTTTCAAGATCCTTTGCCTCCGCAATTATTGATTCGATAGGTCTTGAACGGAATTTTCCTCTGATATAAGGAATGGCGCAATATGTGCAACGGTTGTCACAGCCCTCGGCTATCTTAAGATAAGCCGCATATTCCGGCGTTGTTAGCACTCTGTCGCCCCCGAGGCGAACACAGTCCTTATCCTCAAAGGAGCTGTATCTCTCCCCATCAAGCACCTTGCCGACCGCTTCAACGATGTTATGTATGCTTCCCACACCGAGAACAGCGTCGACCTCCGGAAATTCCTCAAGAATGGATGTACGGTATCTTTCCGCAAGGCAGCCCGTTACAACTATTCCCTTAAGTCCTCTGTTTTCCTTGAGCCACGCAATATCCAAGATATTGTCGATAGCCTCTTTTTTAGCGGATTCGATAAATCCGCATGTATTTATAATTACTACGTCTGCCTCCGTCTCCTCGGGAGTGATCTCATAGCCTGCCGTGACAAGCTCGTGAAGCATCACCTCTGAATCGATCTGATTTTTGGGGCATCCGAGCGACACAAATCCAATCTTCATATTTATCCTTTCAATTTAGACGATAATTTATCATTTTATTTTATCACGATATGTGATAAATGTCAAGTGCATTGAAAAAGGTTATTTATCAAGTTTTATTAATAAAAAAATTCAGCCGATTTTAGATAAA
>CAZHPZ010000070.1:0-2483 GCA_964534905.1 uncultured Lachnospiraceae bacterium | reverse complement strand
GCTTTTTCGTGGAAATCTATCCGAGCAAAGTGCTCATTTTCTCTTTTGGCACAATCTCTTGACAATCTTATTTCTTTATGCTATAATCCCTAATTGGATTAAGGAAAGGCGGTAAAGCATATGGTACTTACGATAGATATCGGCAACACAAGCACTGCTATCGGCGGTTTTGAGGGCGATGAGCTTCTGTTCGTTACAAGAATAGCAACCGACGCCACAAAAACCGAGGACGAATACGCAAGCAAAATATTGAATATACTGAGTCTGCACGGCGTTAAGCGTGAGGGTGTTGACGGTGCGATAGTATCGTCCGTTGTTCCGCCGCTCAATTCGGTCATCAAAAATGCAGTCAAGCTCGTATACGGCGTGGAGCCTCTTATGGTCTGTCCCGGAATAAAGACCGGAATCGGCATTCTCTGCGACAACCCCGCATCGGTCGGTGCCGATCTCATTTGCTCGTGTGTTGCGGTGGGTGCTCTTTACGGCGCACCGGCGCTTATAGTCGACATCGGAACGGCAACTAAGCTGATAGTAACAAACAAAAACGGCGCCTTTATCGGTGTTTCCATCGCTCCCGGAGTTATGATGGGACTCAAGGCTCTCTCTTCGGGCACGGCACAGCTTCCTCAGATAAGCCTTGACGCACCGCCTGCGGTCATAGGCAAGAACACCGTTGACTGTATGAAGAGCGGAGTCGTTTTCGGAAACGCAAGCATGATCGACGGAATGATTGACAGGATATACGCAGAGGTCGGAGAGGAGCTTCCCGTTTACGTCACGGGCGGATATGCGGAGGCAATCGCCCCCCATTGCACACACAAGGTGGTGCTCGACCGTCATCTCGTGCTAAAGGGTCTGAATTTTATCTATAAAAAGAACAAGCAATAAAACAACTTAATATTTCACGATTTGTTTAAACGCTCGAAAGAGCCGATTATAAATTTATACGTTGTATCCCATATGGGAACGACAGTTTGGAGGATTTATGACAAAAAACAATTCAAAACGAATGAGAACAGAGACCATGGTGCTCGCTGCGGTGATAACCGCTCTTGTTATCGTGCTTCAATCGGTGGGAGCCTTTGTAAGGCTCGGACCGTTTCAGTGCTCGCTCGTGCTTATGCCGATAGTTATCGGTGCGGCGCTTTGCGGAACGAAGATAGGTGCGTGGCTCGGATTCGTATTCGGCGTTGTGGTGCTCTTTAACGGAGATGCCGCGGCGTTTTTGACGGTAAATGCGGTCGGAACGGTGATAACCGTTCTTGCAAAGGGTACCGCGTGCGGACTTTGCGCAGGTATTGTTTACCATACCTTAAGCAAGAAAAACGAATATCTCGGCGTGCTCGGAGCGGCGATAGTCGCACCCGTGGTAAATACCGGCGTATTTCTGCTCGGTTGCCTTACGTTTTTCTTTGAAACGATAGAGCAATGGGGACTTGCTGCAGGCTTCGGAACGGGAATAGAGTATATGTTCTTGGGTCTTGCGGGCGGAAATTTCCTGCTTGAGCTTGTAACGAATATCGTGCTCTGCCCCGTAATCATCAGAATTTTAAGTCTTGTCAAAAAGAATGTAAAAAAGCAATAATCACGCCGACGGCGAGCATTATATGCTTTTTCACTTAAAAAAAAGCAGCGGTTAATAACCCGTGTGCCGATAAGACAGTAATTCCGTAAAAATCATAATTTTACGGCATCTGTCTTACAGGATTGGAAAACAACTATGAAAAGAATGATGTCGAGTCGAAAGGCTTAACATCGTTCTTTTTCTATCTCAAAAACTTGAAAATACGGAGGATTTACTATGAAGCGTCTATTATCATGCGAGTTTAACTTTGATACGGTCTGCGTGGAGCTAAAGTTCTCAGACGGCACTATGATTGCCATTGATACCATTGCGGTTGAAAATGAGGTGGCAGACAATATGTATCAGCGATCTGAGCTTGATTGGCTGATCTATAACGCTCCGTTGGAGTACGCTGATCTGATTCTGAACGGCGACCCTGAGAAGTATTTGAAAACAGTAACCGTGAATAAGCCGTTTGAAAACTGAGTGAGAAATAACCCGCAGGAGCAATTCTGCGGGTTTGTTCATAAAAAAGTCACAGAGATTTTTGTGAAATGGTATTGCAATTATTCGAGCTTTAGAATATAATATTATTATAAAATTCCGGAGGTGTAGTTATGGATTTTATGTCTGCAAGAGAAGCGGCTGATAAGTGGGGCATTTCCCAAAGACGAGTTGCTGTCCTTTGCTCTGAAAACAGAATTGACAATGCAACTATGGTCGGTAATATGTGGATTATTCCCACTACTGCTGAAAAGCCGATTGATGCAAGAAGTATTCGTTATTCAAAGAGTGACGGAAAGAAGGTAAAGCCTTTTTTGAAATGGGCTGGCGGTAAAGGTCAGTTGCTTTCTGAAATCGAAGAGTATTATCCGTTTGAAAATGGAGAAATCACTAAATACGCCGAGCCTTTCGTTGG
>CAZHPZ010000069.1:0-2704 GCA_964534905.1 uncultured Lachnospiraceae bacterium | reverse complement strand
CACAACACAAAAAGTATGTCAACGACTTATCGAATTTTGTTGAGATTTTTGTGTATTTTGACGAACATTTTTTGACAAAATGAATATATTCATCAAAAATGAATACTTTTTGAAAAAATAATGAAAAATCTGAATATTTTTTCAAAAAAACTATTGACAAACGAATATTTATTTAGTATAATATCGACAGTTCTTAAGAAAACAGGAGATAAAAAATGAAGAATTATTTTAGTAAAATTATTGTAGTATTATTAATTGCGGCTATGATGATATGTACAGTTGCATGCGGCGATAATACGACAGAAGAGCTTGTTAAAATTATAGAGGTTGATTTGACCGACGAAGCATATGCATTTGTATGTAAAAAGGGAAACAGCGACCTTGTTAACAGTATGAATGATTTTATGACCGAGATCAAGGGAAACGGAACATTCGATAAGATAGTTGCCAAGTATTTTGAGGGCGTCGGCGAAAAGATAGGATACGATGTTACGACAACGGATGTTGCCAATACTGATAAAAATCTCGTTGTGGTTACGAACTGCCCCTTTGAACCGTTTGAATATATCGGCGATGACGGAAAAATATACGGACTCGATATTGAGATTGCCGCAGCGTATGCAGAAAAGCACGGACTTGAGCTTGTAATAAAGAATATCGGATTTGATGATATTTTCGCTCAGGTTGACGTGGGATATGCAGATATAGGCATGGCAGGTATAACCGTAAGTGAGGATCGTGCGGATCTTTATGATTTTACCGAGCCTTACTATAAGGCTTCTCAGAAGCTTATCGTAGCTTATGATAATACCGATTTTGATAATTGCAAAACGGCGGATGACGTGAATGCAATACTTGCAGAGCTTGAGGGCAAGAAGATCGGATATCAAACCGGCACAACGGGCGGTATGTATATCAACGGCGATGCCGATTGGGGATATGACGGATTTGCTAATATCATAGGTAAAGGATATTCCACAGCTCAATATGCCCTTACCGATCTCATTAACGGAAATCTTTAT
Organism: uncultured Lachnospiraceae bacterium; assembly: GCA_964534905.1. GTDB lineage: Bacteria > Bacillota > Clostridia > Oscillospirales > CAG-272 > RGIG4608. Next base: position 1,682 of record CAZHPZ010000069.1, on the reverse strand, counting down.
GCGGTTATCGTTGATGAAGCACCCGCAAACGCGCTTGTAAATGCGGTAAACGGTTAAATTTATAATATGAAAATTCCCGCAATTTTATTGCGGGGATTTTCGCGGTTTATATTGAAAAGTAAAGATTAAAAGGAATAATTTCAGTTATGAATTGGGCAGTAAAATTTGAAAAATTTTTCTCTACAATGCAAAATGAATATTTTCAGCGTTTGCTTGTAGAGGGACTTATGAATACAATAAAGGTTGCACTTTTCGGACTTGCTATAGGAATATTGATAGGCACCGTTATAGCGATGATAAAGGTTGCGCCGAAATATAAGCTTATAAATAGAATACTCGATAAGATTTGTTCTGTTTATGTGGCGATTTTCAGAGGAACTCCGATAGTTGTGCAGCTTCTTCTTGCATATTACGTGTTTCTTCCTTCGCTTAATATAAAAAACGTTAATTCGCTCGTTGTCGGTATAATAGTGTTCGGAATGAACAGTGGAGCATACGTTTCCGAAATGATGCGAGGAGGTCTTAATTCCGTCGATAAGGGACAGATGGAAGCCGGAAGAGCACTTGGACTGAATTACAGTACGGTTATGTTAAAAATAATAATTCCGCAGGCTGTGAAAAATATATTGCCGACTCTCGGAAATGAGTTTATAAGCCTCATTAAGGAAACATCGGTTTTAAGCTTTATTACCGTTTACGACCTTTATACTGCACTGAGCACAATAGGAAGCAAAAATTACGAAAAAATGGTTCCGTATATAGTTTTGGCACTTATTTATATTGTGCTTGTTCTTATTATTACACTTATTATCAAAATTTTGGAGAGGAGATTTGCAAAAAGTGATAGAAATTAATAATCTTCAGAAAAAATTTGACGGCAAGGATGTTCTTTGCGGAATCACAACTACGATAAACGAGGGAGAACAGGTCGTTGTCATCGGACCTTCGGGTTCCGGAAAGTCTACGTTTATACGTTGCATAAACTGTCTTGAGGATGCCGACGGCGGCAGTATAATGTTTGAGGGTGAGGACATAGCGGATTTTTCCGTCGATATAAATGTTCATCGTCAGAACATGGGAATGGTTTTTCAAAATTTTAATCTGTTTAATAATAAAACCGTGCTTGAAAATATAACGCTCGCTCCCATACATATACACGGAAAAAAGATGAGAAAGCAGGGAATGAGTCAAAAGGACATAAAGGAGTATTTTAATTCCAAGGCAATGGAACTTCTTGCGCGCATAGGACTTGAAGATAAAGCAAATGCATATCCCTCAACTCTTTCCGGTGGACAGAAGCAGAGAATTGCGATAGTACGTGCTCTTGCCATGGAGCCTAAGGTAATATTGTTTGACGAGCCCACGAGTGCGCTTGATCCGGAAATGGTCGGAGAGGTGCTTGACTTGATGAGAGAGCTTGCACATCAGAAGCTGACAATGATAATAGTAACTCATGAAATGGCTTTTGCACGTGAGGTCGCAAGCCGAGTCCTGTTTATGGACGGCGGAAGAATAGTTGAGGACGGAACACCCTCCGAAATATTCGATAATCCCAAGCATCCGAGGCTTAAGGAGTTCTTGAGCAAAATACTGTAAAGCAAAAAAATCGAGGCTTTTCGCCTCGATATCAGACTGTAGACAAAAAGAGCTGTCGTATTGACGGACACCTGCAAATATGGTAT
>CAZHPZ010000068.1:0-3052 GCA_964534905.1 uncultured Lachnospiraceae bacterium | reverse complement strand
CGTATCTTTTGTCCTTGAGCCAACCGATATTGATGACCATATCGATCTCGTCCGCACCGTTTGCAACGGCGTCTGCCGTTTCGAAGCATTTTGTTGCGGTTGTGCTGTAACCGTTCGGGAATCCGATGACCGTGCAGATAGCAAGGCGGTCGCCGACGTATTCCTTTGCGGCCTTAACGTAGGAGGCGGGAATGCAGACGGAGGCGGTGGAATATTTCATACCGTCGTCGCAAATAGCCTTAATGTCGGCCCATGTAGCGCTCTGAGAAAGAAGCGTATGGTCGACCTTTGAGAGAATTTCTTTGATTTCCATAATATTTCCCTTTCTTTTTAAGTAATATATATTTATCCATCGTCCATTATATCATAGATTTTTAATTTTGGCAATAGATAGATAGCAAGAAAAAATAAATTTGCGGGTGCGACTTGTGCGATCTTGCGGTTGGTGCAGACTCGAAAAAAGTTTTGCAAGCTTTGCAACTACGCACGTTGTTCGCACGAACCAATGCGATAAAAAGTTTCGCCAAGCCTTTTCAAAGGCTTGTGCCCGCGCGGCATGAGCGCAAAACGGCGTTTCTTTTTGAGAACTTTTTCTTTGCGCCTATAGTGCCAAAGAAAAAGTGGATAAGAGGTGAGTGTAAATAAAATCTCTGTAATGAAACCTTGTAGGGCATGGGCTTGGCTCCCGACGATTTAGTGCAGAATAATTGGGTATTAAATGATTGTCTGCTGTGTTCGCACCGATAATTGCCTCCCGTTCGGGGTTCCCCGAAGCGAATGCATATGAGCTTTGGGGGTTCGCGGTATGAGAGGGAGGTGGCAAAAATCTCTGATTTTTGACGGAAGGAGCCTGCGTAACTTTGAGTTTGAGTGAATTTTATTGTTGCGCACTCTCCTTCAGTCACCTGCGGTGACAGCTCCCTCTCGGAGGGAGCCTAAGGCAGCTTTCTCCGGTACGCGGGGTTCCCGAAGCGAATGTAATATAATATAAGCCTTCTCCAGCGGGAGAAGGGGGACCGCGGGAGCGGTGGATGAGGTGTTACATAGCAAAGGATTTTTCTGTGCAGCGGGGCATCTGTGCGTTGCTTTATATTTTGCGCTTATCTTTACTCCGCTTTTTCTTTTGAGAAAAAAGCCCCAAAAGAAAAAGCTTGGCAAAAAGAAAACGGCGATATGCGCTCATGCCGCGCGGGCATCCGCTTTTGAAAAAGCGGAGCAAAACTTTTTATCGCATTGGTGAGCGCAAACAAAGTGCCCGACACATTTATGTGTCATCCTCGAGCGTAGCGAAGGATCTTGGGCACGCACCTACACGCTCTCGCCTATTGGTTTTTGTGTAGCGAGATGTCAGCGTGCTACTTTAATGTTTGCGCTTATCTTTACTCCGCTTTTTCTTTTGAAAAAAAAGCCCCAAAAGAAAAAGCTTGGCAAAAAGAAAACGGCGATATGCGCTCATGCCGCGCGGGCAGTCACTTTTGAAAAAGTGACACAAAACTTTTTGTGGCATTGGCAAGTGCTAACAATGTGTGTAACCGCAAGGCTTGGCAAAACCTTTTGCGGCATTGGCAAGTGCTAACAACGCATATTTTCGCACGAAAAAGCAGCAAGCGCCGTGGCACTTGCTGCATATATCATCTTATTCTGCTTCTTTTTTCTCTCATATACACGGTATACCGTGCGTTTCCGACGGGATAGCTCTTAGAATGTGCGCTGATGGCGTGCACCATTCCGATTGCGATATAGAGAGCAAGCATGGACGAGCCGCCCGCACTCATAAACGGAAGCGTTATTCCGATTACCGGTAGAAAGGCAAGGCACATTCCGATGTTCATAACAGTTTGAACCGTGAACATTGCCGCAACGCCTATGCATATAAATGCGCCGAAGTCGTCGCCGCATTTTTTAGCAATGCTTATCATTCTGATAATGAGCACCGCCATAACGACAAGAAACGCTATGGCACCGATAAAGCCGAACATTTCGCAGTAGGTCGCGAAAATGAAGTCGGTGTGAGAGGCGGGAAGTATTTCGTAATAGCCGCCCGAATTCATTCCTCGTCCGAAAATTCCGCCCGCCGTTATCGCCTTTAGCGAGAGCAGAGGCTGAAATCCGTATCCGGACGGGTCAAGCTCGGGATGAAATCCATAAAGTATTCTGTCCTGCTGATACGGATTAAGGTATTGCCAGAGAAATGGGAAGAGTAAAGCCACGGCACCCACGGCGCCCGCAAAGTACCAAAAGCTCAGTCCTGCGAATATCAGCATAACGGCGATTATTCCGACGTACACGAGTGCAACTCCGAGGTCGCCCGAGAGCAGTATCAAGCCGACTATCGCAAGCGCGTGTACGGCAAGGGGAATGAGCACGTGAATGTCGTTTATCCTGCTCTTGACGAGGGATAAATGCTTTGAAAAGCTGATTATAAAGGCAATTTTGACAAATTCCGAGGGCTGTATCTGGAACGTGAGGGAGCCGACGCTTATAATTGTCAGCCAGCTTTTGTTCGCACTCTCCGTTCCGTTTGCACCCGTATCTCCGAGGACGAGTGTGACGGCAAGCAGTAGAGTTGAGGCAAGAAAGAGAGGGATCCAATATCGGTCGACGAATATTTTATAATCTATGTTGACTATCACCGCAACCGCGCAAAGACCGACGACGGTCATGGCAAGCTGCATAATGAATTTTCGCGTTCCGAAGTTTTCACGTGCGCCGAATATGGTAACAAGGCTCATAAGCGTTATTATCATCGACGATATCAGCACGGTTTTGTCCGTCCGCAAGAACGAATTTTTCACATATTTGCTTACCGAGCGAAAAAGCATATGATCTTCTCTCCTTTCCTCGTTTTTTTTCTGAATGGCGTATTGCTTTTAAAATAGGGGCTTTTTGTATTGAAAAAGCCCCGACTGTCATTTTATTCTGTTCTGTAAATCAATACTGACGTCCCCAAACGACCATGTGACGTGCGGGCTTGCCGCAGCATACGCAAACGTCGCTGAGCTTTTCCTCTTTAAAGGGTATGCAACGGGACTTAACGCCGCCTGTTGCGTCC
>CAZHPZ010000067.1:0-3120 GCA_964534905.1 uncultured Lachnospiraceae bacterium | reverse complement strand
TTTGACACATTGCCAAACGCTATAAAACACCTACATTATAACTCAAAGAGATAATTATTATATTTACTCTTACAACACCCGCAGATTTTTGCGGGTGTTGCTTTTCATTTTATACCGACCGTACGGTCGGTATTTTTTATTTTGTACCTGTTGCGACAATTTTTTCGGTGCGTCGGTGCTACAATATTAGAAAAAAGGAGGTTTGCTTGTGTTGGAGAGGAGAACGTTGTTTACGCACGAATACCACGACGGTGTGCTTGAAATAAGGCTTGTGGGAGAGATAGATCATCATGGAGCGGTAGGAGTACGCGGAGATGCGGACAAACTTATATTTGAAACAAGACCCGAAAGGCTTGTGCTTGATCTATCGGGTGTGAGCTTTATGGATTCGTCGGGGCTCGGACTTATTATGGGAAGATATTCTCTTATAAAGGAGCTGGGCGGAACGCTTATTTTGCGTTCGCCGACAGCGGCGGTTACCAAAATACTGTCTCTTGCGGGGATGGAGAGAGTTATAAAAATAGAGAACGGAGAAAAGGAGGGCTTGAAGAATGAAAAGAAGTGAAATAAATGCAAGGGTTCTCAATACTATGAAGCTTACGCTCCCGTCAAGCTCGCTTAACGAGAGCGTCGCACGAGGCGCAGTTGCGGCGTTCTGTGCTCAGCTCGATCCGACCGGAGCGGAGCTGGGGGACATTAAATGCGCACTCAGCGAGGCTGTAACAAATTGCATCGTACACGCCTATCGTGATACGATAGGAGAGATATACATAACGGTAAGTGTGCTTGAGGGCTCGGTAATCAAAATTAAGGTAAGGGACAGAGGCTGCGGAATAGCGGATATTAAATGTGCGAGAGAGCCGTTGTTCACGACCGACAAGGAGGGGGAGAGAAGCGGAATGGGCTTTACGGTAATGGAAAGCTTTACCGATTCTATGAGAGTAACCTCGAACGAGGGCAAGGGCACCTGCGTTGTGATGTATAAAAGGATTGGCGGCAAATAAGCTGTTGCCGCAGCGGAGAAGTGATGAACGGTGTAAGAACTGAACGTGGAATCAGAAATCTTGAGCTTATATGCAAAGCGCAAATGTCGGAGGGCGAGGATGCCACACAGGCGCTTGAGGTGCTCGTGGAGGAAAATATAGGGCTTGTGCGAAGCATAGCATATCGTTTTCGGGACAGAGGAGCCGAACTTGAGGATCTGATACAGATCGGTACTATCGGAATGATAAAGGCGGTGCGTTCCTTTTCTCCCGAACGCGAGGTGGCATTTTCGACATATGCCGTTCCTCTTATTATGGGAGAGATAAAGCGACATTTGCGTGATGAGGGACTTATAAAGGTGAGCCGAATATATAAAAAGCTTTCGGCGGATCTCGGGAGAGCACGCAGCAGAATAATTGCCGATGAGGGCAGGGAGCCGAGCATTTCGGAGCTTGCGGACATTTGCGGAATAAGTGTGACGGAGGCGGCGGTGGCGCTTGAGGCGATAAGCCCGATATCCTCGCTTTCCGACAGCCTCGGTGACGATGAAAAGCTGACACTTGAAAGTCAGCTTGCCGACAATGACGGGGAGATCGAACGTCTTAACGATAAGCTTGCTCTGACTCAGGCAATATCACACCTGCCGAGCCTTTGGAGACAAATTGTCACATTGCGTTATTTTAAAAATATGACTCAACAGCAGGTTGCCGACACACTTGGTCTTTCACAGGTAAAGATATCAAGAGAAGAAAAAAAGATACTTCAGGCTTTGAGACTGGAGCTGACATAATAAAAATCAAGCAAGACCCTCGGGTCTTGCTTGATTTATTTAAATAAGCTCCAAGGAAGCTCGTCACCCAGTTCCTTTTCAAATTCATATTGCCTATCTTGGTAAGTAAACGTCAATTTTCTTGCCCAAAGTGCGATATGAGGAGCTTTTTGCCTGCTTCCGTATTTGCCGTCTCCGTATACCGGCATGCCGCGGCTTGCCAGCTGAACGCGTATTTGATGAAATCTGCCCGTGTGGAGACGAATATCTAAAAGAGAAAAGGTTTTGTCACCGATCTCAACGCTTGACTTAATGCGATAGTCAAGGATTGCCTGCTTTGCGCCCTTGCGTTCGTTCTTTACCGTAAATGCCTTCTTTTGAGCGCCGTCTCGGTAGATATAGTCGATATATGTGCCTTTCGGCTCGTCGGGAGCGCCGAGTGCTACTGCCGAATATTCCTTTATAAAGCGATCCTTATCCGATATCAGCTGTGAAAGCTCGGCACAGGCACGAGAATTTCGTGCATAAAGCATAACGCCGCCGGTTGCTCTGTCGAGCCTGTGAACAACGAAGATGTCGTCTCTCTCGCCCATTTCGGATAACATATGACGCAATATTTGCGTCATATCCTCGCTTCCGTTCGCATCGGGCTGAGACGGTATGCCGTGAGGCTTGACGCAAACGAGAAAATCCCTTTCAATGTGAAGTATTTCGGGATTCATACGGTTATTTGTTTTCGTATACAGAGGGCGAGAGAACGTAGATCTGCTTTTCGTTTCTGTATATTTCGTCGTAATCGAGACCGTATCCGACCACAAACTCGTCGGGAATCTCAAAGCAACGGTAATCCGGCACAAGATCTACCTTTCGGCGAGAGGGCTTGTCGAGCAGAGTGCATATTTTGATGGATTTCGGGTGGCGGGAGCCGAGCAGACGCACAAGGTAGGATAATGTGTTTCCGCTGTCGATTATGTCCTCGACTATCATAACGTTTTTTCCGCTGATGGGCTTGTCGAGATCCTTGAGCATTTTAATTTCGCCCGATGATGTGGTTCCGGCACCGTAGCTTGATATTGCCATAAAATCCATTGAAAGCGGCAGATCTATCTCACGGGTGAGATCGGAGAAAAAGTGAATGCATCCCTTAAGAATACCGATGATAAGCACGGGCTCTCCCATATAATCTTCTGTTATCTGATGTGCAACCTCCGAGATTCTTGCCTTGAGCTCATCCTCGGAAATGAGCACACGTTCAAAATCCTTGTTCATAAATACCTCCGCAAAGAGAAAAGTTGAAAAATCAATATCAGTATAACACAAAAAATCATTTCTTTCAATAATTTTATCTAAAATCGGCTGAATTTTTT
>CAZHPZ010000066.1:0-3273 GCA_964534905.1 uncultured Lachnospiraceae bacterium | reverse complement strand
TATAAGCCTTCTCCAGCGGGAGAAGGGGGACCGCGGGAGCGGTGGATGAGGTGTTCTAAAACAAAACTTTTTCTGTGATAATCGTCGGGAGCAAGCCACCCGCCCTACGGGGTTTCTGTGCAGCGGAGTGTCTGTGCGTTGATTTGATGTTTGTTGTAAGCGTTTATCCGCTTTTTCTTTTGAGAAAAAAGCCCCAAAAGAAAAAGCTCAGCAAAAAGAAAACGGCAATATGCGCTCATGCCGCGCGGGCAGTCACTTTTTGAAAAAGTGACACAAAACTTTTTTGTCGCAAAAGCTTGTGCTAATAATGTGTGTAACCGCAAGGCTTTTGCAAAACCTTTTGTAGCATTGGCAAGCACGTTTACCGCAACATAAAAAAAGAGCCTCGCAAGGCTCTTTTTATCATTTTTTAATTACAAGCTTTATTACTTTTTTCCGAAAAGCAGCGCTCCGACGTCAAGCTTCGGCACTCTGAAGTCAAACACGAAGAAAAATGCCATTGCCGCAGGTGCGACATAGTAAAGGCAAAGTCTTACGTCGGTCGGCAAAAACGTTCCAACAAGGTACACTATGGGTGTGATAATCGCCGAAAACGTTATCGGCATACCGCGAAACGCCTTTACGCACGCGCTTTCGTCGGGATTTGCCTGACGTTCCGTTTCAAGGACGTTGAAAAACGCAAGTCTGATAAGACCGCAGAGCACATAGATCGCAAGAATTACGATGCCGAGCGTCGATTTTACGCCGTCGCAATAGTATATTGCGGCTGGAAGCACGCCGAATGCGACAAGGTCGGAGAGAGAATCTATCTGTATTCCGAAATTTTTCTGATTTGTCGTTCTGTCCTTCTTCGTTCTTGCGACAACTCCGTCAAAAAGGTCGCAAAAGCCCGAGAGCATAAGGCAGAACACCGCTCCTCCTATATTTCCTCGGCTTGCCTGAACAAGACCGACAAGAGCAGAAACAAGGCTTGCGTAGGTAAGCCACACCGTATAATTATAAAAGCCTATGAAATGCAAAGTCAGTACCTCCTTGCTGTTTAATGTTGCGTTTCGTCTTCAATGCACGGGAGTTTTTTCTCCTTGTCCTTTCGTGTTCCGTCCGCCTTATCCATTGCAATTGCGATAAAGAAGCCTGCGACGCACGCCAAAACCGATATTATCATTGTCCAAACGCTGCCGAATTCATGCGGCAGTGTTTTCAGTGAAGTTGAAATAACAAATCCGAGAATAATTCTCGAAATAAGCGCGTAGTGCTTCTTGAAAAGCATATCCACGAGCTTTGCGAACATCAGAACCGTTACAACGATACCGATGCCGAACGGAATAAGAACGAATATGTCAAGCCCTGCGATGCCCTCGACAAGCGGATCGAAAAGTCCGAGATAGATAAGCACCGTCGATGAACTGAGTCCGGGCACGATGAGGCTGAGTCCCCAAAGCACGCCGCAGAACATAAACGTCAAAAAGTTTTCGGGCAGGTCGATAGCCTCGCCGCCGTCAAGAATGTGAAAGAATATATACGAAGCCGAAAGCGATATGATGAACGGCGTCCAGCTCATTTTTCTGTCAGCCTCCTCGCTCTTCTTGAACATATCGGGAATCGTTCCGCAAACAAGTCCGAAGAAAAGGAACACGGCAATGTCGGGAATAAATCCGAACATTATCTCAACGACCTTGGAGAGCAGGACGAATCCGAGCACCCAGCCGAGGAGAAAGGGAATGAGCATATTTTTGTTTTTTCGGATCGAATCCTTGGGGTGCGTGAGCAGCTCCATTATCGGCTCGAAAAGTCCGAAAGCAACGCAGAGAACGCCTCCGCTGATACCGGGCAGGATTGCGCCGATGCCGACAATCGCTCCCTGAATGGCATATAATACAGTTTGTGATAAGCTTTGTTTTTGTTTCATTCGGTTAAAGTGTTTTCCCCCGAGCTGAGTGAATAATTGTATGTCCTTACGCAGTCAACGGCGTACATTACGGCAGAAAAGATCATAAATGCCGTTACCGCAAATATAAGACTTGCGGAAAGCACGGGATCTATCGTATCCCAGACAAGATGCAAAAGCACCATAGAAACGATAAATACGGTCGAAAGCTTGCCGTGCCACTTTGCTCCGTTGACTATTTCGGTCTTTTTAAAGAGAGCGAGACGCATACAGAGCGCGCTTATTTCCTTTATTGCCAGAACGAAGAGAGGAATTAGCATAAGCTTGAAATGCGTAACGAGGCACGCCATTACGGAAAGCTGAGTGAGCTTATCCGCAAGCGGATCGAGAAACTTGCCGAAATCGGTTATCATATCAAATCTTCTTGCGATAAAGCCGTCGACGATGTCCGTCAGGCTTGAGACGAGCAAAAGCAGGCACGCAATGAGAGTTTTTCGCTTTTCGACGTAAAACCAAACGATGAGAGGAATAATCAAGAGACGAACCAAGGACAGCATATTAGGAACCGTAAAAAATTCATTTTTTATTTTTTTGAAAATCTTTCCGAAAAGCTCCTTCAAGCACTATCACTCCTTTCGCCGCAGGGCAAATTACCCCACGATCCCCTTTAAATAATTATATTCAAAGCATTTGTTTTTGTCAAGTGTGTTTTTTCAATTTCAACAAAAATTGAGAATTTTTTAACATTGTTAATACTTTCTTAATTTTTCCGAGCCGACAGAATAAAAAAGACGGTCGTCGCACAAGCTCCGTAGGGCGGGGGCTTGACTCCCGACGCGTGCCACATAAAGAAATATGAGCATTAAACGATTGCTTGCTCTGTTTGCACAAACCAATCGACAAAAAAGTTTTGTGTCACTTTTTCAAAAGTGACTGCCTGCGCGGCATGAGCGCGAAACGGCGTTTCTTTTTGAGAACTTTTTCTTTGCGCCTATAGTGCCAAAGAAAAAGTGGATAATAGACGAGTATAAATAAAATCTTTGTAATGAAACCCCGTAGGGCGGGGGCTTGACTCCCGACACGTGCCACATAAAGAAATATGAGCATTAAACGATTGCTTGCTCTGTTTGCACAAACCAATCGACAAAAAAGTTTTGTGTCACTTTTTCAAAAGTGACTGCCTGCGCGGCATGAGCGCAAAACGGCGTTTCTTTTTGAGAACTTTTTCTTTGCGCCTATAGTGCCAAAGAAAAAGTGGATAATAGACGAGTATAAATAAAATCTCTGTAATGAAACCCCGTAGGGCGGGGGCTTGACTCCCGCCGATTTGGTGCAGAATAATTGGGTATTAAATGATTGTCTGCTGTGTTCGCACCGATAATTGC
>CAZHPZ010000065.1:0-3326 GCA_964534905.1 uncultured Lachnospiraceae bacterium | reverse complement strand
GTTATTTTTGGCATCTTTTTTTAATTTAGAATAATTTTTCATTTTAGGCATTCAAGAATGTACTCTATCTTAGTTTTTCATATTTTCTTTCAAGCAGATATTTATGAATCCTAAATCAAATAATTTTTATTTTGTTAAATTTCCATAAAAGATCCCATGACATGCTCGAAAATTCTCCGTTCGAATCCTCAACACGTATTATAGTTTTATCAATACGATTATCTACTTCAACGATTATCAACTCACCATAATCCTCATGTAATAGTTTCATTCCAACCGCTGCCTCGACAGGACATCTCTGTTGATAAACAAATGAATAAGGGAAATAATCAACGTAAGATATCTGATTTTTAGAATGAGTTACTCTATTTATATCCGGATATAGAAGAATATTTTTATTTCTTTTCTCTTTCATAATTGCTTGCTCCGGAAAGAGTTGATCTATAAAAGTACTTTTTCTTCCCTTTATATCAAACAAGCTCAATTTGTTTTTAGCACGCGTAATACCAACATAGAACAAACGACGTTCTTCTTGCTCACCATCAGCATTATCCTTGGATCGGCTGAAGATGTTAGGCCTTGATGACGGGAAACGTCCATCGTACACATCGACCATATAAACGCTGTCATATTCCAATCCTTTACTCGAATGTATAGTTGAAAGAATTACTGCATCATTTGATTTGGAACAAAAACCTTTTTGAATCAAACTTTCTAATTCTTTAAGTCTATTCAAAAATTTCTGAATATCCGGCTCTTGTTTGGCGAGAATTTGCAAAATTTCCACTTTACCGCTATCAAGATGCTTATCTTTCAAATATTTATCATATCCGCTGTTCATCAAATTAGAAATAGCATCAACAGTCTCATTCTTACTTACATTAATCATTATATCTTTAAATTTTTGGGCTCTATCTCTTTCGCTTTTTTTAATATATTGCATCTGTCCTTCAACAGCGTCATAAACAGATATGTGTTTATATTTGCAATTATTAATTGCATAGCCCTTCTGCTGTTTTTTTAAAAATATAATTCCCTTATTACAGATTTGAGAGAACGAATTCGTATCGTTTTCATTCAACGCAAGAGAAAGATATGCTACAATATCCTTTACCACCCGATTACCGAAGAAATTCATTTCTGGCTTTTTCAATGTAAAAGGAATATTATTTCTCAAAAGCAAGTCAACAAGAACAACAGAACTTTCATTATCACGATATAGAAATGCGGTCTCCCTATCCGCAGTCTTTGCTATTTCAAGCAAACGCATATACTGCATTTCTCTAGAATCAACTTGCTCCAAAGAAACTGCCTCGCCGTCACCGCGCTCGGCAGTCATATTTTTTTCGTATCGCCCTTTGTTTTGCGAAATAAATGATTGCGCCTTATCAACGATTTGATTAGTAGATCTGTAATTACGTTCCATACGTAAAATATACGGATTCAAATAATCATATCTAAAATTCAACAAAGCTTTTGGATAAGCCGCTCTGAAGCCGTAAATACTTTGATCTTCGTCTCCCACCATAAAAAGATTGTTATCCTTAGCAAGCAATTTAATAATTTCATGCTGGACCTTCGATGTATCCTGAGCTTCATCAACACAAATATATTTATATCGTGCTCTTAAATCAGAAGAAAGCCCATCATCATTACGCAATATCCAAAGTGAAAATACCATTTGATCATCAAAATCCATTTGATATTTATTCTTGAGTGCCTTCTGATAAGATTTATACATAACACTTAAATGCGGATACTCAATTTCAATTTCTTTAATTTGCTCATCCGTGAGCATCATATTTTTGATATATGTGATAGCAGAAGACAGTTCGAGAATATCATTTTCTGCCACATACTCAGCATCATTATGCTGTTTAAATATATCTCTTAGCAAGCAACGTCTTTCATCATCTTCAATCAATTTTCTTTCAGTTCTATTGGTTTTATGACAATAATCCGAATAAACTTTAAGTGCCAAACTATTTATGGTGCGAAAATCAATTTGTCTTCCATATTGCTCTCCAAATTGAGCGGAAAATCTGCTTTTCATTTCCTCTGCCGCAGCGGTATTATATGTAATAGCGAGGATACTTTGCGGGGGAATATTTTTGTTGATCACCATATGTCCGAGTCGTTCCACAAGCACCGTTGTTTTTCCTGAACCCGGAACAGCCAATAACAAGTTGGCTCCTTCAACAGCAAGCAAAGCACGTTCCTGTTGCTTATTAAGGTTAATATTATATTTTTCCTTAAATACGCAATATTGTTCGTTATTTTCAATATTTTCTCTACACGGTGGGAGGCATTGTCCTTCTTTCAAGCCTACATAGATCAAAAAGTCATTTTTACCGATAAATTTCGTAGTATAAAAGTGTTCAAAGCCATTCTCCGAAACCTCGGTTACCCTAACGATACACATGTCAGAATCATCTTTCAATTGAAAGAAAAGATCGATACATCCACTTTGAATGTCATAGCTATTAAAAGCCTTCTTGGGATTACGCCAACGAAATTCTAATCCGTCACTCGTTTCTGTGTAAAAGAGTTTATCTCCTAATAAATCAGATAGATCAAACAACCATATAACCTTATTTGACAAGTTAAAATAAAAATTATTTCTATCATCAAAAGCTTGTACTTGCATGATACTGTGCTGAAATTCAATTACAGTTCTGTCAATCATAACATCTGCTCTGTGTTGAGTATCACCCAACACAAGTTTAACCTCTTGATTTTCTTTAGGAAACAATGACTGCCATTCGTTATGCCATTCAGACAAATCGTAGCTATGACTACCGCTATGCATCCAAGTATCCGAGCACAAACGATTTTGCTTATGAGCAAAGTGATGCTGACGAATCTCTCCCTTTTTAGTAGTCAAAGAGGCACCGCAATAGGGACAATAATATTCTTGATTGCTATGCGTTTCATCAATGTGCACTCTATTATCATTGTAATCAATTGCAAATAACATATTTGTACCTCGGTTAATTGTTATTATATTATGGTTTATACTGTAAAAAACTTTTAATTTAGGATATTTATCATTTTGCGTTAATCAGAAAATATAATTTTTTATCCACCCAATTACAGCAACCCACATCGTGTTGAATGATCTGTACTGTTCAATCGTTATAGCTTTTCATGCGTGTTTGCATTTACAAAGTCTAACACTGCACTTTCAATTCAAAGCATTCTTATAACGCCTCACTCCCCATTCTTGACCCACTGACCATTAACATTTGTAACAGAGCTACTGACGTCAATGCCGTTCGCTCCGAGATATGATACGGTTATGATAATCGTTATATCTTCATTATCGC
>CAZHPZ010000064.1:0-3794 GCA_964534905.1 uncultured Lachnospiraceae bacterium | reverse complement strand
TACATATCGGGCTTGACCGTCTTTTTCGTCATTGAGTAAATGAGAAGCGGAAGCGTCTGGAAATTTGACGGGCTTACAAAGTACGAAATAACGAAATCGTCAAGGGAGAGAGTGAACGCCATTACCATACCGGAAATGACACCGGGCATAATGTTCGGAAGCTTTACCTTGAAAAATGCCTGCGTCGGAGTGCATCCGAGGTCAAGAGCCGCTTCGGACAGCGATTCTCCGAATTCGTTTATCTGCGGAAGCACAGAGAGAATAACGTACGGCAGACAGAACGTTGTATGGGCGATCAGCATTACCAAAAATCCGATGCTGTCGTAGTCGGAGATTTTAAATATGCCGACCACCGCCGCAAAGAAAAGCATAAACGAAACTCCCGTAACTATATCGGGATTCATCATGGGAATATCGGTAACTGTCGTTACGATCTTCTTCCACCATTTTGTTTTCATTTTGTATATGCCCTCCGCCGCAGCCGTACCTATCACGGTTGAGAGAAGCGAGGAGCAAACGGCAAGTATTAAGGTGTTTCTGAGGGCGATAAACGCCGATTCATCGGAGAAAAGCTTTATATACCACTTAAGGCTGAATCCCGCAAAGTTTGCGGTGCTGTCGCTCTCGTTAAAAGAAAACAGTATGAGTGTGAGAATGGGAATGTAGAGAATTGCGAATATGACGCAAAGATAAATTCTCGAAGCGTATTTTTTCACGGTACTATACCTCCCTCACCCTCCTCGGAGAAGTGGTTCATAAGTCCGAGTGAAATAAGTATGAGTATCATCATAACAAGGGATATCGCAGCACCCGTGTTGTACGTTCCCGTAACGAAATGACGCTCTATTGTGTCTCCTATCAGCTCAAACGTACCTCCGCCGAGCTTCTGCGAAATATAGAACGTACTGATGGACGGAACGAATACCATTGTAACTCCCGATATAATTCCCGAGAGGGAAAGGGGAAGAATTACCTTTGTAAGTGTTTTTACGGTATTGCATCCGAGGTCACTTGCCGCCTCCCACATATGCTTGTCGATTTTCGAGACGCAAGTGTATATGGGAAGCACCATATAGGGGAGAAAATCATATACCATTCCGAATATGACTGCGCCCTTGGTTCCGACAATGTGGAACGATGTTCCGAAAAGTGTGTTTATAAATCCGCCGTCATCAAGAATTGCCATGATTGAATATGTTCTTATGAGAAGGTTTGTCCACATAGGGAGCATCAGAAGCATAATAAATATTTTCTGATAACGCGGATTTGATCTTGCGATTATATATGCCAGAGGATATCCTATCAACAGGCAGATAAATGTCGCTATAACGGAAAGCTCTATTGATAATCCGAATATTGAGACGTATTCCTCAAGGGATTCTACGTTTTCGAGGGTAAATGCGCCCTCGGGATCGGTAAACGCATAGAATACAACTATGATCAAGGGAAGAACTATAAAAAGTATTGCCCAGAAAATATGTGGCGCTGCCGCAATAGAGCTCATAAATGATTTTTTCTTTTTCATTATTTATGATTCCTTTTCTGATTGCAGTTGTTTTTTGATTAAAATTCCTCGGCACTTTCAACATCGGAAAGCTGATCGAGCTCATCTGAGAAGGACGAGTAGTCGCCGAACATACCCGAATATTTGGATTTTTTCATAATATGAATAGCGTCGGGCTCAATGTAAAGACCTATAAATTGCTCGGGTGCAACGTAATCTGTGGACTGTATCATCCATTTAAAGCCCTTGATATCAACGATTATCTCATAGTGAACGCCCTTAAATGTTACTGCGGAGACCTGTCCTGTCAGCATGCCTTTCTCTGGTTCTACGACGTCTACGTCCTCGGGACGCACTACTACATCGACAGGCTCGTTTTTGGCAAATCCCTTGTCAAGGCAGGAAAAATTATGACCTGCAAATCTTACGTTGTAGTCAGAGAGCATAATTCCGTCGATGATATTACTTTCACCTATGAAGTCCGCAACAAAGGCGTTCTTCGGCTCGTTGTAGATATCCGTGGGTGTTCCGATCTGCTGAATCTCTCCGTCAGCCATTACAACTATTGTGTCGGACATTGAGAGGGCTTCCTCCTGATCGTGTGTAACGTAAATGAACGTGATTCCTATTCTTTGCTGAATATTTTTAAGCTCAACCTGCATATCCTTGCGGAGTTTAAGGTCGAGTGCGCCGAGAGGCTCGTCCAAAAGAAGAACTCTCGGATGCGATATAAGAGCTCTTGCTATCGCAACTCTTTGCTGCTGACCGCCGGACAGAGTGCTTACGCTTTTGTTTTCAAATCCCGAGAGAGCAACCATCTTAAGCATCTCGGTAACGCGTGTGCGAATTTCGTCCTCGCTTATTTTTTTGAGCCTTAAAGGAAAGGCTATGTTTTCATAAACGTTCAGGTGAGGAAAAAGCGCATATTTCTGGAATACTGTGTTTATATGTCTTTTGTTCGGCGGAAGCTCTGTAATGTTCTTGCCCTCAAAGAGAACCTCTCCGTTGTCGGGAGTTTCGAAACCGCCGATTATTCTAAGTGTGGTTGTTTTACCGCAGCCCGATGGACCGAGCAGGGTAACGAATTCCTTGTCTCTGATGTAGAGATTGATGTTGTTGAGTATGGTTTCTCCGTCATACTCCTTGTAAATGTGCTTTAGATCGATAACCTTGGTATCCGTATAGGTTACACGAGGCTTAACAATATTAACATTGTTTTCTTTCATTCCGCATAATACTCCTTGTCTAAAAAAATATTTTGGGAATGGCGAGCGAAAAAAGTCCGCTCTTATCCATCATAGGCAATATTGTAACAGATATGCGGATAAAATGCAATAGCTTTTGACAAAAAAGTCGAAAATAATCGGCAAAAATCAAGAAAAAATTGAATTATTCGGAACGAACTTGAAAAAAATCAAAAAAATATCATATTTTCTTTGATAATCTCTTAAAACCTCTCAAAAACTCTCAAAATCATTATCGCTTTTGCCGAAAATGAATTGTTTTACAAAGAAAAAGGAGCAAAAAAGGAGCATGGGCACCCCGCCCGAGCTTTTGATTACTATATATACCGCCCAAAGCCACAGAGAAAAGACAGTAAAAAAGCCCGTTAACGAGGTGACGAAATCCGCGATGCCGAGAGAAAAAATATGACAGAGAAGTGATGAGAGCATTCTTCCGCCGTCGAGTGTGTCGAGCGGTAAAAGATTAAAGAGAGTGAGACATAGGGATATTGCGCAAAACGGTGCAATGAATTCTTCAACAACGGGGGCGTCGGCAAATTTCAGGGAAATCCCCACAGTGACTAAATATCCGATAAATCCCATAAGCGGACCGCCGAGCGCAAGTAAAAATTCGTCAGAATACGACATATGTCCCTCCGCTTTTATGCGTGCTCCGAGCAGGGATAAAGTCAGGCTGCTTATTTCAATTTTTAATATTCTTGCAAATATCAGATGTCCCGCCTCGTGTATAAGCACCGCAAGTGCCATCGGAGCGAGATACGGTGTTTTCGATATGATGAGAACGGAGAGCCAAATTATAAATGATGGCGTTAGCTTTATGCGCGGCATATATTCTCCTTAAAAAGCTCTTGCGTTATGACATATTTTATGACACACTCTGCTTTTTAATGTTTTTTAATATTTTTTTGAAAAAAGTATTGACTTTTCAAAAAAAAAGTTATATAATAATACAGTCGCGTAAAGCGGGCCATTAGCTCAGTTGGTTAGAGCTACCGGCTCATAACCGGTCGGTCTTAGGTTCGAGTCCTAAATGGCCCACCAGAAAA
>CAZHPZ010000063.1:0-4098 GCA_964534905.1 uncultured Lachnospiraceae bacterium | reverse complement strand
AAGTTCTCAAAAAGAAACGCCGTTTTGCGCTCATGCCGCGCGGGCATCCGCTTTTGAAAAAGCGGAGCAAAACTTTTTGTTGTATTGGTAAGTGCAAACAAAGTGCCCGACCCGCAGAAGAGTCATGCCTATAAATTTGCTGCCTGCAGCAAATTTATAGCGAGATAGCCCAAAGGGCTACTCGGGATCTATGGCACGCAAAGCCAAGGCTCCCTCCGGGAGGGAGCTGTCGCCGCAGGTGACTGAAGGAGAGTGCGCGACAATAAAATTCGCTCAAACTAAAAGTTGCGCGGATTCCTTCCGTCAAAAAATCAGAGATTTTTGGTGCCTCCCTCAAGAGTGAGGTAATGGAATGCGCCAACAACACAGTAAATTTTAGTACACCCAAATAGACATTCAACCACGGAGGTGAATATATGCCTATAATTAATTGTCCCGAATGCGGCGGTCGCGTTTCCACGCTCGCCCCGAGCTGCGTTTACTGCGGTGCGGATATCGCCAGATATCTCTCCGAGCAGAACGCTTACGAGATACGGGACGGCGTTCTTATAAAATACCGCGGTTCACGCGAAATTATAAATATTCCCGGCGGAGTTCACACCGTCGGAAGAGGCGCCTTTGACGGTTGTGACACGGTCAGGCGTGTTATAATCGGAAACGACGTAATTACCGTCGCCGACGGAGCATTCGACGGCTGCGTCTCACTCTGCACGGTCGAAATGCGCGACTGCGTAAAATCCATCGGCTTCAGGGCTTTTGCGGGCTGCTCGTCACTTACGTCCGTCACGCTTTCACACACCGTCGACAGCATTGCCGACAGGGCGTTTGAATTTTGCTCCGCTCTTGAATACATCGAAATTCCGAACGGCGTTTTGAACATCGGCAAGGAAGCCTTTTTCGGTTGCTCCTCTCTGCGCGAGGTCAAATTCTCCGACACGGTAACGTCAATCGGATACGAGGCGTTCTGCTATTGCTCGTCTCTTGAAAAAATAAGCTTCGGCGAGAATCTCTCCACAATCGGCGGCAGGGCATTCTTTGAATGCGGTGCGCTGAGTGTGATCGATTTTCCCGACAAGCTGACCATAATCGGCGAGGAGGCGTTTTTCGGCTGCACGTGGCTGTCCGACGTACATTTCGGCGAGAGCCTTTCAAGCATCGGAATGCTTGCGTTTTCCGAATGCTCGGCGCTCAAGCGCGTATCATTCCCGCCGAGCCTTACATCCATTGGAATAAAGGCGTTCTGCGGCTGTATTTCCCTTGCAAGCGCAGAGATGAGCGAGGGCTTGCGCGAGATCGGCTCCGAAGCGTTCAAGGGCTGTACCTCTCTGCGTGATATATCCATTCCGAAGAGCGTAAAGATATTCGGATTTGAGGTATTCTGCGACTGCGTATCGCTTGAAAAGATAGAAATCGGAAGCATCAAGCGCTGGTGCTCGGTCGAATTTTCGCTCATCAAGGGCTTTGCGCAGGCATACGACAAGAGGCTTTGCGTTGACGGCTCGCTCATCAGATATCTTGAAATTCCCGATTCCGTTACAAACGTAAACGGAGCGGCGTTTGCAAACTGCCTTGAAATCCGAAGCGTCAGCGTTCCCGAGGGCGTGCTTTCGGTCGGTTCGCAGACATTTCTTAACTGCACGCGCCTTTTGGAAATATCCCTGCCCGAAACGCTCACCCTGATAGGCAAGCAGGCGTTTTACAACTGCTCCGCACTCACCGAGATAAAAATTCCCGACGGCGTGCTCGGAATTTCAAGCGGTGCGTTCGGTCATTGCACAAGGCTTTCGTCGGTCAAGCTCGGCTCCGGAATAAAAACCGTGGAGTCGCTTGCGTTTGAGGGCTGCTCCCACATCGAGCGAATCGAGCTTCCCGACAGCGTGACCTCTGTCGCAAAGGGCGCCTTTGCGGGCTGTACCTCTCTGCGTGAGATAATCGTCGGTCGCGGACTTGAGAGCATAAGTGCCGGCGCATTTGAGGGCTGCACCTCTCTGCGACGCGTTTTCTATAAAAATTCTCTTGAGGAAATGCCGAGAATACTCATCGGCGACAATGCGGAGCTTGAGGGCGCGGAAACGTTCTATTACGGCGAGGACGAGCCGTCCGTTCCGTCCAACTGCTGGCATTACGGCGAGGACGGCGAAATAGAGATCGGAATGCGAATTTTCAGATAATTTTGCGCTCACTACAAAAAAATGTAAAATACCTTGACGAATCGTCCCTTATGTGTTAAAATACAGATAATAGATTCAAAAAGCGGAAAAAGGAGGACAAAATGAAAAAGCAACTGTCAAATACCGCCCTTGCGGTGATACTCGTGCTCTGCGTCGCGCTTCTCTGCACGCTCGTCTATTTTGCCCTGATGCCTAAGAATTGTACGCATCATTTCTGCTATACGGAGTCGTTCGAGCCGACCTGCGAGGACAAGGGCTATACGCATTACACCTGCAAGAGGTGCGGATATGAGTTCGACGCAGATTTTATAGCTCCTACCAAGCACGAATTTGTCGAGGATATTATCGCTCCCACCTGCGACACCGAGGGCTATGCGTCCTATACCTGCACAAAGTGCGGCAAGGTGGACAAAAAGGATTACATCAGCCCCACAGGGCATACATATACCAAAAAGGTTACCGCCCCCACCTGTGAGGACGAGGGCTACACGGTATACACCTGCGTTGACTGCGGATTTGAGGTCAAGACCGAATATACCGCTCCCACCGGACATACATATTCAAAGACATATGTGCGTCCTAACATTTCGCAGACAGGCTACACGGTTTATACCTGTACCAAATGCGGAAGCACGCACAAGGCGGACTACGTTTTTTATTCCGATGTCTTCTCCGGCGCCGCCGGTGAGGGCAGGGGAGGACTCGCATACGGAGTCGATCTTTCCAAATGGTCGGAGGACGTGGATTTCGAGGAGTTAAAGCGACTCGGCGTCGATTACGTCATTTTGAGAGTCGGATCGAATACGAACAAGGATCCGAAATTCGAGGAATATTACAGCGCCGCAAGAAAAGCAGGACTTGATATCGGCGCTTATTTCTTTACCTATGCCGAAAGTGTTGCGGACGCACGTGCCGACGCACAGAGAGTGGCAAATTGGCTCAAGGGAAAGAAATTCGAATATCCTATATTTTACGATATTGAGGACGATAAAAGCAACGCTTATTATCCCTCAACGTTTTCAAGGGATCTTATTACGAATATATGCCATACCTTTATAACCGAAATGGTCGAGGACGGGTATTATCCCGGGCTTTATACGAATAATAAGTTTCTCTATGAATGCTTCAGCTACGAAAGAGTGCTCTGCCTCTATGACGTCTGGTACGCAAGGTACGCAAGCGACGGAGTCGACCCCGATGAGTTTTGCAGGGAGCATATAACGGAGTACAGCAGGATATATTCGATGTGGCAATATACAGGCTCGGTCTATGAATTCGGCGGCGGAGCCGTGAGCGGAGCATGCGAACTCAACTATTCGTTCAAAAATTACCCCGCAATAATGAAAAAATACGGTCTTAACGGATATAATTAAGCAAAAAAACGGCACGAGTGCCGTTTTTTTACTGTCATAAATAAAATCAAAATTTGCGCGTACCGACCGCCTTGTTCACTTGCTAATGCTACGGAAGCCTTGCCAATCTTCGACGATTATGCACTTTGTTCGCACTTGCTAATGCCGCAAAAAAAGTTTCGCCAAGCCTTTTCAAAGGCTTGTGCCCGCGCGGCACGAGCGCATCTCGGCGTTTCTCTTTTGCTAAGCTTTTCTCTTTGCGCCTATAGTGCCAAAGAGAAAAGCGAATAAACGGTTAGCACAAACATCAAATCAACGCACTGACTCTCCGCTACACAAGGAACCCGTAGGGCGGCTTACTCCCGCCGCGTGACACAGAATTATTTTGATTTGTAACACCTCATCCGTCAGCCTGCGGCTGCCACCTTCTCCCACTGGAGAAGGCTAATCACTACGCAAACAAAGTGCCCGACCCGCATGGTCATTCTCGAGCGTAGCGAAGAATCTTGGGCACGCAGAATCAAGGCTCCCTTGTGTAAAGGGAGCTGTCGGCAAAGCCGACTGAGGGATTGTGA
>CAZHPZ010000062.1:0-4319 GCA_964534905.1 uncultured Lachnospiraceae bacterium | reverse complement strand
TGTCGGCAAAGCCGACTGAGGGATTGTGAATACACGAATTATAAGTCAATCCCTCCGTCACGGCATTCGCCGTGCCACCTCCCTTTACACAAAGGAG
This sequence comes from uncultured Lachnospiraceae bacterium, assembly GCA_964534905.1. Taxonomy (GTDB): domain Bacteria; phylum Bacillota; class Clostridia; order Oscillospirales; family CAG-272; genus RGIG4608. The sequence continues at coordinate 4,222 of CAZHPZ010000062.1, read as the reverse complement.
GCAAGAGTTTGTGCGAACAGAGCGAGCAACCGTTTAATGCTCATGTTTCTTTATGTGGTATGAGACGGGAGCAAGTTCCGCCCCACAAGTTTTGTCTGTTGATCCCGACAACAGTTTTTAGCGAGAATTTGTTCGTATCGGTATCATATTGCTTAAGTCGATCTGTAAAACATCGTTCAAAACTCATATTTCCTTAAATTTTTGCGCACTTTGCGGAGAAAATAATAAAAAAAGCAATTTTTTTCAAAAAAAGTATTGACAAACAAAAAGCGTTATGATAAAATATACAAGTCGCAGATATAGCGATACAATAAATGGCGGGATAGCTCAGTTGGCTAGAGCAATCGGTTCATACCCGATAGGTCATGGGTTCAAGTCCAATTCCCGCTACCAGGCCCGTTGGTCAAGCGGTTAAGACACGGCCCTTTCACGGCTGTAACATGGGTTCGATTCCCGTACGGGTCACCAACAAAAAAGAGTAGATGCTTCGCATCTACTCTTTTTTGTTGCCGATTCGCGCGTATTCGACGCATCGCACGCTTGCGTGCTTATGGGCAAGTTGCCCCGCAACTCATGTTGCGGCAACTTGGGACAAATGTTGACATCGGAAACATTTGTCGTCTCGATTCCCGTACGCCGTACACGACCGATGCTTCGCATCTACTTTTTTTTGTTGCCGATTCGCGCTTATCTCTCTTTTAAAAGTGAGATACAAACCTTGTAGAGTGGGGGCTTGGCTCCCGCCGATTATTAAGAAAAAATGAGGATTAAATGATTGTCTGCTATGTTCGCACAAACTCTCTTGCCTCCCAAGTGTCGCGGGAGGTGGCACGGCGAACGCCGTGACGGAGGGATTGACCTGCGTAGGCGCGTGCCCGGATCCTTCGCTACGCTCGAGGATGACACATAAATGTGTCGGGCACTACTTTGTGCGTTACTTTATTGTTTGTGCTAACCGTTTATTCGCTTTTTCTTTTGAGAAAACAGCCACAAAAGAAAAAGCTTAGCAAAAAGAAAATGGCGATATGCGCTCATGCCGCGCAGGCATCCGCTTTTGAAAAAGCGGAGCAAAACTTTTTTGTCGATTGGTTGGTGCTAACAAAGTGTCCGACCCGTAGGGGGTTCCAGAAGCGAATGAGTGCGATTAGCCTTCTCCGGCGCGTGGGGTTCCCCGAAGCAAATGTATATGAGCTTTGGTGGTTCCGAGGGGGAGAAGATGGCAGCCGCAGGCTGACGGATGAGGTGTTACAAAACAAAGTATTTTTCTGTGTCACACGCGGCGGGAGTAAGCCACCCGCTCTACGTTTTTTGTGTAGCGGAGCGTTGGTGTGCTGTTTTGATGTTTGTTCTAAGCCTTTACTCGCTTTTCTCTTTGATTAAACAGGCTCAAAGAGAAAAGCTTAGAAAAAGAGAAACGCCGTTTCGCGCTTGTGCCGCGCGGGCATCCGCTTTTGAAAAAGCGGAGCAAAACTTTTTATCGCTTTGGTGAGTGCGAACAGAGTGCGCGACAATAAAATTCACACAAACTCAAAGTAACGCAGGCTCCTTCCGTCAAAAATCAGAGATTTTTGCCACCTCCCTCCCGGAGGGAGGCAAAGGCTTGTCCGAACATAGCGAGCAACCGTTTAATACTCATATTTCTTTATGTGATATGCGGCGAGAGCAATCCCCCTCTTGTTGTTTGACAAGGGAAAAATACCGTGCAGATATAAAAAAGCTCCGGGAATCAACGCTCCCGGAGCTGAAGTTTTATTATTTTGCTCTGTATTCCTCATAGAGCTTTGCGAGCTTATGCGGATAATCCGTCATAATCGCGTCCGCGTCACGTTCGATAAGCGTTCTCATATCTTCCTCGTCGTTGATCGTCCAATAGTGAGTCGCTATATTATGCTTACGCGCGTTATTTATCAATCTCTCGGAGGAGAGATTGAAGCCGTACTGATCCATAGGAATCTGGAACACGCTGACGCCGTCGTCGAAGAACACATCAAGTCCCAAAAGGTAGAGTACGTAATATTTTACCGCTCCGCCCATGGACGGTGAGAACATAAAGCTATCGGGGACCTCGTCCGATGCCGCAAGACGCTTATATTCCGCATAGATCTCATCGTGGAAGCTTGCGAAAATTATTCTGTCGAAAGCGTCGTATTCGCGTGCAAGTCTGAGTGCCTCGGCGAGAGCTCTCATTCCGACCTCTCCGTCCTGCTTTATCTCAACGCTGATTATCGTTTCGGGGTAATTCTTAAGGAGATCCTCAAGCGTTGTGGCAAGAAAGACCTCGCTGTCTCTGCCCGGAAGCCCGTCGGGGTACGATTCAAGGCTGCTCGGATAGACCTCGTCACCGTTTTCTGCGGTGAAATGGCGAATTTCGCCCGAGCTTGAATTGTGATATCCGAAGTCGACCTTCTGTTCGATAAGGTCGGAATAATTCCAATCGCAAATGTTTCCCTTAACGTTTGTTCTTGTATCGAGATAGGTCTCGTGGCAAAGAATGAGTACGCCGTCCGCTGTTATGTTTGCGTCCGTTTCGAAAATTACGCGGCTGTCAACGCTGTATGCGTTTGTGAAAGCCTCAAGCGTATTTCCGGGAAATTCTCCGTCTCCGCCCCTGTGTGCGACAAGGATCGGAAGCTCACCGTCAGCCTTACGCAAGGGATTTGTTCCCTCAAAGTTCTGGGGCTTCGGGATCATTGCGATGATTCCGAAAACGATAGCAACAAGTGCCAAAACGAGCAAAATTATGCCTACGACTCCGAGAGAGCCGGCACGTGTATGTGATCTCATTAGAAATCCTCCTTAAAATCTTTTGAAAGATACGCACACCCCGAGGGGCGTTGCAAGATAAATCTTATCATATATTTTCCGAAAAATCAATAAAATTCATATTTTCTTTACAATTTGAGGAGTGGGAAAGGAGGAAAACTCTGTTTATGCTGTTTTAAAACGAGACAATGAAATTCTTTATTTAAGGCTTCGCCGTCGCAATTGTCAATTTAGTCGCTGTACGAAAACCGAATGGGAATTTTAGTGTATGAAGCGTGAATGAAGTAAATTTAATTTTTGAATTGTTCATTTTTATCTTCTCTGCTACTCTGATTTTTTTCATACAAATGAAGAAATTCACCTAAAGCAATTATTATTATTATGCTTAATAATACGCCTATCACAACGAACGGTATGCATAATAAATCCTTTGATGAAAACGTTGTTACAGCCACAATAAATGTAACAATAACGCCTAAAATTCCGACTGATGAAAAAAGTCTGCCGGTCATAAAAACACCTCCGAAAAAATATTGCTGAAAAGAAGAGAAATCAGATCGAACCTTAAATAAACAAACTCCTTTATCAAATTTACCAAATAAAACAAGGCTTTCGCCTTGTAGGGTGAAGCCTTTGAAGAAAATATCTTTTTGCTTGCGCTTCCCTACGATGGTATTAACCAACAGGTTCTAAGGGTCAGATTTTATCTTCTCAACCGTAATCGGTTCCCCCAGCAACATCAGTATATCACTTTACAAATGAATGTACAATAGATTTTATAAATTGTTTACAAATACTTGACAAGTAAAATCCTTTGTGATATAATCATAACGCTACAAACGAATACGGCGCCATGGCCAAGCGGTAAGGCAAAGGTCTGCAACACCTCTATCCCCGGTCCGATTCCGGGTGGCGCCTCCAAAAAATCAAGAGTACCACAAAGTGGTACTCTTAATTTTTTTAAAGCCCATCGACGAAAAGAAACAGCTCTGTACGAAGCACAGAATCCGGTTCGCAAATTCGACTAAGGACGTTCCGTGCTCGCACGGGAACTCCGAGGGGAATTTAGCTCGCTTGCGAGCCTTCCGGGATAATCGGTGAGGTGGGATTGCTATGCAGTGCTGTTGTTTTTTTGCTGTCATCAACGAATTGAGCGCGCACTGTGCGGAGCACAGACTGAAATCCCGCGTGCCCGGATCCCGAGTAGCCCTTTGGGCTATCTCGCTATAAATTTGCTGCAGGCAGCAAATTTATAGGCATGACTCTTCTGCGGGTCGGGCACTTTGTTCGCACTTACCAAAGCAACAAAAAATTTTGCTCCGCTTTTTCAAAAGCGGATGCCTGCGCGGCATGAGCGCAAAACGGCGTTTCTTTTTGAGAACTTTTTCTTTGCGCCTATAGTGTCAAAGAAAAAGTGGATAAGAGGTGAGTGTAAATAAAATCTCTGTAATGAAACCTT
>CAZHPZ010000061.1:0-5070 GCA_964534905.1 uncultured Lachnospiraceae bacterium | reverse complement strand
CAGTGCCGTAACCTGCGGGTTACCCGTTCCTCTGCAGAGTACCGCGACTGCAGACTGAGCGTCATCTTAGCGGTGAACTTGCACCGAGCTTTCGCACTTGAATCGGTCAAGCAGAAAAGTGCTACCTGATCTGCCGCTGTTCGTCGGTTGACGGCGGTGGGTGGGAAATAATAAAAGCCGACTGCCCACGGAGAAGGTCATATCAAGGGGTTTTCGGACAGGAGTTCGATTCTCCTCGAGTCCACCAGCGGCAAGTTGCCACCCCCGAATATCGGGAGTGTGCAACGGAATGCCAAACTTCATACCCTGATGACGGAGTTCGGATATAAACCCGAATGCTCTGCCGAAAATCGACAAGCTTCTGTCAAAGCTTGTCGATTTTTGCTTCATCTCTCTTAGATTTTCACTTGAATTGACGGAAATGCGATACAATAATCTGATAATTAATCATTAGGAGAAAAAATGAAAGAATTTTTGCATATTTTAAGCGTTTTGCTTGCTTTGGCTTGCATTGTCGGCGGCATACTTGCTTTTTCGGCATGTGATAGGACGGAAAAATATTCCTATGATAAGTACGAGGATATTTCTTACGGAGAGCACGAGCGGCAGATGCTCGATCTCTGCTTGCCGAGTGACTGCGAGGGCGATGTGGGATTGATTTTCGTGATTCACGGCGGCGCATGGATCGGCGGAGATAAAAGTGACTGCACTAAAAATATCGATAAGTGGTGCGGAGAATACGGTTATGCAACCGCCGCCATAAACTATCATTATATTTCGAGTGAGTTTTCGTATGACGACATTATGGAGGATATAGCGCTCAGCCTTGAAAAGATAAAAAGCTTTGCCGCGGAAAAGGGAATCAACATAGAAAAGGTGATGCTCGTCGGTAATTCGGCGGGAGGACATTTGTCACTTCTTTATGCATATAAATATGCCGACACGTCACCGATAAAGCCGGTTGCAGTGGCTAATTACAGCGGACCTACATATCTTTGCGATGAGAATTATTATAATAATGAAAATGCCGCGGGATATCTTGACCTGTTTTCGCGCCTGTGTCATAGTACAATTACCGAGGAAAATTATCTTGACGAGGATATGCAGGCGGCTCTGCTCGGCGTTTCGCCCGTCAATTACATAAATCAAAATACCGTTCCTACGCTGATTTGCCACGGAGAGCAGGACGATATCGTTCCGTATTCAAATTCCGAGATTTTAAAGCAACGGCTTGATTTTTACGGCGTCAAGAACGATTTCGTTTCATATCCGAATTCGGGGCATTCGCTCGGGTCGGATAAAAAGCAGTCTAACGAGGCGAAAAGGCTGTTCGCCGAGTATGCCAAGACTTATCTGGGATAAATAACAAAAAAGGGCACCGGTCAAAACCGAGCATTTTATCGATTGAATTATTTATTCGTGCGAGATCAGAAGGGCAATGCTTTCGAGTGCACTTGCCTTTATGCGGTGCGCGGTGCGAAGAGAGACTCCGAGCAACCGTGCGCATTTTTTGACCGTACATCCCTTAATATAATAATGATAGAGAAGATACTTTTCGCTTGTGTCCTCAAGCAAAAGTATCAGGGCGCGAATAGCAAACATTTCCGCTTGGACGGTAGCTTCATCAAGCATTCCGTCACTTCCGAAGCTCTTTTTGAGGGCTTGCGACGAGCGAAGTATCGCATTCATTTTCCTGTACTTTTGCAGATAGTGGTCTGCGTCGATTTTTGTCATATGTGAATCTTTCTCAATAAAACTACCTTCCATTTTTATTTTTCCTTTCTTATAATAAACATTTGTTCGTTTGAACGGTTTTTTTAAAGCTCCGCATCAGCAGAGCTTTAAAATTCAAAGCCGTATTACGCAATCTCCGGTTCGGGCGTTACTATTTTGTATTTATGAAAGAAAGAAGACATATCGGATTCTGGCCTTATAAACAGATATACTGTATCATCGTCGCAATAGCTTATTTCTATACAGTGTATAACATCGTTGTAAATATAGCAAACGCTACATTCGGTTTTGCTGTAATCTAAAAAAATATCGTCAATGCTGCTGCATGGGGCAATATAGTGAAATGTCGTAAAAAATTCCATTGTCTCTTGCTCCGGATCCTCGCAGTATATCGTATATCCCTTGGATTCGAGATAATCGACAACGCTGTAGGCATAGGACTGATATTCATCGTAAGAAATATTTTGATATTCTCTTTCAAATCTGCCGCTGACCTCGTAATACGAATCTATGAGTGTTATGTCCGAAATTCCTGCTTGAGCCAGCATATCCGAATTTATATCGATTACATTATTTGTAGCATAAATGGTAAGAATGACTGCAAACGGCACTAAAAGGATCAATGCCAGAATTCTCGTTATAAGCGTTTGAAAAAATACAAATATGAGTTTAAAGACATTAAGAATGGAATTAAAAATCGATAACATAGCTGTCTCCTTCAAAAAATAATTTATTCCCTTGCAACCGGCGATGCTAATATGGATTTTATATTCTATATTTACTATAACATAATTAAATTTATTTGTCAATATCAATCATAAGCATCACACCCTTTCCGTAAAACATTTGTTCGCCTCTTGAGTTTTTTAAAACTCTGCGTCAGCAGAGCAAGTCGAAAAATTCATTTTTGTTTTTGCATTCGAAAAATTCAAGCATCTCGTCGGATATCAGCTCGTTGGCACACCTTTCGCAAAGCATCTTTTTGTTGTATTTATACATTTTCTCGTCCGCACGCAGCCTTTCATAGCAGCGGAAGCAGGCTCCCGCGGTTTCCGGAAGCTCGGGGGAATATCCGCTGTAATTCGGACAGGACGGCGGACAGTAGATATTATGGCAGACGTCGCAAATACTATCACCTCCGATTCAAAGACAGTTATTTCCGAATTATATTGAGTTAATGCTTATTTTCTCTTGAATTTCTTTAGAAAATGTTGTATAATACAAGAAGTGTGTCGACGCAAAATTCGATATGGCAATTTTGCTTGCGGAGTAAAATTGAGAACAAATGTTCTTATGATTTGATTATACAACAACAATTTGAATTTGTCAATAGGTTTTTAAAAATTTTTTTGAAAAGGAGGTCGCTTATATGCTTGCCATAACGGTTAATGATCTTTCGCTGTCCTTTGGGGCACGTGAGCTTTTTTCAAAAGTAAGCTTTGCACTTGAGGAAAACGACAAGCTCGGAATAATAGGTGCGAACGGTTGCGGAAAATCGAGTCTTTTTAAAATCATACTCGGGGAGCTTGAGGCGAGCTCCGGTAACGTTTTTATCGCTAAGAACAAAAGCATCGGAATATTGACTCAGGACTGTGCTCTTGAGGTGTCAGAGGGCGTGGGAAAAAGTGCGCTTGAACAGATGTATGCGGCATTTCCGGAGCTGATAGCAATGGAAAAGAAGCTTTCCTCCCTTGAGGACAGAATGGCACGTTCCGACAGCGAGGCTGAGCATATGTCTGTCAGCGATGAATATCATACTCTCTATACGAGATTTTGCGAGCTCGGGGGGCTTGATTATAGGAGCAGATGCGCCTCAACGCTTGTGAAAATGGGATTTGACGAGCATTCTCTTTCGCTTGATGTAGATAAGCTTTCGGGCGGGCAGAGAACACGTCTTGCTTTGGCAAAGCAGCTTTGCAGAGAGCCGGATCTTTTGCTTCTCGACGAGCCTACTAACCATCTTGACATGGACACGGTTGCCGTGCTTGAAAATTATATAAAGAATTATAAAAAATGCGTAATGATAATCTCGCACGACAGATATTTTCTTGATCAGGTTACGGGCAAAACGCTTGCCATAGAGCACGGAGAGGCAAAGCTCTATTACGGTAACTATACACAGAGTATGCAGCAGAGAAGAATCGACCGTGAAATTGCCGAAAAGCATTATATAAATCAACAGAAGGAGATCGCACGTCAGGAGGCGTATATCGCCCAGCAACGTGCGTGGAACCGTGAGCGCAATATTATTGCTGCCGAGAGCAGGCAGAAGATGCTTGACAAAATGGTGAAGCTGGAGCGTCCCAAGGAAGCTCCGAAGCCCGTTAAGATCAAATTCAGACAAGCATTGCCGAGTGGTAATGAGGTGCTGAGGGCAGAGGGGATTTCTAAAAGCTTCGGAGATAAAACGCTCTTTGAAAACGTGAGCTTTCTTGTCCGTAAAAGTGAGAGAGTATTTATTATAGGTAAGAACGGCTGCGGAAAGTCAACGCTTATGAAAATACTTGTCGGAGATATGGAGCCCACTGCGGGCTACGTGGAGGCGGGCTATAACGTCGAGGTCGGCTATTTCGATCAGCAAAACCAAAATCTGACCGAAAGCAATACCGTGCTTGACGAGCTTTGGAACGCATATCCCGACAGACGCGAATTTGAAATAAGGGGAGCGCTTGCGCGATTCAGGTTTACCGCGGAGGACTGCGAGAAAACGGTCTCCGTGCTTTCCGGCGGAGAGAGAGCACGTCTGACTCTTGCCAAGCTTATTCTTTCTCCTATGAATCTTCTCTTGCTTGACGAGCCGACAAATCACCTTGACATTATGTCACGTGAGGCGCTTGAGGAGGCTCTCGACGAATTCGGAGGAACTATTATAATTGTCAGCCACGACAGATATCTTGTCAACAAGCTTGCGACAAGAGTGCTTGAAATAGATCCGGACAGAGCGATAAGGGATAGATTTATCGATTATCCCGTGTTCGGTGTCGGTAACGCATTTGCGGAGTACAGTGCGTTCAAGGCGTCTCATTCGGAATTCGTAAGCGACAACGTAACTGAGAAAACGGCTACGGCTCAAAAGGAAGACTATGAGAGGCGTAAAAAGCAGGCAGCCGAGGAGCGTAAGCAACAGAAGAGAATAGAGACACTCAAAAGGGAAGCCGAAAAAATAGAGAACGAGCTTGCGAATATAGACGAGGAGCTTTTCGGAGAAGCTGCAACGGACTATAAAAAAGCCGCCGAGCTTACATCGAAAAAGGACTCACTTGAAGAAAGACTTCTTGAAATATATGAGGAGCTTGAAATATAGGATAAGCCCACGGCTAAAATAAGCCGTGGGCT
>CAZHPZ010000060.1:0-5505 GCA_964534905.1 uncultured Lachnospiraceae bacterium | reverse complement strand
ATTGTGCCAAAAGAGAAAATGAGCACTTTGCTCGGATAGATTTCCACGAAAAAGCCCTCTCGGCGGGAGAGGGCGATTTGCTTTAAATTTTATTTGCTTTTTTCAATGCTCTTGAGATAGTTCTCCGAAAGCTTTGCCTTATGCATCTTCGGTGCGAACGCGATGATTTCTCGGAACGCCTCGGCCGCTTCGTCGTTCTTTCCCATTTTGAGAAGCGCGACGGCGCGGTAATAGCTGAGATTTATTTTTGTGAGATTGTGATTCGGCTCCTTGGACGTAAGTCTTGAAATGTCAAGCTCGCAGGCGTCTGCCACGTATTCGTAATCCTCGTCGATCATTGCGTCGAACTTATCGAACACGGAAAAGGTCGAAAAGGCATATGCAAACTTCGGATTTTGCGATTTCAGACGTTCAAACTCTCTGACCGTCTTCTTAAGCCCGTCCCAATCCTCTTTTTCGAAATAAACATATCCTAAGCGGTACAAATCGTTACATTTTTCAACCGGATTGAGCTTGCTTTTCTCCGAATTTGCTTCAACGAGTCTGAAAACCTCGTCGTGATTGCCCGAGGTCATGGCGGCAAGCACGTGATGACGTGATGATTTTTTCAGCACTCCGAGATCCAGAATCTCGGAAAATTTCTCGGGGTCGAGCTCCTCATATATAACACTTTCGATGTCGTGCTCCAAAAGTTTGTCAAAAACGGACTTGGCGGACGCAAGCAGAACTACCACGCCGGCGATTCCGACAAATGCGTTAACGGTTGTGAGCCACGCAAGACCGGCGATAGCCGCAAGGTATAATATCACCGTGCAGACAAGCTTTACGCGATAGGCGGAAACAACCTGCTTTGCACTTTTTTTGTTCATAATAAACATCTCCTCTTATATGTATTGCCTGTATTATACCCCATAAACGCATTTTCGTCAAGAATTAATAGAAAAACGCACAAAAAAATAATTTTATTTTATCGAAAATAAGCATTGACTAAAGCGCATATTTGTTGTATAATCATATCGCCGAGAGAGCCGTCACGGTTTTTCGGCAATATTTTTATCTCCCTGTGTATCGGGAGATGACAATACCTTGAGGATGATATGTTTAAGATTAAATTAAAGGATTTTCTGATGATGCACGTCGGCATCGTCCTGATAGCGTGCAGTACGCACTTCTTTCTCGTGCCCAATCACTTCGTAACGGGAGGAATGACGGGACTTTCGACGATTCTCGGAAACGTTGCGACGTTTTTGTCCGTGTCCGAGTGGCTTATAATTCTCAATATCTTTATGCTGATAATCGGGTTTATATTTCTCGGTAAGCAGATAGGATTTTTCACGGCATATTGCAGCATCGGATATTCGCTTCTTATGAAGCTGCTTGATTTTGTGCTTCCTTGCGACACACCTCTTACCGAGGAGCCGTTTATGGAGCTTTGCGTGGGAATACTTATTTATGCTTTCGGCACGGCGGTCATCTTTTATTCGGGTGCGTCGAGCGGCGGAATGGATATTGTAGCGCTCATTTTGCAGAAATACGCTAAGATAGATGTCGGTAAGGCGGTTCTTATGGCTAACTCGCTTATAGCGGTAGGCTCGATATTTGCTTTCCCCGGCGAGATCACACGTGCGATCCTCTCTCTTGCGGGACTTTTCGCAAATGCGTTCATAATTGACAGCGTAATAGATAACCTCGGCGCTTGCAAATACTTTATGGTAATAACGGATAAGCCCGAGCTTGTTGCGGAATATATAATGAATACGCTCCACCACGGAGTTACCACGACCGAGGCGATCGGCGCGTACACGCAGACGAAAAAGGGAATGGTACATACCGTTTGCCGCAGATATGAGGCAATAAAGCTCAGAGAAAAGATAAAGAGCATAGATCCCGATTCGTTTATTGTAATCACAACGAGTAGCGAGATTATCGGAAAGGGCTTTAGAAGCGTGTAAGCAAGGGCGGGATTTTTGCTGCTTTTAACGTAAAATTTGATAGCAAACAATCGGCAGATGAATCGGTTCGTCTGCCGATTTATTATATTGATTTTGAAAAACACGCGGCAGAGGTTTGCACTTACCAATGCCACAAAAAGTTTTGCTCCGCTTTTTTAAAAGCGGATGCCCGCGCGGCATGAGCGCATATCGCCATTTTCTTTTTGCTGAGCTTTTTCTTTTGGGGCTGTTTTCTCAAAAGAAAAAGCGAGTAAACGCTTACAACAAACATCAAAACAGCGCACCACCGCTCCGCTACACAGAAATCCATAGGGCAGAGGCTTGGCTCCCGCCGATTTAGCGCAGAATAATATGGGTATTAAACGGTTGCTTGCTATGTTTGCACCGATAATTGCCTCCCTCCGAGAGGGAGGTGGCAAAAATCTCTGATTTTTGACGGAAGGAGCCTGCGTTACTTTGAGTTTGGGTGAATTTTATTGTCACGCGCTCTCCCTCAGTCGCCTGCGGTGACAGATCCCTCCCGGAGGGAGCCTTGGTCACGCGTGCCCCAGATCCTTCGCTGCGCTCGAGGATGATCTTGCGGGTCGGGTACTTTGTTTGCGTAGTGATTTGCCTTCTCCGGCGCGAGGGGTTCCCGAAAGCGAATGAGTGCGATTAGCCTTCTCCGGTGGGAGAAGGTGGCAGCCGTAGGCTGACGGATGAGGTGTTACAAGGCGAAGGATTTTTTTACTACAAGCTCCCACCGAAAAAGGCGAACAAACAAAATGCCCGACAGATTTACTCAAAAAATCTGTCGGGTGATTATTTACTCTGTTTTTTAAAAATCCTCAGGCTTTTTCCACCGCAAAGATCTTTCCCTCGGCAAGCGGATCGTCGCAAATGAGCTCGCCTATCTCGTCGGCTCTGACGTAGCCCGAGCGAACGTTCTTTACGCTTGCGATGCTGCCGCGTATGTCCGCCTCAACCTCGCTTTTTTCAAATGCAAGGTCGCATCCCTCCATGGTGCAGTTCACGAGCTTCAATCCCTTGCAGTAGCACAGCGGCTGCGTGCCGGTGATCGTGCAGTTCTCAAACGTGATGTCCTCGGAGTACCAGGCGAGATATTCGCCCTTGACGACGCAGTTCCGAACGGTCACGTTCTTTGCATGCCACAGAGCGTCCTTTGTGTCGAGCACACAGTTCTCAATGAGCGAATTTTCAACGTATTGAAACGAATATTTGCCTAAAAGCGACGAGCGCTTCATATTTATCTCACTTGCTCGGAGCATAAAATATTCGCCCGCAAAGCTCGTGTCGATAGCCTCTATTCCGTGTGAAAACCAACCGAATTCAAGGCTTTTTACACTTGAATTGGCAATTTTTACGTCGTGACACTCTCTGAGTGCCTTGATTCCGTGAAGCTCGGAATCTTTTATGTCAATCCCCCTTGTGTACCAAAGCGCCGCACGGCAAAGCTCGGTCATACGGCAATTTGTCAGCTTAACACCGTCGTCGTGCCAGAGTGGATAGCGCAAATTGAAAAATACGTTTTTGCAAACGATGTCCTTGCACTCCTTGAGTGCGCTTTCGCCGTCCTCCTCGCCGTCAAATGAGCAGTCGATGAGCTTTACACCGTCCGCACCGTAAAGAGCACGCTCCTCTCCGAAGCGTTCGTTTATATGTTCTGTCATTTGAATTTCTCCTGAAAAAATAAAATTGTTCTTTACTGTATTCTATCACATTTTGCACCGCTTTTCAAGTGTAAAAAGCAAAATGCCGAAAACATACACGCGTTCGTTGACAAGAACGCTCCGCCGTGATATAATAATGCCGAAGATAAATAAAAAAGAGGAATGAAATGAACTTTTTTGATACGATTGCGGCAATATCCACTCCCATCGGTAAGGGCGGAGTTGCCGTTATAAGAATTTCGGGCGCCGAAGCGGTCGAAATAGCCGATAAAACGTTCCGCACGGCGTCGGGTAAGAGCGTCTCGGAGCTTGCGCCGAACCGTATGACGTACGGACAGATAATCTCTGGGGGAAAGGCGATAGACGACGGACTCTGCGTCAAATTCTGCGCGCCGAGATCCTTTACCGGAGAGGATACAGTCGAAATAAACTGCCACGGCGGAGCGTATATAACGCAAAAGGTGCTCTCTGCGGTGCTTGCCGCAGGTGCAAGAGCGGCGGAAGCGGGCGAATTTACACGCCGCGCCTTTGTTAACGGAAAAATGGCACTTTCACAGGCGGAAGCACTCGGAACTCTCCTTGAAGCGAAAAACGACGAGCAGATCGCGCTCTCACGCTCTGCAATGGGCGGAAAAATAAAGGATGCGTGCGATGCGATATATTCGAGAATGCTCTCGCTTGTCTCACAGGTGTATGCCTGCGTCGATTATCCCGAGGAAGAGCTCGCGGAGCTCGGAATGGACGAGATGATAGCACTTGCAAGGGAAATAGAAACGGATATCGACCGCCTTGCCGAAACCTATAAAACAGGACATGCCGTTATTGAGGGCGTGAAAACCGTCATATGCGGTAAGCCGAACGTTGGAAAGAGCAGCCTCTATAATTGCCTTGTCGGACATGAGGCGGCGATAGTGACGGATGTCGAGGGAACAACACGTGATCTTCTCTCCGAGACCGTAACGCTCGGTAGGGTAACGCTGAGACTCTGCGATACCGCGGGATTGCGCCGAACCGACGATACCGTCGAAAAAATAGGAGTTGAAAAAGCCAGAGCGTCGCTTGAAGAGGCGGAGCTCGTCATCGCCGTGTTCGATAATTCAAGACCTCTTGACGAACAGGATTTTGAATTAATGGACAATATTAAGATGATAAAGGCGGCAAAAATAGCTGTTGTCAATAAAAATGATAAAAATTCTATGATTTCCGAAAAAGAGATCGCGGCGAATTTCGATAAAATCGTAAGGCTTTCCGCAAAGAATGAATATAATATCGGGGAACTTCGCGAGCTTGTCGAAAAGATGTATATTAATGAAGAAATCGATACGAATAACGACGCCGTTATAATAAATGCGCGTCAGAACGCAGCTCTTGTTGCGGCAAAAGAGCATCTTGAACTTGCTGTTGCGGCACTTGAAACGGGGCTTCCACCCGACCTTGCGGGCGTAGATATCGAGCTTGCAATGGCAAGACTGTCACAGCTTGACGGACGAGAGGTCGGCGAGGATGTCGTCTCGGAGATCTTTTCACACTTTTGCGTCGGAAAGTAATATAATGTAGAGAAAACCCTACATGTCGGGCACTTTGTTTGCACTTGCCAATGCAACAAAAAGTTTCGCCAAGCCTGTAGTTACGCACGTTGTTCGCGCGAATCAATCGATAAAAAGTTTCGCCAAGCCTTGCCGGAGGCTTGTGCCCGCGCGGCATGAGCGCAAAACGGCGTTTCTTTTTGAGAACTTTTTCTTTGCGCCTATAGTGCCAAAGAAAAAGTGGATAAACGCTTACAACAAACATCAAATCAACGCACAGACACTCCGCTACACGGAACCCCTGCCTCCCTCCGAGAGGGAGGTGGCAAAAATCTCTGATTTTTGACGGAAGGAGCC
>CAZHPZ010000059.1:0-5506 GCA_964534905.1 uncultured Lachnospiraceae bacterium | reverse complement strand
ATTGCGAAGTGGACAATAAAATGCTTAAGTATTGACAAGAAATAAAAGGAATGATATAATGTAATATTACAAGAAATGCGATCGGAGGTGACGGTATGGCAGAAAGCGACTGGAAAAAGAAGGTCCATGATATGGACGATTTTTGGAATCTTGACCTTTTAATAGACAGTGGGCGCAAAAGAAATGATACCGAGGTCAGCCGCCATGCAGACGTCGACCGATCGTATGACTGTATTAACGCTCTTTATGAGGTGAATGATTCGCCGAAGGAGACGAGTACCTGCATAAGGCGTTATGTGATTCCCGAGAAAAAGACTGCAAGCGTGCATCCCGAGAGGGAATTTAAATACGAAAATTCTCTTATACACGAGGTAAAAATATTTGAGTGGAGCGCGGGATACAATTACTATGAGGATTTTTATCGAGATGTAAGAAAATATTTCAATGTCAGCGTCGATGAAGCGGAGGAAGCGGAATTCTTTTCATATGTTCCTCAGTATTCTCAAATGGATGCCGCACAGAAAAAACGATATTTTTATTTCAGAACCCGTGCACGGCATAGGGAATTTATCAGAGTGGATTATTCCTATGTGCTCTTGTATTGCTTTGAGCTCATAAGCTCTGCCGAGCTTATGGGAGCGTCCGAGGTGCTCGCTCAGCTTACGCTCGTGTGGAAAAATTATCACAAGATATATCCTCAGATAAATAAATATCTTTCTGAATGGATATGTGATTTCGGCTTGATAAACGGAATCGAGTTTCCGAGCGACCTGCTTGGCGTTGAGCTTTCGGAGCTGATGCGGGGAGCGACTCTCAAGGAGTATTATGCTTCGGGTGAGTATAATAATGTCGGGCATTTTGTCAATCTTATAATCGAATTTTGCTCGGCATATAATTACAGGAAGAGCAGATACTATGAAAAGTATTCCGAGCTCTATGATGAATTTATCACAAGGGCGCTTAACGGTGCATTTGACGAGCGTCTTCTTTACGGATTTACGACGGAAAGCTGTAATGTTACAAGACAGACATTTATCGGTGCGATAGCGCCTCGTCAGATAAAAAAGCGAATACAGGTGGGATATTGCTCATTTTCTCGCACAAATGAATTCAGATATGTTGTCGGTGACGTTATCAAATATTGCGAAAATAAGATACGTGAGCATTCGGGCGTAAAATCGCGTCTTAGTGTTTACAGCATTGATGAAAGTATAAAAAAATATATAGATTCATCGGCGGCACAGTATTTTGCAAATATCGAAAAGCCGAAAAAGGTCAAGAAAGTCGCAACGAGCGAATATGATGTGCTTTATGATATTCCGAAAAAGGAATTTTCTCTTGCGGATGCCAAGAAAATAGAGAATGCGTCGTGGGCAACCACGCAAATGCTTGTAGATGCGTTTGCAGAGCCTGCGTGCAATGAAGATAAATCAATGTGCGATGCTACAAATCCGATACCGGATAACGGTATCGTAAGCGAGCCGCAATCAAGATCGCCGCTTTATGAATACCGTGCACTGCTGTCCCTCATACTTTCAAATGATGCGCAGGGGCAGAGAGATTATGCACGTGAAAGCGGTCATATGCTTGAATATCTTGCGGATGAGATAAACAGTATAGGTGCGGAGCTTTACGGCGATGTGCTTGTTGAAGAGGTTGACGGAGCATATGCTCCGATAGAGGATTATATTTCTTTGATTGAAAAAGAGGTTGAAAATGGATAACAGAAATACTACGGGTGCAGTTCCGAGAAGAATACTCTCATCACTTTTATCGTCTGTATCGGCAGGCGTTGTACCGAGAGTCGGAGCACCCTATATAGCAATAGGCAGGCAGGATGAGATAGCTGCGATACTCTCCGATCTTGAGCAGGTCAGCGAGGGTGGAGCCGGAATGCGCTTTCTTATCGGAAGATACGGAAGCGGAAAAAGCTTTCTTATGCAGCTTGTGCGCGGATATGCTCTTGAGAGGGATTTCATCACGGCGGATATTGATCTTACTCCAGAGCGCAGACTTTACGGCTCTCACGGAACGGGAGTTGCGGTATATAGAGGTCTGACAAAAAATATGGCATCCAAATCCTCTCCCGACGGAGCCGCCATATCAAAGATGATAGCACGCTGGGTGACAGATATACGTGCCCGTATATCGACGAGCGGAGCGGACGATATGAGCGAGGAGCTTTATGCAAGGCTGAATGAGGCTCTTTACAATGAGATAAAGGACATCGAATACCTTGTGGGCGGCTTTGATTTTGCCAAGGTTATTTCCGAATATTACAAGGCATATGTTAATGATGACAGGGATAAAATGAGTGCTTGCCTCAGATTTTTGAGAGGTGAGTTTTCAAATAAGACTGAGGCAAGAGCGGCACTCGGATTTCCCGTATCAAGCATTATAGACGATGAAAATTGGTATGATTATCTGAAGCTTTGGGCTGTTCTTGTACGCAAAATGGGATACAGGGGACTTGTTGTGTTTATAGACGAGTGCGTAAATCTTTATAAGATAAGCAACCGTATTTCAAGAGAAAATAATTACGAAAAGATACTTTCTATGTTTAACAATACACTTCAGGGCGGAGCAGAGGGACTTGAGATAATTCTCGGCGGCACTCCGCAATTCCTTGAGGATCAAAGAAGAGGACTTTTCAGCTACGAGGCGCTCAGAAGCAGGCTTTGCGACAGCAGATTTGCACTTGCCGGATTTAAAAACCTGATAGGCCCCGTAATTAGATTAAAGCGTCTGTCGGACGAGGAGCTTTTTGCGTTGATAGTGAGAATAACCAATCTTTACTCGCAGTATTATTCTTGGACTCCGAGGATAAGCGAGGAGGAGCAGGTTAAATTTCTTAATATCTGCCTTGAAAGGACGGGGGCGGATATTATGATAACTCCGCGTGAGATGCTTCGCGATTATATGACGGTGCTTAATATTCTTATGCAAAACGAAAACGCTTGCTTTGACGATATAGTCGGAGGCGTTGTAACCTTGGAGCACGGTGACGCCGAAGGAGACGAGACGGAAGAGCATAACGTATCTCACGAGACACAAAAGGTAAAGCTTAGCGATATTGATTTTTAAAAATATGACGGAAGAAGAAAGAATTTTTGAACGCTTTCCCGATTTTATAAGGGAATTTATATATTCGCACTCATGGGAGGAGCTGAGGCATATTCAGCTTGAGGCGGCAAGAGTGATATTCGATAGCGAAGATCATCTGCTCTTGACCTCCGCCACGGCGAGCGGAAAAACCGAGGCTGTGTTCTTTCCGATACTGACAAGGCTCTGCGAAGAATATGCCCCGGGCATAAGAGTTTTGTATATTGCGCCTCTTAAAAGCCTTATAAACGATCAGTTTGAGCGTATGCAGGAGATACTTGACGAGAGCGGGATAGAGGTTACGCGCTGGCACGGAGACGTTTCTCAGTCGAGAAAAAAGAAGCTGCTTGAAAAACCGAGCGGGATTTTGCAGATAACTCCCGAATCCCTTGAGGCAATGCTGATAAACCGCTCAAATGATATTGTGAGGCTTTTTTCGGGGCTTGAATTTGTCGTGATAGACGAGATACATACTCTTGTCGGCTCCGACAGAGGAAATCAGGTGCTTTGCCAGCTGTCGAGAATCGAACGCCTTATACGCAAGATTCCGAGAAGAATAGGACTTTCGGCAACGGTAGGAGATACGTCTGCTGTTGCAAAATGGCTTGTATCGGGAACCGACAAGCCCGTGCAAATTCCCGATGTACCTGCGCAGAGACTGCGCTGGCGTCTCGGGCTTGAGCATTTTTTTATTCAAAACGATGAAAGAGAACAGTCCGTACACAGTATGACGAAAAAGGGCTCTGCACCTAAAATAGATGCTGGATACGAATATATCTACGATAGCGTAAAGGACAAAAAAAGTCTCGTCTTCTCAAATTCGAGAGAGGAGACCGAATATGTTACGGCAACCATGCGTCAGATTGCAAAGAACAGAAACGAGCGTGATATATTTCTAATACATCACGGAAATCTTTCCGCTCCATTGCGAGAGGAAGCAGAGGCTAAAATGAAAAATAACGAGGTTAGGGCGGTGACATGTGCCACTGTGACAATGGAGCTCGGAGTTGACATCGGACGGCTTGAAAGAGTTGTTCAAAATGAGGCACCGAATTCCGTATCGTCTTTCCTGCAGAGACTCGGACGCTCTGGAAGGCGGGGCGCACCTCCGGAGATGGTAATGGTGTTCAGGGAAGAGGATCCGATTCCCAATACCCCCCTGCCTCAGCTTATTCCGTGGAATTTGATTCGCGGAATAGCGATAATTCAGCTCTATCTTGAGGAAAGATTTATAGAAACGCCGATACGCAAAAAAATGCCGCTCAGCTTGCTGTTTCATCAAACACTGAGCACACTTGCCGCAAGCGGAGAGCTTAGCGCAAGGATGCTTGCCGATAGAGTACTCGGTATGCCTCCGTTCGAGCTTGTGGATAAGGAGGTATATCGCGAGCTTCTCGTATCTATGATTAATAATGATTTTATAGAAATGACAGAAGAGCGCGGCTTGATAGTAGGACTTTCGGGAGAGAGGTTGCTTCGCTCCTTTAAGTTTTATGCAGTATTCAAGGACAGTCAGGATTTTACGGTCAGATGCGGCTCCGATGAAATAGGAACCATAAGCTCACCGCCGCCCGTAGGAGATCGATTTGCACTTGCGGGAAGAGTTTGGGAGGTTGAGGAGCTTGATATTCCGAGAAAGCTTATTTATGTAAAGTCTGTGCTCGGAAAAATGGAGGTTTCGTGGCCCGGGGATTACGGAGAGATACACACAAGGATACTTAAGAGAATGAAGCAGGTATTGCTTGAGGATACCGATTATCCGTATTTACAAGTCAATGCGAGAAAACGTCTTTCCGACGCGCGTGCGCTTGTCAGAAATACGGGAATGGATAAAAGAGATATAGTTCATCTCGGAGGATATACCTACTGTCTTTTCCCGTGGCTCGGCACACGTTCTTTCAGAACACTTCGGCGTTTTATTCAGAAAAATGCATCAATTCTCGGTATATCGGGTATTGAATCGGATTCCTGTAACTATATGACGTTTAAAATGGAGAGGGGAGACGAGGATAGCTTTATTTCGTCCCTGATACGTGTTGTAAGAGCGTATGGAATAGATACTCATTCGCTCGTAGGAGCAAATGAAAATCCCGTGTATGAAAAATATGATGAATACATTCCCTCCTCTCTTTTGCGTATGGCTTATGCAGAGGATAAGCTGAGAGCGGACGAGGCAATATCAACAGTACTTTCGTGGGCACAAAAAAAGATACCTGATTATGAGGGTGCAAATAAGGGATTTTAATTCCCAAAAAATTAAGGTATAGTCAACAAACGGCTATACCTTTTTAATTTGGAATGTAATGTACGTGATAACCCAAGATTAAGAGTTTTTTGGTAAAATTATATAAAAAAGGATGTTTTATTATGACTATTAAAGAACTATTATTTATGTGGCTTGAAA
>CAZHPZ010000058.1:0-5556 GCA_964534905.1 uncultured Lachnospiraceae bacterium | reverse complement strand
TTATCATTTGCGTCTTACCGACGCCCATCGGACCGTATACCACGCTCAGAACTCCGCGATCCCGCAAGAACGCACGGTTTGCCCGTTCTGCGTAATACAGCCGCTCAAATGCGAGCGAGCGGCATATACGGCTATATATCCATATCCCGATAATGATCCACACGATCCCAGGCAGAAACCGTATCATCGGTGTCAGATCCGTTTGGAGATTCAAAAGCTGAGCATATATACTGAGAAAATCAAATGAGGCTACAAAATAAAAATAAAATGCAACGAACGATATCGCTATACTGAAGATATTGAAATACAGAAGCCACAGAAATACAAATATCTTAAAATAAATGCTATGTATACTTACAAATGCTAAGAAGCTTTTACATCGGGCAACAATCGGATATATTATCTTTTTTTCAAACCTTTCAAAGGCTATTAAAGCTTTTGATTTTCTATTACGGTTATTGCAGCTTTTGCTTTTGTAGCTTTGTATGTCAAAATAAATTATCAGCAGCAAAGGCATTGCAAATAAAATAAAGCTCGAGCCGTAATAAATGATATTTCCTATATTTTCAAAGAAATCTGAAATATTGTCTATGTTAAAAAAACTCTTGAAATATTTGATCCAGAAGTCGCTCCACTCATCTATTGATGACGGAAGAAAGCTGATCGGTTTAAAATGTGATTCAAAGAGTGCTACTTTATCCGTGCTTGTTACCGTAGCGGAGATAGGATTGTCATCAAGTCTGGCCATTTCAATAAAATAGTACAGAACAGAGGTGATAAGATCCCGTATTGCAACTATTAAACGTGGCAGAGCATTTGGAAACAGAAAAGCAAACCCGAACGTTATTGACAATATCACTAAGCAAATGATATGACGGTAATCGGAAGCGAGTCGTTTTATTATCTTTTTCATAGCACAATACCGAGAACGTAAACAGAATATGCTATCAGCGTAATTATCAGTAATGTGCTTAATACGTAAATTATCCTTTTTAATATCTTAATTTCGTTCATTTTCTTCCTTTCCGATTTTAAAATGTTGACTTTTGGTTTTGAATGTGATATACTTTAAGGACAGGTAACGTAGTAAGTAATTTTGAGGGCTCACTTGTGAGTATTCTTGAAGGACGTTACCTGCTTTTTTTATTTCTCAATATATTTCCACGGATATTTCCATGATGAAAATTTGTTTTTAAAATCCGACTGCCGATTTTTGGGTGTTGACTTTTGATTTGGAATGTGGTATAATCCGTACAGTAGATGATCTCGCTGCCGCACTATGTGCGGAAGAGTTACACTTGATGTAGCCGTGACGACAGGGCAGGAACCTGCCAATCATCTACTTTTCTATTTTTTATAGGGCTTTTTCAATTGCTTAACGGTTTCTTTGTCATCACTATGTATGATATATTTTTCCTTCGGAGTTTGAAAGTCCGACATTGAACGAGGTCCGCGATACCGCATTCCGTAACACGATTCTTTACCGCCATCAATGTTGTGTTTCAGCTTCAAATATGAACTTTTGTCTTCCGGAGGATCTTTTGTAAAGATAATAGCTTTATAAAGATCTCCTGACCGTTCAAATATCAATGCAGGGTGTTCTCGAAACTTGCCTTTAGTATTATTAGATTTCTTTTCGTTTTGAAAAAAATGTGTTCTGTTCCACTTCCGAGTGGATTTTTTCTTTACCATATATCGCTTAAGCTACACAACAGTTAAATAAAAGGGCAAAAAGACCAACCATAAGTAACAAAATACATATACGCATCAAAAGCTTTAGCCACTCTCTCGGAGATCCGTTCCATAATCTCTTAATAGACAGTTGAAGCCGCTCCAATCCAAACAAATCGTCATCTTCATAGACCTGCGTTGTTACCCAACCGCCACCAAGATTTTTTACTTTTTGTCCCGGTTCAACATCAACCAATTTACCTTCCATTATTCTGTCATAATCTTTTCTTGTCGGGACATCCGTTCCAAATCCCTCTTTAAAAAAATTCACGAAGAATGGCTTTTGTTTATATTTACCATCTTTATCTATATAATAACTGCTTGTTCGATGTTGATTTTTCCAATTGAGCTTATCGCTCTTATATGGATATTTATCTCCATTATAGCCATCAATTTTTTGATGTTTGCTCTCTTTGTATTTGCGTTTATTGTTACCATATCTGCTATGGCTTTGCTTCAAACCTTTATATCCCTTTTTAGATTTATACTTTTTATAATGCTTTTTTGTCATAAAAAATTCCTTTCCGCACATTTGTGCATTTGATTATTGATTTTGATGTTGACAAACCCGTCGATTCGGTATATAATAATAACAGATTTAGGGGATGTTTTTTAAACTTACCCTATCCCTCAAGAGAAATCTTGAGGGATATTTTTTTATTTCAAATGAGATATTTTCTTTAAATCCCACTTATTAAGGCGAGAATTCGTTTTAATAAGCTTTTTTTCTTTAATAGACGTTCCCCATTTGGTTTTCTTATATACATAAGGATGTATGCCACTCGCTTTGGTTAAAGCAGGATAATTCTCTATTGGTATCAGATTTTTACGTTTGTTGCCCTGATTATCCTTTATACCCTTGATTTTTACTACGTGTAAGGCATTTTTGTTATTATTCAGAGCAACCACACGTCGATTGGATTTTTGATAATTATCACGAGAGAAAACGCCATCACCGGTTATGTATATTTTTCCTCTCAGATATCTTTTTCTTCGTGCCATTAATATTTACTCCGTTACTGCTTCTTCCTTACCGAGCTGAGCTCACGGACGAAGCGAACGATATAAGTGCCGACAATGCAAAAGAGTATTATTCCGAGTGCTCCGATCGCTATTCGAAATACCGTTCTCAGAGTCGTGCCGATATCCGAAAACCAATTTTGGATGGAATTAATCAGCCCCGTGCTATCGTTCGAATCATCATTACTGCCTCCGATAAAACGGTTATAGTCGCAACCGTCACGTTTACATATTCCAAACATATTAAGATCGTGTCCGAGAGGATCAATCATTTCCGATACTCTGTTGCCGCACGCCGTACATTCATAAATATCTTCTCCGCAATGAGTACAAGTAGGGTCTGTATGCTCCGCCAACTTATATGTATGCTCGATCTGATCAATGATCTCGGTTTTGCTATCTCCGCATATTGAGCATTCGTAGAAATTCTCGCCGTCTGAAGTGCAGGTAGCGTCAATATGAGATCTAAGCTCGAAATTGTGCTCTGTTTGGGCAACAGTAGCTGTCCAACTGTATCCGCAGTCGTTGCAGGTAATACTTTTTTCGCCTTTATTATGACAATCGGCAGCTTTTGTGATTTTTTCTGTGTAATTTCCGTTATGAACGCTAAAAGCCAATGATGAACCAACGGTCAAGCTCTCAATAATCGCCGAGCTTGATCCGGGAGTAGAACCGTTTTGCAAATATAACGGATAATTCGAGCAAACCGTGTGATAATATGCCGTTCCGCCCGTAATATCTACTTTTATTGCAAATCCGTGTTCCTTTTCATAGCTTACAAATTCTCCCCATGTCATACCGTATGGATAATTAAAAGAATACAAGACTTGATTTGAGTCGTACGTTTTGAATTCGCAAACGTTTATCTCACGCTCGACCAACACATAATCTATATTTCCGGATATAGTATCTCTATAACATACGGGCAGATCTCCGTCTGTTAATAAATCTCCGTTTATCGTAACAAATCCCTCGTCATAAATCTCTATTCTATATCCCGTAAGATCTTCCCAGGTATAGCCCGATTTATATTTTATTGTTACGAAAGCAGTCTGAGCTTCGTTGTATATAGTTATCGTGTTATCCTCCGCCGCAAACGACGGTAAGACAGTAATTAAGCATAATATGATAACAAGAACGACACTTACACAAAATTTATATATTGTTTTCATTCAACTTACCTTCTTTCGATTAATTTTTAAAATAAGGTGCAAAAGATTGCACCTTATTTTAATAGAATCACTTTACATATACGTCAAAGTATATGCTTTTTGCTGATTCGGCAGTAACGCTATTGCCCTTAAGGCATTTAGCGTAAAAGGCATATATTCCGGTAGTCAAATCGCTTCTGTATCCGGGGATTACCGTGTCTGTCGATGCACAGAAAGCGAGCGTTTGTCCTTCTTCCAAATGAATGTCAAGATCCTCAAAATAATACCAATCATCTACCGTATTAGATTCAAATGTATTTGCTTCAATAACCAATTCGTATTTTTCAATATAATCCACAGAAGAAAGATCCGAATAATCTATAATATACAATGTCATAACGCTATCCACAGCATAATTTTTTACCGATTTAATCGGAACACCGATTTTTGTAACGGTTGAATTTTCAAAAAGTGTAAGATCTTGATATACAAATGAAGCTGCGGATAAATTAAATGAAGTGCATTTACTCAAATCAACATTTGCAGGCATATCCTCGAAAACCGCATGTTCCTCAGATTTATTGAATATTCCGGTAAAATGAACTATCAATGACAAGCATCCGATTAGGGTAAAAGCAATCAGCAAGGCACTGATTATCTTTGATACATTATTTTTTGCTTTTCTTTTAAACTTAAAATTTCTTTTGTTTTTCATTTATTAATTCCTTTCTTATTTAAATTTGTATTTTTCCAAAAGCTTATTTTGCAGACAATCTGCCATCAGGGAATGGCCGTTTACATTGGGATGCAAGCCCTCAAATGTATAAGACGTAAAATTCGTTTGATCAATGCCGGAATCGTTATAAAAATCCACTAAGGTACAGTCAAATTCATTTGCAATCTGTTCGATGTATGAGTTATATTCACTTAACAATGAATAATCTGTGTTGACGTTATTCGGAAGCAAATTGCAAACATAAACGTCCGCATCGGTATACCTTTGCTTTATTTTATGTATCATCGTGGCATATGCCTGTGCAAATTTAGTAGTATCGCCTATATAGCTTTTTGTTTTGGCATCGTAGATATCTTTTACATTGTTATATGTACCGACCTCAATATTTCGGTCGAAATCGTTTATTCCGATATATACAACAATGATATCCGGATCTTTGCCTGATGTATTGTGCAGCTGAGTTGCTCTTGTATTGCATGCAGCGGATTCGGCGGTTCCGGAACATTGTGAACCCGACCATGCATTATTTACAATGAGATCCAAATCGAATTTATCAACAGTCTGCTTCCAATACGTGTTATTAACGTTCAATTTGGAAGCGTTATACCATACCGCATTGCTTCCAATAGTAGAATTGTATTTGACATTGTTGCTATAACCCTCAAAGGTAGTAATGCTATCTCCTAAGAAAGAAATGCTTTTGCCGTTAATGTATCTTGGATCTTTGATTTTGATACTGTCTAAATCAGTCAAAAACACCAAACAGCTGACTAATGTCAAAATAGCCATACAGCAAATAAATGTTTTTAAAATTTTTGAAATATTGACCATCTCCTTGTCTTTGCGATTTATCTACACATCGAGCATGCGCGCTTTGCCGACGTATATTTTTAATTTTGGGGATTGACAAATCAATCC
>CAZHPZ010000057.1:0-5766 GCA_964534905.1 uncultured Lachnospiraceae bacterium | reverse complement strand
TATTATCCGAAAAAGAAATTGACGAAGAAAATCTCAACAAACTTTGCCAATTTTTGCTGGATAACATAGTTATACTTGAATAGGGAGAACAATATAAAAAGATCATAACTTTAGCAATAGTTACTATTATTTTATTTTCCCGACTCAGCCATTCAAGAAAGAATGGGAGTTTGAAATGGTGGAAGCATATTAAAAATATTAATAATAAAGCAACAGACTGCAATTTTTGCAGTCTGTTGCTTCTATAAAATGAAATTTTGCCTATGTGTGAGATTTTTATATGACAGCACATATGAAAATTCCCGCAAGACCGAAAAAGAGAGAAATACAGATGATTGCAAGTGCGGCACATTCCGGCGAAAATCCGAGGTCGAGCAGTCGATGATGGAAATGCCCTCTGTCTGCCTTAAGAGGATTTTTGCCCCTTATAAGTCTGCGAAGAAAGCTGTATACCGTGTCGGAAAGTGGAATGCGGAGTATGAGTATTGTTCCTATGGCGAAAAGTATATTTCCGCTTTCCGCTATAAGTCGTGACGATATGACACCAAGCGCAAAACCGAGAAATAGCGAGCCGCAATCGCCCATAAATATTTTTGCGGGTGCTATGTTGCGCGGCAAAAATCCGAGCACGGAGAAGAGTAGCAGAATTGCAACGGATAGGGCGTCGTAATAGCCGATAAAAAATGCGGATACGCTAAGGCAGAGCAATGCCGAAGCGGTAAGTGAGCCGGCAAGCCCGTCAAGCCCGTCGGAGAGATTGATTGAATTGCAAACGAATATTATCCAAATAAATTCGAATATTCGTATTATCGGTATCTCACCGCCGTTGATAAACTCGGAGCTTAATATATAAACGGATGCCGCACATGCTTGCCCTGTGAGCTTTGCAAACGGAGAGAGAGGTGAGACATCGTCTCGAAAGCCTGTGGAGAATATTACAGCAGAGCCGAGCAACAACGGCAATTTATATCCGATAGAAGCGGATAGCGGTAAAATGAGCAGGCAAAACGGAAGAAATATGGAAAGCCCACCGAGGCGTGCCGTCGGGCGTCGGTGTATTTTTCTTTTGCCGGGTAGATCGACCGCACCAATGCTCCACGCGAGGAGCATTGTGGGAGAAAACAGAATATATGAGAATATGAAAGCAAATATGAAAAGAAAAAAGTCGGTATAAAGCATAAAGACTCCTTTGATATTATGTATCAAAGGAGTCTTAAATTTTTGATTAAAGCTGAACGAAGCCGAGCTTTCTTCTAACCTTGGAGAGAGTTTTGCGTGCGTAATACGAAGCCTCGTCGGCGCCCTTTTTCATCTGCTCCTCAAGGAACGCCTTGTCGGATATCAATTCCTTATATCTTGTCTGGACAGGTGCGAGTGCATCCGCACAAGCCTCTCCTACTGCAAGCTTAAAGTCTCCGTAGCCCTTGCCGTCGAATTCACGCTCTATCTCGTCAAGCGTTTTGCCGGTGAAGCAGGAATAGATGTTCATAAGATTGTTTATTCCGTCCTTGCCTTCTGCAAAGCGAACGCATGTATCACTGTCGGTAACCGCTCTCTTGAATTTCCTGATTATTGTGTCCCTGTCGTCGAGAATATATACTACGGCATTTGCGTTTTCATCGGATTTACTCATCTTCTTTGTCGGATCGGCAAGAGAATTTATTTTTGCACCGCCCGATTTCGGAAGTATGGGCTCGGGAATCGTAAACGTGTCGGGATATATTTGATTAAATCGTGTTGCTATATCACGTGTTAATTCGAGATGCTGCTTCTGGTCTATTCCTACGGGAACTACGTCTGTCTGATAGAGCAGAATGTCAGCCGCCATAAGAGCGGGATATGTGAAGAGTCCTGCGTTTACATTGTCTGCGTGACGTGCGCTCTTGTCCTTAAACTGAGTCATACGGGACAACTCTCCGAACATGGTAAAGCAATTAAGGATCCAAGCGAGATCCGTGTGCGCAGGCACATGACTTTGAACGTAGAGTGTGTTTTTGTCGGGATCAAGTCCGCAAGCCATATAGAGTGCAAGCGTTTCATACGTTCTGCGTCTGAGGTCGGCAGGTACCTGACGAACCGTTATCGCATGGTTATCCACAACGCAGTAAAAGCATTTATATTCATCCGAATAATGGGAAAAATTCTGTATTGCTCCGAGATAGTTTCCGATGGTCAGATTGCCCGACGGCTGAACTCCCGAAAAACATATTTTTTCGTTATTTATCATAAATAGATATACCTCCTGTCTAATGTCAAAAAGCAATTTATGTTATTATAACATAAGCCGAGATTTTTTTCAAGCATTATATTGAAAAATGAAATAAAATGTGATAAAATTAAATAAATTTATTCTGTGAGGAGGTCAATATATGATCAAAATCGAACGTGCTTGTGTTATGAATATGGATAATGCGATAAGAGGTGCGAGAAATCCTATGAACAGCTGGAGCAGAAGTGACAGCTTCTTTGATTCGGAGGGCAGATTTGTGCTCGGCCAAAATGATCTTGATCTTGCTGCAAGGCTTGCGAGCGCGGGGACCGATCACAGAAAATTTTTGCGTCAGATAATAGTCAGCGTGGATATTACGGCGCCGCTTTATTGGTGGAAGGAATTTGATACATATAAGGTCGGCACGGTGGCAAACTCCTGCTCGACTATGCACAGAATCCATTCTAAGCTGTTTGAACGTGAGGATTTTTCCTGCGACAAAATGGACGGCGGCGCGCTTGCGCTTCTTGATTCCGTGATAGAGTATATGGAGGGAGAGAGGCGGAAATTCTGTGAGGACAAAACGAATAAGCAGGCATGGTTTAATATGATACAGACGCTTCCGTCGTCCTATAATCAAATGAGAACGGTTACGCTGAATTACGAAAATCTCATTAATATGTATTATGCCCGCAAGCATCACAAGCTTGATGAATGGCATGTCCTTTGCGACTGGATAATGACGCTTCCTTATGCGGATAAGCTCATTGCCGTGAAGAACGAGGGCACGAATGATTAAACAAAGGAGCTGTAACGGGATTGTCTTTTTTGTCAGTGATATGCTTCTGTCTTCGCACGCCTTTTCGACGCGAATAGGGGGCGTGAGTCAAAATGAATACACAAGAGGCTTGAATCTCGGATTCGGCAGGGGAGACTCGGATGATGTTGTGCTTCAAAACGAGAAATTGTTTGCGTGCGGTGTGGGATTCGATGCGGAGAGCCTTATAAGCGTGCCGCAGATACATTCCGGCATTGTTAGAACGGTTGACGCGTCGGTAGCGGGAATGGGAGTTACTCGCAAGGCGGATTTTTCCTGCGACGGATATGTGAGCTCTGTGCCCGGATTGCCGATAGGAGTCAAGACTGCGGACTGCGTTCCGATATTACTTGAGGCGAGAGACGATCTCGGTGAGCCGTTTGCGGTAGCCGCCGTGCATGCAGGATGGCGGGGAACTGCCTCGAGAATAGCAGAGAATGCGGTGCATGAGTTTTTTGCGCTCGGCGCACGGGCGGAAAACATATATGCGGCAATAGGTCCGTGTATAAGAGAGTGCTGCTATGAGGTTGGTACAGATTTCGCCGATGAAATAGAAATTCGGCTCGGAGCACGATTCCGTTACGAATATATACACCGTGCCTCCGACGGCAGATTTTTTGCCGATCTTGTCGGGATGAATTTGAAAATACTTACAGAGTGTGGAATTTACGAGGATCACATTGATTCACAGAGCATTTGTACATGCTGTCATCCCGAGCTTTTTTACTCTCACCGACGTCAGGGAGAGCAGAGAGGCACTATGATGAGCGTTATTGTAAAGAGGTAATTAACCGGGGCGAGATGTGTTGGCTCGCCCCGAGCTTTTGAAATACGGTTACGAAAAAAAGAAAATCGTAAAAAATTGCAAAAAAGGTATTGATTTTTGCTTTTGATTGTGATATAATAACAAAGTCGCAAGACACGCTGCTATGGCTCAGTCGGTAGAGCACGTCATTGGTAATGACGAGGTCATCAGTTCGATTCTGATTAGCAGCTCCAAGCTCCTCTGATTTTCAGAGGAGCTTTGTTTATATTTCGGATATTGTTTTTACCGCATTTGAGCGGCAAATGCATTTTCCGCGTTCTCCGAGCAGTATGCGAACGTTTTCTGTGCTTTCGAGCTCTCCGAACTCCGATAAAAAGGACGAGGACGGGCTTTTTTTATTTTCCTGAGCACCGTCCCGTATAAATAAAAAATATCTTCCTGAGGTGCTTTTATAAAGAGAGCTTTCCTTTGAGAATCCGAGACGCTCAAACTCTCTGCATGCGAATGACAGGGCATCGAGCCCCTCAAAGCTGTATACCGTTACAAATTCCCGTGCGGAAAGCTTAAGCTGAGCTTTCGGAGCAACGGCTCCCTTGTCGTCTTTTGTCGGCATATACGCCTCCTTAAAATGCTTGCTTTGCTTCTGCTTTCAGTTTATTATTTGTGAGTGAAATATGTGCAGAGAAAATAACGGTGGGAGAGGATTTACACACGAGTTGCATTTTGTCTTGACGGAATGTGGGATTTGTGATATCATATACAATATAGATAAAAGAGGGAGGAGTATATGCGATATAACGAAAACGAATGCTGTATGGAGCTGTCCGCGCAAGAGCTGTGCGCACGAACGGCAAGGGCAGGCGATCTTGACGCACGAGCCCCCTCGGATATGAATATAGGCTGCCGCGGATTTGACACATACCTTTCTCAAATGCCCGATTATGACAGGGCGCTTGAATCGGTACGTGTAAATTGCGATCTTGTCAATACCGCTTCTCTGCACGGTGTTTATTATACTGTAAGCGCATGTGCTCACAGGGCGTACAGGCAGGGGGACTGCGGCAATGTCGACAGATTTATAGAAAGAAAATATTACGGAGATACATCGTTTCCCGATAGCTATGATATAGCTATGCTCAAGGTGTGGGCGTACTTTTACGCCTGCAAAAATTCACTTTCGCGTGTAAATGTGCGTATCGTTATCTGCCTCGGAGCAGCTCGCAGGATAAAGATTATCGAGGACAGCTTTACGTTTGAAGCACTTAAAAAATTCTATTTTGAGCTTCTCGAAAAAACGGATATTTACGCGCAGCTTATGCTTGAGAGGACGGACGTTATCTTGCCCCGCGCTAAAAGAGCTCCGTTTCCCTATAAGGAAATAAGAGAGGGGCAGGAGCAGATGGTGCGCAGCGTTTACGCAAGCATAGTTAAGGGCAGAGAAGCGTTTGTTCAGGCTCCTACGGGAACGGGAAAAACGATCTCTGCTCTTTATCCCGCAGTGAAGGCTTTGTGCGAGGGTAGGATAGATAAGATATTTTATCTTACCGCAAAGACCAGCACGTCCCGCGAGGCATTTTCGGCAATGTCGAAGATGTATTCGGCAGGTGCACGTCTCAAAACGGTTATGATAAGCTCAAGGGACAGCGTATGTCTTTGCCCGAGAGCCGGGCAGAGCAGAGCCGGAGTCAGTTGCTTTTGCAATTCTCTCGATTGCGAAATGGCAAGGGGATATTACGACAGAGTCGACGATGCAATCGGAGAACTCGTGAAAAATTACAGCGGATATACTCAAGGGCTTATTCTCTCCACAGCGAAAAAGTATAAGGTTTGTCCGTATGAGCTTTCACTTGATCTTTCGGAGCTTTGCGATGTGATAATATGTGATTACAATTATGTTTTTGACCCCAATGTGTATTTCAGAAGATATTTTGAGGGCGGAGCACAGGGAAGATATGTGTTTTTGATAGACGAGGC
>CAZHPZ010000056.1:0-5915 GCA_964534905.1 uncultured Lachnospiraceae bacterium | reverse complement strand
AAAATCGGACATTTTTTACGGCATTTTATGCAGATTGTCGAATAAAATGTAAAAATTTATTCAAAAACTATTGACTTTTCGTATAAAAAGGAATAAAATATATGAGAAACAGGACGCCTAATAATATATTAGGCGTCCTATTTTTCGTTATTTGTAATAATTTCACGAATTTTGTTTCAGAGCATTCATTGCGATTTTGTAACCGCACGACTGCACGCTAACCTCAAAATCCACCGTGATACCACCGTTTACAACAGAAAAATCTTTTGCTTGGTAACACCTCATCCGTCAGCCTACGGCTGCCACCTTCTCCCGCTGGAGAAGGCTTATGGCTGTGCGCGTTGTTAGTACTTGCCAATGCCGCAAAAAAAGTTTTGTGTCACTTTTTCAAAAGTGACTGCCCGCGCGGCATGAGCGCATATCGCCATTTTCTTTTTGCGAGCTTTTTTCTTTTGGGGCTGTTTTCTCAAAAGAAAAAGCGAAGTAAAGACAAGCACAAACTATAAATCAACGCACAGACTCTCCGCTACACAGAACCCCGTATGGCGGGGCTTTGCTCCCGCCGCTTTACTAAAGTCGACACGCACATCCAAGGCTCCATCCGGGAGGGAGGCAATTATCAGTGCGAACACAGCAAGCAACCGTTGAATACCCATATTATTCTGCATCAAAGCGGCGGGAGTCAAGCCCCTGCCCTACAAGGTTTCATTACAGAGATTTTATTTATACTCGTCTATTATCCACTTTTTCTTTGACACAATAAGCGCAAAGAAAAAGTTCTCAAAAAGAAACACCGTTTTGCGCTCACGCCGCGCGGGCGCAAGCCTTTGAAAATGCTTGACCGAAACTTTTTTATCGCAGAGTTTGTGCAAACAAAGTGCCCGACCGCTTTAGCGGTCATTCTCGAGCGCAGCGAAGAATCTTGGGCACGCGCCTATGCGCTGATTTTCGGCACTCGGCAGGAGCAAGCAATGCAAAATACCCTCGGATTTTCTCCGAGGGCATTTTATTTTTCAAATTATTTCTTTATCCATGTTGACGGCGAGAGTGCAAATATCATCGGATATATCTCAAGACGTCCGAGAAGCATTGCAAACGAAAGCACTATCTTAGAAAATCCCGTATAGTCCGCAAAGCTCGACATGGGTCCGACGCCCGCAAATCCCGGTCCGATATTATTTATACACGAAAGCGTTGCCGTAAAGTTCGTTTCAAAGTCAAACGGTTCAAACGAAACAAGGAGCAGAACGGATATAAAGCAAAGCAAATACACGGCAAGATAGAGGCTGAGGCTCGAAAGCGTTGATTTATCGACTGTCTTTCCCTCAAATCTTACACTTGCCACCGATCTCGGGTGAAGCATATGGCGAAGCTCCTGCTTTATTGCCTTGAAGAGCATTATAATTCTCGTAAGCTTAAATCCTCCGCTTGTGGATCCCGCACAAGCGCCCGAAAACATCAGCACGACAAGCACCGTTTTCGAAAGCGTGGGCCACAAATTAAAGTCCACGGTGGAATATCCCGTCGTAGTGAATATTGAGGACACCTGAAACGCCGCCGCACGCAGAGCCTCCGAAAAACCGGAGCAGGTCGGCATAATATTCACGCAGATTATCGCCGTTGCGGCAACCGTCACGCCCAAGTATGCCCAAAGCTCTCCGCTCTTTGCAGCGGAACGGAATTTCTTCATTAAAATAAGATAATAAATATTAAAGTTCACTCCGAAAAGGAACATAAATACCGTTATTACCCATTGCAAATACGGGCTATACGATGCTACGCTGTCGGATTTTATTCCGAAGCCTCCCGTGCCTGCAGTTCCGAATGCGTGAAGCAGGCTATCAAACAGGGGCATACCGCCGAGCAGAAGCAAAACAATCTGAAGAGCGGTCATACCGAGATAAATTATATACAGTATTCTTGCGGTCTGTCTTGCTCTCGGCACTATCTTTCCGACAATGGGACCCGGCATTTCCGCACGCATAATGTGTATCGAGCGATCCGAAACTGACGGCACGATAGCCATTATAAAGACAAGAACGCCCATTCCGCCTACCCAATGTGTAAAGCTTCTCCAAAAAAGCCCACCGTGCGAAAGCGATTCAACATTTGTAAGTATTGAAGCACCCGTCGTTGTAAATCCGCTGACCGTTTCGAAAAACGCATCTATATACGACGGTATATCTCCGCTGATGACAAAAGGCAAGGCACCTATCGCGGACACGGTTATCCATCCGAGAGCGACTATTACAAATCCCTCTTTGGCGAATATTATCTTATTCTCCGTCCTAAATCCGAAATAGAGGACAAGTCCCAAAAGTGCCGCAACCAATGCCGTAACGGCAAAGGACATCGCCGCCACCGTCTCTCCGTATATCAGCGAGATCGCAAACGGCAAAAGCATCATCAGAGCCTCGGACAAGGTAAGCTGACCGAGAGTCGAAAACACCATTTTTTTATTCATAGGCACCTCTTACATCAATATATCGTCAAGATCGTTAAATCTCTGATCCGTGGATATTACGATGACCCTGTCTCCCTTAAGTATCATATCGTTACCGGAGGGTATTATCGTTTTACGTCCTCTTGTTATTCCGGCAATGAGGACGTCGGGCTTAAGCTTTATATCCTTAAGGGCTATTCCCTCTGCACGAGATCCCTCTCCGACCTTAAATTCAAGCGCTTCCGCCTTGCCGTCGACAAGCTTATAGAGCGTTTCGACGTTCGAGCCCTTGGAATTTTCAAGTGCTCTTGCGTAGCGAACGATTATATTCGTAGTAAGGTGCGAGGGCGAAACAACGGTTTCAACTCCGAGCTTATCGGCCATAGTCAAAAGCTCGTCACGGTTTATTTTTGCAACGACCTTGGGAACGTTCTGCATAGAGGCAAATATAGAAAGCATAATATTCTGCTCATCCATTCCCGTCAGAGAAACGAACGCGTCTATATGCGAAACGCCCTCCTCAAGCAAAAGCTCCTGCTTTGCTCCGTCGCCGTTTATGATAACCGCCTCCGGAAGCTCGTCCGCAAGAAACTGACATCTGTCCTCAAGCTTTTCTATAATCTTAACGTCAACTCCGAGAGAAATGAGCTTTTTCGCAAGGTAATACGACGCCTTTCCGCCACCGAGTATCATAACGCTCTCGGCACGCTTTTTAAGCAGTCCGAGCATCGACAGAAGCTTCGATATCTCGGAATGCGCCGCAACAAGTCCTATCCTGTCGCCCGCCATAAGCTCAAAGCGTCCGTCGGGAATATATACCGCATTATTTCTCTGCACGGTGCAGATAAGATAATCGGCTCTGTATTTCTCACGCATTTTTATAAGAGTCATACCGCAAAGCTGTGACTCCTGCGGAATAATTATTTCAACCATCTCAACGCTTCTGCGCGAAAATTGCTCAAGCTTTACCGCAGAAGGCAGCTGAAGTATATTGGCAATCTCCTCGGCTATAAGAAGCTCGGGATTCAAGGATATTGAAAGGTCAAGCTGAGAGCGAAGAAATCCGAGGCTCTGATCGTTATATTCCGGATTTCTTATTCTCGCCACGGTGTGCTTTGCGCCGAGCTTCTTTGCAATATAACAGGTCAGCATATTCATTTCATCGGAATCCGTTGCGGACACAAGTATGTCGGCTCCCAAGACTCCCGCCTCCGTCAGCGTATCACAATCGGCGGCATTTCCACAAACTCCCATAACGTCAAACATATCCACGGTTTCGTTGAGTTTTGACGCTTTATTGTCCACGACGACAACGTCGTGTCCCTCGGCGGTGAGGCTGCGCACCATTGATTTTCCTATTTTTCCGCATCCAACGATGATAATCTTCATATTACTCCTTTCTCTCGCAAGAGAAACTAATATCAACATCGGGGAAAATTATAGCACAAATCCCCCTAAATTGCAATAGAAAAAAGAAAAATCCCGACACAGCGGGATTTTTTCATATCAAAGAGCCGTCCACGATACGTGAGATACGTATTCGTTTTCGCTTATTTTCTGCATAAGCTCGGACTCATTTACGGTATGCTCGATATTAAAGTTGACCTTATAAATGTTCTCTCCGTTCACCTTGGTAAGCTTTATGGAGCTCGGTGTGGCATTTGTTATATCCGAGAGAGACTTGACCACGTTTTCCACGGTCACGCTCTCCGACACCTTAAGCTCGACGTCAACGTAATAGTGCGTTTCTATTTTAGCGGAGATCTTGACAAGAAGAAGATGTATAACGATGACAAGGCATGTAACGAACACCGTGATAGCATACATTCCGGCTCCGGCGGCCATTCCTATACTTGCAGTCGTCCATATTCCGGTTGCGGTGGTAAGTCCCTTAACGGACGCACCCCTGACGAAGATTACGCCTGCGCAAAGGAAGGACACGCTTGTGAGTATATTAGAGGCAATACGCGAAACATCCGCCTTAAGCTCACCCGAAAGATTGAGATTCAAAAATCCGTACTGTGAAATTATCATAGTAAGCGCCGAACCGAGCGCCAGAATAACGTGAGTTTTAATTCCGGCGTCCTTTCTGCGGACGCTTCTCTCAAATCCTATAACCGCTCCGCAAAGGCAAGCGAGCAAAAGTCTTATGTAAAGCTCATATTGCGAAGCTATCGATTCCAAAATTTCTTTCATAACAAACCTCCTCGACCGTAAGCATTTCGGTCAAATAAATTAAACTGTATTTTTATCTCGGGTGTCAAGCCGAGCTCGAAAATATTTCTGAAAACGCAAAACAGAAGGAGCACAGCGGCGCTGAAAACGACCGCCGCCCACTGAACACGGCGCATTTTGCTCTCTCCGTATCTTACGTAACGATAAAAAGAATATAGCGCAACGGCGAGCCAAATCGGAAAAAGAAGCATCACAGCGGCGTTATAATAAAATGCAGATGAAAAATCAAGCGACAACAGCGACACGCACATTCTGGTTACTCCGCACAGCGGACACAAAAGACCTGTGATGCGGTTCAGAGGGCAAATAAATCCTCCGCCCGTTATCCTGTAAAAAAGATAATAAAGCAACCCAAGAGAAAATATTAAAACAATTCCCTTTACAAGTGACCTCGCTCTTTCCCTCACTCAAGCATCCCTCTTTTTCATCATATTACAAGATTATACCACAATAAATTCAAAAAAGCAATAGCAATATATGCATTTTTTATAAAAATATTATACATTTTGACCCAAAAATAGTGAAATATGCAAATCAATTCAAAAGATAAGATACAAATTTTGCATAATATCTTGACAAACCGCTTCAAATGGAGTAAAATTTAGTCAGCAGAATGATAATTAATTCTTTTCTAAGGAGATATATTATGAAAAAAGCCGTTTCTTTATCGCTTTTATTGATACTTATATGCACTCTTTTCTCCGTGTCGATGCTTCCCGCATTTGCCGCTGAGGAGTCCGCGGAGCTACAGAGCCTCGACGAAATAAACGGAGCTCTCGCCGGCATAAAGGAGACAGTTGTTTCCCTTTGGAACAAGATGATCGACATAGTTTCAAGCAGTGAGACATGGACTGGCATTATGTCCGTGCTTCTCGCAATACTCGCAATTGTTTTCATTCCGATCGCAATCGGTGTTATGCTCGTTGCTTACGCCCTTGTATATGCTATGACTGCGGTAATCTACGTTATCCTTGCGATAATTTCAGTTTTTGCCGGATTGGTTTTTTAAAGTGATGTTCACAGCGTGCCGTCTTAAGTCGGCACGCTGATTTTTTATTTA
The DNA here is from genome assembly GCA_964534905.1 of uncultured Lachnospiraceae bacterium. Taxonomy (GTDB): domain Bacteria; phylum Bacillota; class Clostridia; order Oscillospirales; family CAG-272; genus RGIG4608. Next base: position 177 of record CAZHPZ010000056.1, on the reverse strand, counting down.
CCGTTAATACCGTATAAAGCAAAAAACCAACCCAAAGGGTCGGTTTTTTGTTGGAAAACTATGAAAAAGGTTTTAGAAAAACACTCGAATGCAAAACTAATATTCTTGGAAAAAGTCCAAGACAAGCTTGGACTTTTTCTGGTGGGGGATGGTGGATTCGGACCACCGAAGTCAGTG
>CAZHPZ010000055.1:0-6057 GCA_964534905.1 uncultured Lachnospiraceae bacterium | reverse complement strand
TAAGCATTTTATTGTCCACTTCGCAATTAACAAAAAGCAAACATTTTTCAAATAATTAATAAATATCGGAGCAATATAATAGGTTGTACTGATTATCAACATTTATTGAATTTCATTTGAGATACAGTTGAAAAAAAGGTTGTAAAATACCGTATGAAATAAAGTAGTATGAGAGGAGCAAATATGCACAAGAAATCATCATCAATGCTGATGGTAATGATAACGGTATCATTTCTCGGCTTTTGCATAGAAAATATATGGATAGCGACAACTCAGGGTGTCATAAACAACAGAAATATGCTTCTGCCGTTTCTTTGGGGATACGGATTGGCTATTTTCGCAATATACTTGCTTTTCGGCACTCCCGAGACACCGAAGCTTTTCACAAAGAAATTAAATATTCAATCGAGTGCACTGTCAACCGCTTATTATTTTGTAATAGCATTCCTTTGCGTTTGCATCGGTGAGATTATTCTCGGATATGCGATCGAATGGGGCTGTGATATTATTTGGTGGGATTATTCGTCCATTCCCCTTCACATCACACGCTACACATCCGTTCCGACAAGCGCGGCATTTGCAACACTTATAACGGTATTTATGAAATTTATGCTTAAGCCTATGCTTAATCTCTTTGACAAAGCCAATCCGAACGTTATCGGAGCCGTGGCAATCAGCCTTGCCATACTCTTGAGTCTTGATATGCTGAACAGTCTTATCTATATGATACAAAACAGCGATACGATGCATGTATGGAGCGTAACCGTCGGTGATCCCATACTCAAGATACACGCATAAATAATACCGCAAATCACTTGCTTATTTTAAAATAATATGTTATAATTCAGGAGGTAATATGAAATATCTTGCAAATATACTTACAATATCGAGAATAGTGCTTGCGCTGATATTGCTTTTATTCTTCGGTGAGATATCGGTGCCGTTTCTCGTAGTATACTTTATAGCACAGCTTACAGATATGGTCGACGGGACTATCGCACGCAAAACCAACACCTGCTCTACCGAAGGTGCTATACTTGATACCACGGCGGACGTTCTTTTGGTAAGCAACGTAGTAAAAATGGCATTCAAGCACAAAATACTTTCGAAATCAATGAAGATCTGGCTTTTGATAAGCCTTTGCATAGCAACAATATCTCCCATAATATCTCTTGTGAGATTCGGAAAGCCCTATTACATTCATTCCCTCTCATCAAAGATACTCGGCGGAGCGATAATGTTCGTGCCCGTTTCCACATTCTTCGGATTTGCGGAGCCTTACGTAATATTGGTGCTGATATTGTTTACATATTCAATGATAGAAAACGCAATTATGAATCTTATGCTCAAAAAGCCCGACTCCGATGTATTGACTATAAATGCGATCATTCGAGAAAACAAGGCTATGAGCGCGGAATAAATAACCGAGATTGGAGCAACTATGTTTAAAATTTTAATTGCCGAGGACGACCGAGAGTTGCGTCAGCTCTTCTCACACATACTTACAAAAAACGGCTACTATACACGTACCGTCGGAAACGGTCAGGAAGCCCTTGACGCAATGGACAAGGATTACTATGATCTGATAATATCCGATATTATGATGCCGGTTATGGACGGATATGAATTTGTACGCATCCTGCGTTCATCGGGAAATACAACGCCTATTATGCTGATAACCGCAAAGGATACATTTGACGATATGCGTCAGGGCTTTGCACTCGGCACGGACGACTATATGGTGAAGCCCATCAATATAAACGAAATGGTGCTCAGAGTAGGTGCGCTTCTTCGACGTGCGCAGATGATAAACGAGCGAAAGCAGGTGATCGGAAAAACGACACTTGAGCTTGATTCTCTCACCGTATACACCGAGGATGAAAGCATGGTGCTTCCCCAGAAGGAATTTATGCTGCTTTACAAAATGGCATCTTATCCCGGTAAAATATTCACACGTCATCAGCTTATGGACGAAATTTGGGGATATGACAACGAAAGCGATACGCACACCATAGATGTACATATAGCAAGACTTCGTGACCGTTTTAAAAACAACTCCGATTTTAAAATCGTAACTATGCGCGGAGTCGGATATAAGGTTGTGAAATTATGAATGATAAAGAACTGTTTCAAAGTCTGCGTCAGTTAAAAAAGCGTTTTACGCTCCGTTCACGCCTCATAATAACCGTCACGGTTGAAATAATCGCAAGTATTGCCCTTGCTCTGATAATAGATACAGTATTTGTTGCCATTTTCAAGGATTATTGGAACATACCTATCATCGTAGAGCTGTTTATTATAGCTCTGTGCGTTGGTATATTTGCCACAAATGCGCTCACAAGATGGTGCTTTAAACCTATGAAAAGAGTAACTGAGGCTATGGACAAAATAGCAGGCGGCGATTTTTCCGTCAGAATAGACACAAAAAAATCATCCGCCGAGATACGTGAGCTTTACTCCGGATTCAATATGATGGCACAGGAGCTTCAGTCGACAGAAATATTGCAATCGGATTTTGTTTCCAATGTTTCACACGAATTCAAAACTCCGATAGGTGCGATAGAGGGCTATTCGATGCTTCTTCAGGATGATGACAACCTGACGGACGAGCAAAAGGAATATGTTGAGAAAATCATTTTCAACACGCAGCGCCTCTCCACCTTGACGGGAAGCATACTTCTTCTTTCGAGAATAGAAAACAAATCCATTATTTCGAACAAGATAAATTTCGACCTTGACGAGCAAATAAGAGCTTCCCTGCTCGCATTTGAACGCGAATGGGATAACAAAAATATCGAATTCGATATCGAAATGGACGACACTGACTATCTCGGCAACGAGGGACTTATGCGTCACATTTGGGACAATCTCATCGGAAATGCAATCAAATTCAGCCCCGAAAACGGAGAAATAAAAATAAGGCTTTCCAATCAGACCGATAAAATCGTATTTACAATATCCGATCAAGGTCCCGGAATAGACGAAAATGCTCAAAAGCACATTTTCGACAAATTTTATCAATCGGACACCATGCATAAAAAAGAGGGCAGCGGTCTCGGACTTGCACTTGCCAAAAAGGTCATCGACCTTGAAGGCGGCGAAATAAGCGTAAAAAACAACGATGATATAGGCTGCACCTTTACGGTAATATTAAAAAAATCATAACACAAAAAAAGCGATGCCTAAGCATCGCTTTTCATTTTATATATCCCGTCTTCCCTCAATAGCACGGTAAAGAGTTACCTCGTCCGCATATTCAAGGTCACTACCGACGGGAATACCGTAAGCAAGTCTTGTAATCTTGACGTCAAACGGCTTCAAAAGCTTCGAAAGGTACATAGCGGTTGCTTCCCCCTCAACGGTCGGATTGGTCGCTATAATTATCTCCTTTACCGAATCATCGGCAAGACGTGCCAGAAGCTCCTTTATCTTTAGCTTATCCGGAGTCATTCCGTTCATAGGAGAAAGGACTCCGTGAAGAACGTGATACATTCCCCTGTATTCCCGTACCTTTTCAAGCGACATAACAGCTTTAGTGTCCTCAAGAACCATTATTGTGCTTTTGTCTCGTGAAATATCGTTGCAAACAGAGCACACGTCCTTATCCGTAAGGCTTTGGCATATGGGGCAAAGATGCACTCTTTCCTTAGCCTCAAGTATGGTATTGGCAAAGCTCTCGGCTTGCTCATCGCTAAGCTCCAAAATAGAAAACGCAAGGCGCATAGCGCTCTTTTTACCTATTCCGGGCAGACGGGCAAAGGCTTCAGAAAGTCTCTGCAGAGATTCTATTTGCTCTGCCATATCAGAACATACCGGGCATATTCATCTGACCCGTGATGGCTTGCATTTCTTTTTCATTGGTATCGTTAACTCTCTTAATAGCCTCATTTACAGCCGCAACAAGAATGTCGGACAATGTCTCGATATCATCGGGATCGACTATCTCGGGCTTTATATCTATTGAGAGTATCTCTCTCTTACCGTTTATCTTAACGCCTACGACTCCGCCGCCTGCGCTTATTTCATATTCTCTTGCGTCAAGCTCCTCCTGCTTTGCGGTCATATCCTCCTGCATTTTCTGAGCCTGCTTTATCATAGCGTTGAGATTGCTCGGACCTCCGCCCATACCGTTTGGAATTCTTGCTTTCATTTTATTATTTCCTTTCAATTATTCACTAAAATTAAAGATATCATCAAGATCCGAAAGATCGTCCTCAAGTTCAAGGCGCCCGTCGTCCTTTTCATAAACGATATCCTGCTCCGTATACGGCTTATCCGTATACTGCGTAAGAGCACTTGCAAGTGCATGCTTTATCTCGGGCTTATCAATAGCGAAGAGAGCGTCAGCCAAAACATGTATCCTTAAATCCTCGCCGACATATGCTCTCGTCTTTTTAAGAAAGCTATACGCTCCCATATCGAAGCCTTGTATGGTCTGCACGACCTCACTCCAAACCTTAAGAGGCTTTGCCGCACGTGCCATCTGAGTGCTCGGCTTAACTTTCTCAGATCCGGAGGGATTGCTGCTCTCCTGTGTGTTTCGATGCTCCCTGTTCGGTGCAACACTATTATCGGAGCTATCGTTATTCACCTGCTCCTGCACAGGCACCGACTTCAGAGAAGCAAGCCTTGCCTCAAGTCTTGATATTCTTACCAAAAGCGCTTCATTTGACGTACTGAGATTATCGTCACACATTTTTACAAAGCAAAGCTCTGCAATTATTCTCTTTACGGCGCCTGCACTTTGCATAGCAGACAGAGCGTCCTCAAGCATTTTACAGTGATATATAAGGATCTCCTTTGAAAATCCCCTTGCTATTTCATAAAGTGTCTTTGCCTCATAGTCGGTAAGGTCGAGATATTTCGCTCCCTCCTTTACCGTTCTCATAACGAGCATATCTCTGTAAAGGGATATTAGATCCTGCCAAAAAACAGTTATATCCTTTGATGAGGTAATAACCTCATCTATCTCGGCGAAAAGAAAATCGTAATTCTTTTCTCCTATAGCACGTGCAACGTCCATCATTCTTTCTCTGCCCGCAGAGCCTATGGTTTCGTTTACACTTTTAACATCAATTTTCCTGCCGCTTGACGCACAAAGCTCCAAAAGACTTATGCTGTCTCGCATACCTCCCTGAGAATATCTTGCGATAAGGCGTGCCGCATCGTCGTCGATTTCTATATTCTCCTGCTCTGCGATAAATTTTATTCTACCGGTAAGCACATCCGTAGCTATTCTGCGGAATTCAAAGCGCTGACACCGTGAAACGATCGTTGCCGGCAGCTTATGAAGCTCTGTTGTGGCAAGAATAAATATAGCATGTGACGGCGGCTCCTCAAGTGTTTTAAGCAATGCATTAAATGCACTGTTTGAAAGCATATGAACCTCATCGACAATATATACTCTATACTTGAGCAGCGATGGAGAATAAACGACCTCATCCCTGATATCTCTGATGTTATCAACGCCGTTGTTCGATGCCGCGTCCATTTCAAGTACGTCTGTTGTGGTACCGTTCTCTATCGCAAGGCAGGACGGGCACACGCCGCAAGGGTCTCCGTTTTGGATATTTTCGCAGTTGACTGCCTTTGAAAGGATCTTAGCGCACGTTGTCTTTCCCGTTCCTCGTGAGCCGCAAAAAAGATACGCGTGGCTGAATTTTCCCTCGATAGCCTCCTGCTTAAGTATTGAGGTTATATGCTCTTGACCGCAAACCTCGCTAAAGCTTTTCGGACGCCATTTTCTATATAAAGCCTGATGCATAAAACCTCCTAAAAAATAAAAAGCCGCAAAATAAGACCATACACCCTAAGATCGAACATCACCCTTATGCGACGAACATATCCGCTGCTCAAAGCAGGCTGCCTCGCGGCACACCGGATTGACTGCTTAATGCTGCTTGGTCCCCCACCTGACATAGTTCACAATTTCCGATTGCGCAAGACCCACTCGTCATCACAGCAGAATACGACACAGACCATAAAAGCTCAGCCCTCAAAAAAGGAATGAACCCCTGCTGTAGCGGATTTCAGGTACAGGGCTCCGCTAATTCCCCG
>CAZHPZ010000054.1:0-6179 GCA_964534905.1 uncultured Lachnospiraceae bacterium | reverse complement strand
AAACCACCAAGGGTAAGGGCGTTTCCTTTATGGAAAACTCCGTATCATGGCACGGTGCGGCTCCGAATGATGAGCAGCATGCGGCTGCTGTTGAAGAGCTTAAGACGAGATTTATTTGATAGGAGGAGATAACAATGGCAGACGTTAAAAAAGTAGCAACAAGAGAAGCATACGGAAATGCACTTTGTGAGCTTGCTCCCAAATATGATTTCGTAGTGCTTGACGCAGACCTTGCGGCGGCAACAAAAACAAGCATATTCAAAAAGCAGTATCCGGAGAGATTTTTCGATTGCGGAATAGCAGAGGGAAATATGATGAGCGTTGCGGCAGGTATTGCATCTACGGGCAAGACCGTATTTACATCCACATTCGCAATGTTTGCAGCTGGCAGAGCATTCGAGCAGGTAAGAAACTCAATCGGATATACACATCTCAATGTAAAAATAGGTGCAACTCACGGCGGTATTTCCGTCGGAGAGGACGGCGCAACTCACCAATGTAACGAAGATTTCGCAACGATGAGATCAATCCCGGGGATGGTTATCATCAATCCCGCGGACGCAGTTGAAACGCGTGCGGCGGTTGAGGCGGCAATACTTCACGACGGCCCCGTTTATATGCGATTCGGCAGATATGCACTTCCCGTTATCAACGATAACGCAGATTATAAATTCGAGATAGGAAAGGGCGTGCTCCTTGCGGACGGTTCCGATGTAACTCTCGTGGGAACAGGATTTATGGTCAGCACCTGCCTTGAGGCAAAAGAGCTTCTTGCAAAAGAGGGCATTAGTGCAAGAGTTATCAATATTCATACCATAAAGCCCATAGATAAGGATATCCTTGTTAAGGCGGCAAAGGAAACAGGCGCGCTTGTTGTTGCCGAGGAGCATAACGTCAACGGCGGACTCGGATCTGCGGTTGCAGAGGTGCTCGTCGAGAATTGCCCCGTACCTATGGCAAGAATAGGCGTTCAGGATGAATTCGGACGCTCCGGTACAGTGCCCGCACTTATGGAATACTACGGACTTACTGCAGAGAATATTGCCAATCGTGCAAAAGAGGTTATTGCAAGAAAATAATTTTTACGTTTTCAGAATGGGGCTTTTGTGCCCCATTTTGAGATAGAAAGAGGTTGAAATGCGTATTTTTAAGAATAAATTTTTTCTTATATGTCTTACCGTAGCACTTTGTCTTACGGCTTTTTCAGTCGTACTGTCGGTTGGCGGAAACTCATGGTTTTTAAAGGACGCATTCAATGTCGTATCGACTCCTGTCAGGGCTGTGTTTAATTTTTGCGCAAACGGTATTAAGGGCTTTACCGATTATTTCACCGAATTTGACAGACTTCTTGAGGAAAATCAGGCTTTGCGCGAGGAGAATGATGAACTGAAAAAGCTAAAGAGTGATCTTGAGGTGCTAAAGGAAGAAAATGCTTGGTTAAGAGATTTTCTTGACGTAAAAAATCATAATACCTCGTTTGAGCTTGAGGATGCTTCAGTAATAGGCAAAAATGCCGGTGGAGCACATCAAACCCTGACTCTTAATAAGGGCTCCTTGCATGGAATTGAAACGGGTATGGCGGTAATAACCGGTCAGGGACTCGTAGGCAGAGTAAGCGAGGTCGGACTTACCTCATGTGAGGTGGTCTGTATTACAGACGTTTCGTCATCCGTAGGTGCGATAATAGAGAGAAGCGCTTTGGTCGGAATTGCCGACGGATATACGGACGCTTCTTGCAGATTTCATTATACAACGGGACTTTCAAGCTTTGACGATATAGCCGTCGGCGATACTGTCATTTCAAGCGGAAAGGGAAGTATCTATCCTTACGGTATAAAAATCGGTACTGTTAAAAGCGTTACGGTCGACGAGGCGAGCAGATCCGTAATCGCAACCGTGGATACCGCCGTGGATATTAACACCCTCGGAAGAGTTATGATAATAAAATCGTATACGGTGGAGTAATATGGATAAGCTTGACAAGAAAAAAAGAATATCTCTTATAACAGAAGAATTGAAAAAAGTATATCCCGACGCATCCTGTGCCCTTGAATACAACGGAGAGCCGTGGAAACTTCTTGTTATGGGCAGACTTTCGGCTCAATGCACAGATCTGCGTGTAAATATTGTATGCCGAGAGCTCTTTGCGAAATTTCCTACCTGTGAAAGCTTGGCGCGTGCAGATGTCGAGCAGATTGAAGAAATAATACGTCCTTGCGGCCTTTACAGAGGCAAGGCAAAAAGCATTAAGGAATCATGTACCGCACTTGTAGATATATATGACGGAGTGCTTCCTGACGAGATGGACGAGCTTCTTAAGCTTTCGGGAGTCGGACGCAAGATAGCGAATCTTTTACTCGGAGATATTTATCATAAGCCCGCTATTGTTGCGGATACACACATGATAAGAATTTGCGGACGTCTCGGAATGTATCCCGAAACGCTTAAGGATCCGTATAAGGTGGAAATAATAATGAGTGATCTTGTTGAACCGAATGAGCAGAGCGACCTCTGTCATAGAATAGTTCAGTTTGGCAGAGATTATTGCTCGGCTAAAAAGCCGAGATGCAGCGACTGTCCGATAATTCATCTTTGCAGCTACGGTGAAAAAGAAGAAAAATAGGAGGAATCTTATGCCGCTTAAAAAAATAACCATGCTTACACGACTCTTGGATATAAACAACAGCAGACGCGGCATTCTGCCCGCAACTGCGGGAAAGCCGTGCTTTGAATACGGCTCGGCACTTACGGATATGCCATCGGATATTCCCGAGAATCAAGGTGTCTCCTCACGTGAGATTGCACAGTTTCTTGATGAGATATACAGAGATCAAAGCATTAATATGCATAATGTGGTTATAGTCAGAAACGGACGCATTTTGTGCGAAGCATATTTCGGATCTCACAAAAAGGGAATATGGAAATCAACCTTTTCGGCGTGTAAGAGCGTTACATCGATAGCTGTCGGTATGCTTATAGATGAGGGCAAAATCTCATTGAATACAAGACTTGACGAAATATTTGAGAGCGAGATGAACGCTATTGAAAAGCATAGAATGCGCGGTATGACGGTATATGATCTGCTTACTATGCAAAGCGGAATGACTGCTCTTGAGGAAACCGGAGCGATGAATGAGAAAAGCCTGTTCAAGGCGTTTGTGAATACACCGCTTACGCATGACCCCGGAGAAAAATTCTTTTATAACAGCACAAATACCTATATGCTCTCCTGCATCGTAAAAAAAGTCAGCGGAGAGGGGCTTTCCGACTATCTTGAGGATAGACTTTTTGCACCTCTCGGCATAAATAATTATTATTGGGAAAAAAGTGCCGAGGGAATAGAATACGGCGGTTGGGGCTTGTATATAACCCCCTGTGATTTTGCAAAGATCGGAGTTATGCTTTTGAACGGTGGCATATGGAACGGAAAAAGAATCATTTCCGAGAAATATCTGAAAAATGCCGCCAGGGTACACGCAAGAAGTAAGGATTCCTCATACGGATTCAATTACGGATTTCAAATGTGGGTAAATAAAACCGAGGATCAAGTGCTTTTTAACGGGATGCTCGGCCAAAACGTTTGGTGCTTCAAAAAGAACGGCATAGTTATAGTTAGCAATGCCGGAAATGATGAACTGTTTCAGCAAAGTAATTATTTTGCCATAGTACAAAAGCATTTTGATAAAAAATTTGCAGAGCCGTATAAAAGAAATTACGCAGATAAAAGGTATCTTGATGCAACGCTTAAAAGAATAGGCGTCAGTCGGAATTTTGTAACTCTTTCTCATGCTGAGCTGAAAAAATACAAGCTCGGATTTTTGCCGCCCGAATGTAAGGACCTTGACGGTATAAGACTTGTCAGCGACGACAAGAGAATGGCAAGCGTCGGAATATTGCCGCTTGTTTGGCAGGTGGTCGAAAATAATTATTCCAAGGGATTTAAGTCGCTTTCTTTTGCCGTGGAAAACGGAAAAATGTATATGCATTACGAGCAAAACGACGAAGCATATCATTTTCCCCTCGGCTTCGGAGAACCGGAATATTCGAATATATACATTCATAATACCCCGTTTTATATAGGCGCGACGGGCTGCTTTGCCACAAACGAGGAGAGGGAGAGGGTATTGAAAATAAGGATAGATTTCCTTGAAACTCCCTGTACGCTTTTGCTAAAGCTTGTATATAAAAACGGATATTTTGAGGCTCATCAAAAGGAAATTCCGGGCAAGCCGTTCGTTTATGATAAGATAATACAAATTAAAAATGCGATATCACAAGCTCCTATAATAGGCGGTGTGACTAATATCGCGCCGGACGACGTACTTGAATATCAGGTTGAGCGTATGTTTGAATTTATGTTTAAGCTGAAAAAAGATGAACGTAAATAGAAATTTGGATATTTTGAATAATAACATAATTCGTATTTTATGCTTTTTGTATAATGGGTAGAAATGTTAAAAAACGTTTGACAAATTCAAGAAAAAAGTATATAATATGGAAGTAAATTAAATAAGGAGATAAGCAATGAATAAGATAATTTGCAAGGTTACTTACGATACGGAAAAGGATGAGCTCCTTAAGAAGGTTACGGTAGGACACTACGGTGACCCCACGGGATATGAGGAGATTCTTTTCGTTACCGAAAAGGGAAATTATTATCTTTATGCAAACGGCGGTTCCGAGTCCATCCATCCCACCGAGAGCATTAAGAGAATGAGCAAGGCGTCCGCTGACGCATGGCTTAAAGAAAACGCATAATAATCGAGGGGATTTTCCCTCGAATATGCACCAATGGCGGAATTGGCAGACGCGCCGGACTTAGGATCCGGTGTTGCAAAACGTGAAGGTTCAAGTCCTTTTTGGTGCACCAAGTCTTAATAGCTTGAACTTTTTTACCATCGGTAAGAAGTTCGGGCTATTTTGTTTTATAGACGAATTTGAGAATTTCAATCCTTAAAGAGAAAGGCAGGTAGAGCCGTTTGTGCTTTACCTGCCTACCGTTTTCTTAGGCTTTACGGCGAACCCTTTACCGCCGTTTAATCTTTATTTGCGGTTTAATCCCATTGGTGTCAATGGGGTTCTTTTTCTTTATTCTGTTGTTTATTCAGTTTTGATTTTTGCCATTCCTCGTAGTCCTTCTTTCCTTCTTCCGAAGAAAGATAGTCCTGCATCATCGGTAGTAAAACTCTTGCAAGAGATTCAAGCTGATATTCGGGAATATCCAAGTCGTAGGATTGTTTGTGTCTTTTTGTCAACCTATAAAATCTCCTCCTTATGTTTGAATTTGAATATATCGAAAGGCGGGTATCCCGCTTGTCGAAAGAGTAAGTAGCGGGTAAAGTCACGAAGTGACGGCAATTTTACCCCTACGCTTATCCTGTTTCCTAAAAAGTATAGTTTTTCCGTCATTCCAGCATTTTTCCGAGTTTGTTCATCATATCCGCTTTATAACTCATAAGCGAATGCGAATAGCGATTGAGCGTAACCGATGCATTTTTGTGCCCTAAAATTTCAGACAACGTTTTCACGTCTATGCCGTATTCCAAAGCCCGTGTCGCAAACGTGTGTCGGAGAGAATGAAAATTTTTATACGGCACGCCGCACCGCCCGAGTATACTTGCAAACGTTCTTTGATACGACCGTTCCGACACAATGCCGCCGTGTTTTGTGGCGATAACGTATACCGATTTCGATTGCTTTTTTAGCGACTTCAAAAGTCGTATCACTTGATAAGATAACGGAATGGAACGGACGGAATTTTTCGTTTTCGGCACGTCAACGATTATTGTTCTTTTGCCGTCCTTTTTCGCCGTGTATACCGTTTTGCTGATATGTAATATCCTGCGGTCAAAATCTATATCCGACCAAGTGAGTGCGAGCAACTCTCCCAACCGAATGCCCGTATAAAGACAAACGATAATGCCGATATAGTTCGCTTTTTCGGAACGAATACAAAATTGTTCTATCTTTTGTTGTTCGCTCCGTTCAAAAGCGGATATTTTCTTTTCGGTCGCTTGCGGTAAACGAATAGAAGAAACGTATACCTTTTCGACAATGCCTAAACCGACGGCGTCGTTTAACGCTTGCTTTAACACGGACACAATGCCGAGTACCGTATTGACGGATAAGCCCTGTCCGTTTATCAGATTGCCGTGTTCGAGTTTATATACCGCAAAATC
>CAZHPZ010000053.1:0-6326 GCA_964534905.1 uncultured Lachnospiraceae bacterium | reverse complement strand
GAAACACGCCCGGAAAGCCTTGCGTGGCAAGGTCTTTTTCGTTCCTACTCCGTAACAGAGGGTATAAAAAAAGCGGCGTTCCTGTTCTCCCGGTTATGGGAAGTAAGAAACGCCGCTATATGGTGCGTTATTCAATTTTTAGTACAATACCTGCTTGTCTGCTGTGCGAAAACCATTGATTTTTCTGTGTTTTCAAAAGTATCGTTATCTAACTTCATCTTTCTACCGTCATCAATGACCTTTTTCGCGATCCATGGGGTTCTGTATGCAGAATCTGCGACAACAGCTTCTACTTCGGGAAAACATGCTACGGTTTTGTTGTAAACGTCATCGAACATGACACTGTCATGGGTATTGCCGGGAGCCACCGAAAAGCCAAGGATAAAGTTTCTTTTGTCACAGGCTGTTCCGGCAACGTAGGCAAACTGCTTTTCATGCTCACCCTTGTGGAACAGTCCGCATTCCGGATCACTCGTGCTTCGGGTGATTTCCTTGGTTTCTCTGCCGCCAACAGATCCGCTATCATTGTTACTGTCATCATTGTCATCCTTTTTGTCCTTCAACGGCTTTTTTCCATGTTCCTCACGGTCTCGGTTTATTTCCTCGTCAAGTTCCTTTTGGTAACGCTTTGCTTCTACTTCAACGACCTCTTTTACATATCTCTTTTTGTTTGCATTGGCGCGAATGTGGGTTCCGTCAATAAAGATCGCGCTTGCGTCCACAAATCCGCACTTGACTGCTTCTTCAAGGATATGACGGAAGATGCGTTCGAAAATATCCGTTCCCTCAAACCGACGCTTGTAGTTCTTTCCAAAGGTTGAAAAATGTGGGATCGGCTCGGTCAGATCATAGCCTATGAACCATCTGTATGCAATATTGACCTCGATCTCCTTGATCGTTTGGCGCATACTTCTGATGCCGTACAGATATTGGATAAACACGATCTTAAATAACACAACGGGATCGATCCCCGGATTCCCCCATTCCGCTTCTTTATACAATCCCTTGACCTCGTCATAGATGAAGCTCCAATCGATCGCATTCTCGATCTCTCTCAGCATATGATCCTGCGGTACCAGATCTTCTATACACAACATTTGCAATTGTGTTTGCTTGCTTTTATCCTTTTTTCTGTACATGAAAAACACCTGCCTTTACGGTATCTATTATACCATATTTGCAGGTGTCCGTCAATACGACAGCTCTTTTTGTCTACAGTCTGAGGGCGCCTAATAGTATATTAGGCGCCCTCTTTGTGTTAATTTTATATTGCATTTTGCACAAAGCTTTTGTCATTAAACGGGCGTACAAATCTTAATTCCATTGTATAGCGGGGCTTTGCTCCCGACGTTTGCTATGGAAAAATCTTTTGTTTTATAACACCTCATCCGTCAGCCTACGGCTACCACCTTCTCCCCCTCGGAACCCCCAAAACTCATATAACATTCGCTTCGGGGAACCCCACGCGCCGGAGAAGACTAATGGCTATGTACGTTGTTCGTGCTTGCCAATGCCACAAAAAGGTTTTGCTCCGCTTTTTCAAAAGCGGATGCCCGCGCGGCATGAGCGCATATTGCCATTTTCTTTTTGCTAAGCTTTTTCTTTTGTGGCTTTTTTCTCAAAAGAAAAAGCGAATGAGCGATTATCACAAACATCAAATCAACGTACAGACGCCCTGCGACACAGAACCACGTAGGACGAGGTTTCATTACAGAATTTTTATTTACACTCACCTCTTATCCACTTTTTCTTTGGCACAATAGGCGCAAAGAAAAAGTTCTCAAAAAGAAACGCCGTTTTGCGCTCACGCCGCGCGGGCGCAAGCCTTTGGAAAGGCTTGATCGAAACTTTTTTTTGCAGAGTTTGTGCAAACAAAGTGCCCGACCGCTTCGGCGAGTCATGCCTATAAATTTGTTGCAAGCAGCAAATTTATAGCGAGATAGCCCAAAGGGCTACTCGGGATCTGTGGCGCGCGCCGCCTATGCGTTGCCTTTTGGAAATCGGCGGGCGCAAGCCTTTGGAAAGGCTTGATCGAAACTTTTTTCACAGAGTTTGCACTAACAATGCTCAATGCGCTACTGCTTTTTATCGATGTCTTGACAAGCACATTGATAAATGGTATAATATTTCAGTATGCGAGGTGATATGAATGGCTAACAACGAGGTACTTGCGGATATTCTTCGTCCGCAAAGCTTTGACGATATGGTTGGGCAGACTCATCTGTTCGGCGAGCATGGTATTTTGCGCCGAATGATGGAAAAGGGAAGAATGACCAATATGATCTTCTTCGGACCTCCCGGCACGGGAAAAACCACTGCGGCAAGCATTATAGCAAAGCAATCCGGAATGGATTTTTACAGGCTGAACGCAACAAGCGCGTCACTTTCTGACGTCAAGGATATTATTTCTCAGACGAATAATGTTTTCGGATTCGGCGGTATTCTCCTTTACATAGATGAGATACAGTATTTCAACAAAAAGCAACAGCAGGCTCTTCTCGAATATATGGAGGACGGCAGGGTTACGCTTATTGCTTCCACGACGGAGAATCCTCATTTTTACATATACAATGCCATAATCTCACGCTCGACTCTTTTTGAGTTCAAGCCGGTTTCAAGCGTAGAGCTTGCTCGTGCGTTAGAGAGAGCTTTGAAATTTCTGAACGAGAGAGACGGCACGTCGGTGAATGCTGACGGTGCGGTTCTCGAATTTATCGCAAAATGTGCGGGCGGAGACGTTCGGCATGCGATAAATCTTCTTGAGGGTGCATATTATGCGTGCGGCGGTGAGATAGACGAGGCGCTTATCAAGGAGCTTCACATTCCCGTTGACAGCTATTCGGACGATGCACACTTCGATCTGCTTTCGTGCTTGCAAAAGTCAATCAGAGGCTCCGATCCGGATGCGGCGGTATTTTATCTTGCAAGGCTATTGCATGTCGGAGAGCTTTTGTCCGTTTGCCGCAGGCTTCAGGTCATAGCGAGTGAGGACATAGGGCTTGCGTATCCGCAGGCGGCGGCGATAGTCAAGGCGTGTTGCGATTCCGCGCGTGAGCTCGGAATGCCGGAGGCATCCATCCCGCTTTCGAATGCGGTCATTATGCTTGCCACTGCACCGAAATCAAATTCGGCACATATGGCATATGAGGCGGCTCTTTCCGACGTTCGGTCGGGCGCGGGCAAGGATATTCCCGTGCATTTACGCTCACCTCTGTATCGCGGATACAAGTATCCGCACGAGTTTAAGGATCATTATGTTGCACAGCAATATCTTCCGAGTGATCTTGCAGGCAAGAGATATTATGAATTCGGTGACAACAAGACCGAGCGTGCGGCGCGCGAATATTGGGAAAAAATAAAAAAGTAAGGAATATATAAAGATGAAAAAGACATTATCGTTAAGATTATTAACCCTTTTGCTTGCAATTTCCGTGCTTGCGGGTGCACTCAGCGCGTGCGATAACGGAATAGAAGATATTGTCGGCAGTATAATTTCGAGCACCACTTCCACAACCATACGCCCCGGCTCGGATAATTATCTGTCGGAGCACAAGGATGTCGATAACAACGGATATTGCGACGATTGCGGAATATACGTTATAGAGACGGTTGATTTTTACAGTATAAACGATTTGCACGGCAAATTCGACGATACCTCGGCACAACCCGGCGTTGACGAGATGACTACATATTTTGAAAACAACCGCAACAGCGACGACAATTTTGTGCTTATTTCCGCGGGTGATATGTGGCAGGGAAGCTCCGAGTCGAATTTGACACGCGGCGCTATTATTAACGATTGGATGAATTATCTTCAGTTTGACGCGATGACGATAGGAAATCACGAGTTTGACTGGGGCACGGATCATATTGCCCAAAACGGAAGTTCGGCATCCTTTCCGTTCCTTGCGATAAATGTTTACGAGCAGAGCACGGGAGAGAGAGTTTCTTGGGCACAGCCGTCCGTTCTTATCGAGCGCGGCGGTTGCCAGATAGGAATCATAGGTGCGGTAGGTGATATAAAGAGCTCCATTTCGGGAGAAATGACCGTAGGGCTTGATTTCATTCTCGGGGATACTCTTACGGAGCTTGTAAAAGCCGAGTCTGAATCGCTCAGAGAAGCCGGCGCAGACGTTATTATCTATATCACGCACGAGGGATCGGAAAACTCACTTTCGGGTAATGTTGCCGATTGGAAAATCTCCGATTATTATGATATCGAGCTTTCCGACGGATACGTTGACGTCGTTTTTGAGGCTCATACGCACCAGCAGTATGTTTTCAGAGATTCATACGGTGTTTATCATCTTCAGGGCGGCGGAGATAACAAGAAGGGACTTTCCCACGTTGAGCTTGACGTCAACTATGCTAACGGATGCGTGGAGATAAATGTTGCCGAAAATATTGAACACAGCGAGTATATTAATCTTTCCGCCTCTCCCATAGTTGACAGTCTCATTGAAAAATATTGGGATGAGATCAGCGTGGCATACGGTGACATCGGATATAACTGCCGATACAGAGGAAGCGACGAGATAACGAACCTTGTTGCACAGCTTTATTACGAGGCGGGAGTTGAAAAATGGGGCGATGAGTACGAGATAGCGCTCGGCGGAGCGTTCCTCTCCCTCAGAAGTCCTTATAAAATCTCGGAGGGTACGGTTAAGCTTTCCGATATCCAAACTATATTACCGTTTGAAAACAAGCTTGTGCTCGGCTCGATAAAGGGAAGCGATCTGCTTGATAAATTTTACTATTCGACAAATGACAGATATCATATCTATTATGATTCCGTAAAGCCCGAGGATATCGACAGAAGCGCTACATACTATATCATTACGGATACATACACGTCGACCTATGCATACAATAATATAACCGAGATAGAGTATTACGATACCGAAACGTTCGCATGTCAACTGCTTGCACAGTACATCAAAAACGGCGGCTGGGAAAATTAAATTCGTTAAATTAAACATAAAAACGGCAGTTAACATATGTTAACTGCCGTTTTCGGTTTGTATATTTCGGCAAATTTTACAAAATGTAATAAAGTTTTTAGGTTATATTGAAAATAAGGTAAAAATATGGTATAATTTGCTTGATTTAAAACGAGGAGGCAGGTTTTATGTTGAAGAAAAACAATTGTCACATCGGTCACAGGGAAAGATTAAGACGAAAGTATATATCAAACGATGAAACCTATTTTAACGATCATGAGATCTTAGAGCTTCTTCTTTTTTATTCCGTTCCGAGAGGGGATACTAACGAAACGGCGCATTTGCTTCTTGAGCGTTTCGGCTCGGTTGAGGGTATTGCAAGGGCGGGCATTGATGAGCTTCGTGAGGTCAAGGGCGTCGGAGAGAGCTCCGCAATGCTTTTGAAGCTTACGCTTTCGCTCGCACGCAGGATTTCAAAGCCCGATATAGACCGAGGTCAGCGTGTGGGCAGTATTGAGAATATGGCGCTGATGGCAAGGCATTACACTATGTATTCTCCGAACGAGTTGCTTTATGCATCATTTCTTGACGCATCCGGCAGGCTTATTGACACGTCTCTTGTCAGCTGTGGCAGCGTTACCGAGGTAAAGCCCGTAACGAGGGTTATAATAGAAAATTGTATGCTTAAGCACGCCTGCTCGGTTATTATATTTCATAATCATCCGTGCGGTTCAGTCTCTCCGTCCGAGGCAGACATCGCCTTTACGCGTGCTCTTGAACGTGAACTTGCAATGATAGGTGCGCGTTTGCGAGAGCATATTATAGTGAACGAAAGGGAATATTTTGCTATTTTGGACTATATTGACGGAAGCGTCGCCGGACGTACCGATTTTGAAAGCTTCCGTGCGGATAAGGCTTATTAAAAAAGTGCAGTCGTGTGACTGCACTTTTTGATTGGTTATATTTTTCTGATCGGTTGTCTTATAACGGTTTTGAGCTTGCTCGGATCGCATTTTCTCGGGTCACTGAGGTATATTTCGTGGTGCAGTCGTTTCTCCGATATATCGGGGAGGTATCCGTTTTCCGCGGCGAATTTACGCATAAGCTCAAGCGTTGCGGGCTCGTCGTCATAGCTTCCTATGTGCATACACTGAACGCAGACACCCTCGTTGTAGGTTAAAAATTCTACGTTTGAAAAATCACGCTTTTTCTTTTGCGTTGCATCCGCTATTGCCCAATCGAACTCTTCCCGTGTTACAAAATCGGGCAGTCTTATGACCGAGATGAAATTAAAGGTGTCTTTTCTGTTGTAATCTATTCCGTCATGGTTGCCGTCCTGATACCAAAACGCCTCAAGGGGAGGGACGACGTATTCGAAATAGCCGT
>CAZHPZ010000052.1:0-6543 GCA_964534905.1 uncultured Lachnospiraceae bacterium | reverse complement strand
AGCGGATTTCAGGTACAGGGCTCCGCTAATTCCCCGGCTGGTATGGCCTTATTTCGCGGCCTTTTCAATTATCATTATTATAACAGATATTCTTTCGTTTTTCAAGTCATTTTTGTGATTTTTTTGAACTTTATATATTTATTTTCATATAATAATAACTGAATATAATCTCAAGGAGGATTTCTATGGACAAAGCAAGCTCAAACGGCTCGCTCATTGTAAGAGTTTCAACAGCCGGCGGTGCCATACCGATTGAAAACGTTACGGTTACCGTTCAAGGTAAGGACGAAGAAAATTCGGATATTTTTTATTCATTACTTACAAATTCAGACGGTCGTACCGCTAAAATAAATCTGCCCACGGTCAGCCGTTCTCTCTCCGAAAGCCCCGAACCGCCGACAAAGCCTTATTTAAGCTACAATATGGAGGTATACAAGGAAGGATATTACCCACAGCATTACACGGGAATTCCGATATTTGAGGGTGTTGTCGCAGTTCAAAACGCAAGAATAATTCCGATATCGGAGCCCGATCTTTCCTCTCCTCACAGAAACGGAGGACAAATATTCGATGAGTATGAAAACCCGAATTTATAAGAAAGGAGAAAAGCTATGCCGTCGATACCGACCATTCCGCAGTTTATAACCGTACACCTCGGCGCCCCCGACTCGAATGCGCAAAACGTCACTCTTCCCTTTACCGAATATATAAGCAACGTTGCCTCAAGCGAGATATATCCCACCTGGCCCGCAAGTGCGATACGGGCAAACATATACGCTCAAATATCATTTGCCCTAAACCGTATATACACGGAATTCTACCGTTCGAGAGGCTATGATTTCGATATCACCAATTCAACCGCATATGATCAGAGCTTTGTTAACGGAAGAAATATTTTCGAAAATATAGAAAGAATAAGTGCGGAAATCTTTAATTCGTATATACGAAGGCAAGGCAATATAGAGCCGCTTTTCGCCTCATACTGCGACGGAATAAAGGTATCCTGCAACGGTCTTTCTCAATGGGGCTCCGTCACGCTTGCCGAGCAAGGATACACTCCGTATGATATACTTACATACTATTACGGAGATAATATTGACATCATTTCAAATGTATCGGTCAGCGGCGTAAATCAGACCGCACCCACAATTCCTCTTGATATAGGGTCATCCGGGGATAAGG
Organism: uncultured Lachnospiraceae bacterium; assembly: GCA_964534905.1. Taxonomy (GTDB): domain Bacteria; phylum Bacillota; class Clostridia; order Oscillospirales; family CAG-272; genus RGIG4608. The sequence goes on along the minus strand of CAZHPZ010000052.1, from coordinate 5,361 downwards.
TCAGAGTGCTTCAGTTAAGATTAAACAGAATATCTGACAATTACCCCTCCATACCGAAGATAGCCGCACTTGACGGTATTTTTTCCGACGACACCCGAGCGGCTGTAGAAAGATTTCAGGAAATATTCGGTCTTTCCGCCGACGGAATAGTGGGAAATGCGACATGGTATACGGTAACGCGAATATACAATGCGGTAAAAAGGCTCAACGAGCTTGACAGCGAGGGGATACGCCTTGAAGAAATAACAAAGCAATATCCCGGTGTGCTTTCTCTCGGCTCACGCGGTGCGGGCGTCAGTAATCTGCAATATTTTCTCACCTACATTTCAGATTTTTATTCTACCGTTTTCCGAACCGAGATAGACGGAATTTTCGGAAATTCGACAAGAGAATCTGTCATATCGGCACAAAAAACATTTGAGCTTACGCAGGACGGAATAGTCGGAGAGATAACGTGGAATGCAATATATGACGCTTATCGCGGAATAGTTACGCAAATACCGTTAAAATATATTGAGGGAAATGTACTTCCCTATCCCGGGACGCCGCTTCGCATCGGCTCCGATAACGATGCTGTTCTTTTACTGCAAGAATATATAAACGTAATAGCAGAGGTATATCCCGAGGTAAATTCCGTTAGTCTAACGGGTTATTTCGGTACACAGACGGATTCCGCGGTCAAGGCTATTCAAGCGCTATCCGATATTGAGCAAAACGGAATAGTCGGTGCTGTTACGTGGAACGCAATAACCTCTCTTTACAGCGATATAATTAACGGATCGCGGCTTGCCGACGGGCAATATCCCGGATTTGAAATAGGAGGAGCATAATATGTCCAGACATCTGACCGAAACCGAGGCTGTACGTTATCTTCAAACTTATCTGCGTGCGCAAAGGCTCGCGGATCCGACATTTCCCGCTGTTCCCGTCGACGGTATATTCGACTCGCAGACAAGGCTCGCACTGACGGAATTTCAACGCAGGAACGGGCTTGATCCAAACGGCATCGCCGACCGAACAACCTGGGATCTGCTCTACACACAATATCTCGAAATACTCAATGATATTTCCCTGCCCGAGCCTATAATTCCCTTTCCGTCATATCCTGTCGATTATTCTGTCGGTGTAGGCGACAAAAGCTTTCTTGTGGCTATAATACAATATATGATAGTAGAAATATCAATAGTTTACAACACTCTTGAGCCAACCGAAATAACGGGATTTTTTGACGAGACAACAATGAAAGCAATATGCGATTTTCAAGAAAAAAGCGGACTTGCGGTGAACGGACGTGTCGACCGAGCCACATGGGGTGCACTTTCGAGAATATTTAATCTTTCAACTCATTATATAGATCAAATATAAATAAATTCGCAAAAATCAGTCAAGTATAGTAATCAGCTTAATTTACTTAGGAGTGTCGGAATGGAAAATAAATTCACACAACTTGCGCAAAATGCTCTTATATCTGCAGCCACACGCGCACAAGAGCTCGGTCACGGTTATATCGGAAGCGAGCATCTGTTGCTCGGGCTTATGGAAGAAAGGGAAAGTGTTGCTTCGAAAATGCTGACAAGGCACGGAATAAGCTACACAAAAATCAAAAACGAACTTACTTCCATCTCTCCCGGCTCATCTGCAAGCTCATCGCTTTCATCTCACGATCTTACGCCGAGACTGCGTAAGATAATAGCCAATTCATCAAGCCTATGCGAGAAAAACAAGCAGGGACTTATAGGCAGTGAGCACCTTCTCTATTGTCTGCTTTCCGAGGAGGATTGCCTCGCTGTCCGTATACTTGAAGAAAACGGACTTTATCCTCACGAAATGCAAAGTGATATTCTGACACTCATAAGATCATCCCAACATCCTAAAAAATCCGACAAGAGACGCACAGATGAGAAAGAAAGCACAATCGAAGCCTACGGACGCAATTTGAATATCCTTGCCGCAGCCGGAAAGATAGATCCAACGTTATGCAGAGAAAAGGAGACCGACAGGCTAATTCAGATACTGTCAAGGCGAACTAAAAACAATCCATGCCTGATAGGTGAACCGGGAGTCGGAAAAACAGCCATAGCCGAGGGGCTTGCCGCAAGGATAATAAACGGAAACGTTCCGCCGTCACTTCAATCCAAAATTGTTTATGCTCTTGATATTCCTCTTATAATAGCAGGTGCGAAATACAGAGGCGAATTCGAAGATCGAATGAAGTCACTTATGAAGGAATGTTCTCAAAACTCTGATATCATTCTTTTCATCGATGAGATACACACAATAATAGGTGCTGGAAGTGCAGAGGGCGCCATAGACGCAGCCAATATTCTTAAGCCTGCACTCTCACGCGGCGAAATACAAATCATCGGTGCTACAACACTTGACGAATACAGGAAGCATATTGAACGCGACAGTGCGCTTGAACGGCGTTTTCAGCCGATACGAGTAGATGAACCGAGCACAGATGATGCAATTAATATATTATACGGCTTAAGAGAAAGATACGAGGAATATCACGGTCTTAAAATATCCGACGAAGCGATCATATCCGCGGTAAAGCTATCGGAAAGATACATCAGAGACCGATATCTTCCGGATAAGGCAATTGACCTCATTGATGAGGCAGCGTCACGAGTCAAGCTAAAAAAATATATCGCTCTCCCTGCGGAAAAGCTAAAGCGTGAGCTGGCCGATATTGCAAAGCAAAAAGAAGCGGCAGTCGAAATACAGAATTTCGATCAAGCAAAAAGGCTTCGTGAAAAGGAAATAGAGCTTGAAAAGAAGCAAAAAAAGCTATTGAGCAAGAGCAAATCGGCTCAAAAAAGCAAAATTTGCGTAAGCGGAGAGGACATAGCAGAGGTTGTAACCGATTGGAGCGGAGTGCCCGTTACAAGACTTTTGGAGGAGGAGGGCAACCGTCTTGCTTCACTTGACTCTCTGCTAAAAGAAAAAATAATAGGTCAGGATACAGCAATAGAAACGCTCTCCAATACAGTCAGACGTGGAAGAACGGGACTTGGGCAAGCCGATCGTCCCATCGGCTCATTTATATTCGTAGGTCCCACGGGCGTAGGAAAGACCGAGCTTTGCCTTGCACTTGCCGAAATATTGTTCGGCTCAAAAAAATCTCTTTTACGCTTTGATATGTCGGAATATACCGAGGCACACAGTATATCAAAGCTCATCGGAGCTCCTCCCGGGTATGTCGGATACGGCGAGGGAGGATTGTTGACCGAAAGAATACGAAGGAATCCTTATTCTGTCGTTCTTTTTGATGAAATAGAAAAGGCGCACCCGGAAATATACAATCTCATGCTTCAAATTCTTGAGGACGGTACGCTTACCGATTCGCAAGGGCGAGTAGCGAATTTCAAAAACACTCTTATAATTATGACCTCAAATGTCGGCTCTGCAGATATCATAAATTCAAATCCTCTCGGATTTTACAGAAGTGAAAGCGATACTCAAAAAGCGAATTTGCGTAACAAGAAAATAAAAGAGTCATTGAAAAAATCATTTCGTGCCGAATTTCTCAATAGAGTTGATGAAATAATCATTTTTAATTCTCTCAGTCGCCAAAGCATAGAAAAAATATGTTCCCTGCTTCTAAACTGCCTATATCTAAGACTTAAAAATATAAATATCTCCGTTGAATTTTCGGATACTTTAGTAAAGGAGATAGCAGACCGAGCTTTTGATGAAAGATACGGAGCAAGAAATGTACGGCGCGAAATAAGCAGATTTATCGAAAATCCGCTCTCATCCAAGCTACTGTCCGGCGACATAAAAAACGGAGATTCAATAGTGGCAAGTGTATCCGACGGAAAGCTTGTTTTAGAGCATACTAAAAGCCATTCGCTTTAGCGAATGGCTTTTTTAATAAAACACCGATATGAATATAAACCGAGGCTTTTCTCCGCTTGAAAAATTGATTTTTTTATGATACAATGAGTTTGACGGTAATCGTCGATTTAAAATTTATCATCGCAAAAGGAGAAAGCTATGAAAGAAAAGCTCAAGCAATTAAAAAATTTCAATTGGAAATTATTTTTCGCACTGTGCGCATTGGCTTTAATTCCCGCCTGCTATCAAACGGTTAAAACATTCATTATTTCATCGAGCAATTCGTCCGACGTGTTCGACATAATAGGTCAAATGGAATGGTTTGATTTGATAAACGAAACATTACAGGCATTTTTGATTGTTCCCTTATATTCTGTTTTAAATCGAGTTTTCAAGGAGAATCATGAGAGCTTTTCGAAATACACCTTCAATACGGGACTTGTTTCATTTATTATGTACTTCCTATTTTTCATTGGAGTGCTTATATACGGCTCCGTGTTGATAAAAGCTATGAATCCCGCAGAAATCGATCTGACGATTGCAAACCGTTACCTGAGGCTTGAAACCGTTGCATTTATGATCGGAATAATCATTAGCTTTGTAAATGTTGTATTTGTTGTCATCGGCAAAGCAAAAAATGTTTATCTTTTTTTAGCATTAAATACCATACTTTCCTTAATTTCGGATTTTATCCTGATTCCGAGCCTCGGAGTATACGGTATTGCAGTATCAAACATTACGGTAAACTTACTTTCAAGTGTTTTCAGCCTTTATATGCTACATAAGCAAGGATATATTAGATTTTGTAAATTTTGCAAAAATGATGTAGCCGTAGCAAAAGTATGGGTTAAAACAGGATTCTTTTCTGGAGTACAGCAATTTATAGATAATTTAATATATGCCGTAATGATCTGTAAAATGGTCAATATGGTTTCTGAGCAAGGCAATTATTGGATAGCAAACAATTTTATTTGGGGATGGCTTCTGATTCCTATAAGTGCTTTATCCGAAATAATTAAAAGAGATTGCAAGGACGGATATAAAAAGCTGAAGCAATTCAACTATTACGCCATCGCAATTTGCGTCGCGATAATCTGGGCAATAAGCGTTCCGTTGTGGACACCGTTCTATCAATATATCGAAAATCTTCCCAACGCCGGCGAAATCTTTTCAATCACCTCAAAGCTCGTTCCCTTTTATATCGCTTATGCGGGATCGGTTATTGTAGACAGTATGTTTATAGGTCTTGGAAAAACATATTATAACACAATTAACTCATTGATTATCAATTTTATTTACTATGGCATATTCTATATTTTGCATTTGACAAAAGCATTGACGTTCAATTTGGACGTAATTATTTTAATGTTCGGATTCGGCAATGTCGCCCACTGGACAGTTTCGCTGATTGAGGAAAAGCTTTTCATGCAAAGATATGAATCAAAACAAGGCTATTCGAAAAACACAACTCATTATCGTATAAGATATCCCGATTAACAAAATTCAGCCCTGCACAGCAGG
>CAZHPZ010000051.1:0-6629 GCA_964534905.1 uncultured Lachnospiraceae bacterium | reverse complement strand
CTAACATAAGAAGTTTGAAACTCGATGCAATAGAAACTAACTATCTTTCACTTAAAATAGGAGTTGATCCTCACGCAAAGCATGTTGGAGGAATAAACATCTTCGGCAAGCATTACGGAGACTACTCGCAGGACATTATCTTAAAATACATTTATTAAACCCCAAAAATCCGCCGCAGCGGATTTTTTGTTTTGTGAACGAGGGAGATGTTCAGTTGCCCATCGGCAAAAAAATATTTAATTTTTTCAAAAAAGGTATTGACAAACGGATTTTTTGTGATATAATATAAACAGTAATGATAATTATTATCATTTATTAATTCAAAAGGACAAAAGAAAATGAGATACTCACATCAGAGAGAGCTTATTCTTACGGCGATAAAAAGCGTCAAGACACATCCGACGGCGGATATGGTCTACGACAGTCTACACGCCGAAAATCCCGCGCTCAGTCTCGGAACGGTGTACAGAAATCTTGCTCGTCTTGCGGAAAGCGGCGACATTACGCCGATATACACGGGCGACGGCAAGGTTCATTACGACGGCGACGTCTCGCCTCACTGTCACTTTGTTTGCAAGCGCTGTCAGGGAATAATCGATATATTCATCGCCCCGACGATACCGGAGCAAATTCTTTCCGACGAAAGATTCACGGTTGAGGGTGAAAAAACAGTCTATTACGGCGTGTGCGACACTTGCGCACAGAGAAGCCGTTAAAAAATATTATTTATTAATAAAGGTTATTAAGGAGAAAAAATTATGGCAAAGTTTGTATGTTCCGTTTGCGGTTATGTTCACGAGGGAGATTCCGCTCCCGAAAAGTGCCCCGTTTGCAAGGTTGGCGCAGAGAAATTCACAGAGGTTAAGGAAGAAGAAAAGGCTTGGGCTGCAGAGCACGTTCTCGGTGTAGCGCAGGGTGCTCCCGAGGAGATCATCGCCGGTCTTCGTTCCAATTTTGAGGGCGAGTGCACAGAGGTAGGTATGTACCTCGCAATGGCAAGAGTTGCTCACAGAGAGGGCTATCCCGAGATAGGTCTTTACTGGGAAAAGGCAGCGCTCGAGGAAGCAGAGCACGCATCCAAATTCGCAGAGCTTCTCGGCGAGATGCTCACAGATTCCACAAAGAAGAATCTTCAGCTCAGAATCGACGCAGAGTTCGGCGCTACCAACGGCAAGTTTGAGCTTGCTAAGCTTGCAAAGCAGTACAATCTCGACGCCATTCATGACACGGTTCACGAAATGGCTCGTGACGAGGCTCGCCACGGAAAGGCATTCGAGGGACTTCTCAAGAGATACTTCAACGACTGATTACGATAAAAATAAAGGGAACAGAGCTTGTCTGTTCCCTTTTCTGTTATTTTGAATACACCTCGAAAAACTCGTCTGTCGGCGCTTCCTCTGTTCTTACCTGTATAACGTCTCCGAAGAAAAATCCGGTGATAACGTAGATCTTTTCATTATGCGAATAATATATTTTAAATTCGTTTTTATCCTCACTGATAAAATAATCATCGGGCGAGCTTGCGGTAAATAAATAATGCGTGGTACCCTTTTCGCCTGTAACATCATAGGACGGATCCTTGAAGTAGATCTCCTTTTCGGAGTTGCTCATAAAATCGATAACGTCGGTCAAATAGTCCGAAAAATCGGAATATGTGCATTCGTAGTAGCGATTGGTATAGGAATAGTCCTCGCTTGCGGCAAATTCCTTGTCGGGAAAGACAAATCCCTCAACACCCACCTCGCATATATATGCGTCGTCCATAGGGAGAATCATCGGGGCTTGCTTCTCGCCGTATGCCCACGAGAGAAGAATGGTCATTATAGCAACGCCAAAAGCTACTATGATTTTCTTTATAACTTCAAAAATCAACATTATAATCTCATAAATAAACATCGTAGCTGTCCCCCTCAAACGATATGCCACACGGCTCGGTATCACAAGCCACGTGAATATCGCTCTTTCTGTTAAATTCAAATTATCGGTTTATTCGGTTTATTCGGTTTCTTTGGTTTCTTCTGATTTTTCCGATTCTGCGTTTTCGGCGGGTTCTTCCTCATCGTCGTGTATTTCGTTCTCAAGACGTTTCGCGCGCTCTTCATTTTCACGCAGTCTATCGCCCGTATTTTTGAGTCTTGACGACGCTATGCACATAAAGACGGATCCGAGCGCCAGCCAAATCACAGCTTGGTCGCTGTCGGAAATAAATCCGATTATCGCAGCGATATAAAACAGTGCGCTTGCAACGTACATCGCAATAGACGGATAATATTCTTTTCTCATTTTTATCCTCCTAAAAAAGTCCGCTGATATTTCCGTTCTCGTCAACGTCTATTCCGTTGGCGGCAGGTGTTTTCGGAAGCCCGGGCATGGTAAGTATATTTCCCGTGAGCGCCACGATAAATCCGGCTCCGGCGCTTATTTTTACGCTTCTCACGGTTATCTTGAAGCCCTCGGGAGCTCCGAGCTTTGATTTATCGTCCGAAAAGCTCGACTGAGTTTTCGCCATACAAACGGGCAGACTTGAATATCCGAGTCTTGTAAGCGTTTCTATCTGTTTTTCGGCTTCTTCGGCAAACTCAACTCCGTCGCCTCTGTAAACGCGCTTGACTATTGCGTCTATCTTCTCCTCTATCGAAGAATCAAGCTCATATGCATAAGAAAGATTCGAATGCTCTCCGTCGCAGAGCGAGATGACCTCTTTCGCAAGCTCGACGGCTCCCTCGCCGCCCCTCGCCCAGACGTCACTCTCAATCGCCCTGACTCCCACATCGGAGCATTTTTTTATAATCGTGTCGATCTCCTCGTCGGTATCGGTCGGAAATTTATTTATCGCAACCGTAACAGGGAGTCCGAAGGTGTCCTTTATATTGGAAATATGACGCAAAAGATTGGGTATTCCCGCCTCAAGTGCGGCAACATTCTCGTTTTTCAACTCGTCAAGAGATACGCCGCCGTGCATTTTAAGCGCGCGAACCGTAGCAACGAGTACCACCGCATCGGGAGCAATTCCAGACATTCTGCATTTGATATCAATAAATTTTTCTGCGCCGAGATCCGCGCCGAATCCCGCCTCCGTGACGGTATATTCGGACGAAGCAAGCGCCGTTTCGGTCGCTATAACCGAATTACAGCCGTGTGCGATATTGGCAAACGGACCGCCGTGCACGAACGCAGGCGTGCCGCCGAGCGTTTGAACAAGGTTCGGAGAGAGCGCGTCACGCAAAAGAGCGGTCATAGCCCCCTCTGCGTGCAGATCCCCCGCCGTAACGGGATTTCCGTCCACGTCGTATGCGACTATCATTGCCGCGAGCCTGCGTTTCAGGTCGGAAAGTGAGGTTGCAAGGCAAAAGATAGCCATTACCTCGCTTGCAACGGTGATATCGAATCCGTCGTCCCTCGGCACTCCGTCAACGCCTCTTCCGAGTCCGTCGCGAATACAGCGAAGCTGTCTGTCGTTCATATCCACGCATCTGCGGAGCGTTATTTTTTCGGGATCTATACGAAGAGCATTTCCCTGATATATGTGATTGTCAAGCAGAGCGCAAAGCAGATTGTTTGCACTTCCTATGGCGTGAAAATCGCCCGTGAAATGAAGATTTATATCCTCCATCGGAACGACCTGCGAATATCCGCCGCCTGTTGCTCCGCCCTTGATTCCGAAAACAGGACCAAGCGACGGCTCACGAAGTGCAAGAGCGCTTTTCTTGCCCAAAAGGCGCAAAGCGTCCGCAAGACCTATTGACGTCGTTGTTTTTCCCTCGCCCGCCGCCGTCGGCGTGATCGCGGTGACGAGAACAAGCTTTCCTCGGGGCGAATTTCTTTTACCCTCAAGGTATGAGAGCGATATTTTAGCCTTGTGCTTGCCGTAGGGCTCAATATATTCGTCGCCTATTCCCGCAGAATGCGCAACATCGTAAATGCTTTTCAATTTACCGCTTTCCCTATGTACGCGTGCGATTTCTATATCTGTAAGCTGTGACATTTTATCAACTCCCTTTTGTCTTTTTATAAATTATAGCATTTCGATATGCCTTTGTCAAGACTTGCCCCTCTTTCGCCGAAGAGATAACGCGGCGAACGCCGTGACTGAGGGATTGACTTATAATTCGTGTATTCACAATCCCTCAGTCGGCTTTGCCGACAGCTCCCTTTACACAAGGGAGCCTTGGTTCCGCGTGCCCAGATCCCGAGTAGCCCGTTGGGGCTATCTCGCTATAAATTTGTTGTCTGCAACAAATTTATAGGCATGACTCCTCTGCGGATCAGGCACTTTGTTTGCACTTACCAATGCAACAAAAAGTTTTGCTCCGCTTTTTCAAAAGCGGATGCCTGCGCGGCACGAGCGCAAAACGGCGTTTCTTTTTGAGAACTTTTTCTTTGCGCCCATAGTGCCAAAGAAAAAGTGGATAAAAGGTAAGTGTAAATAAAATCTCTGTAATGAAACCTTGTAGGGCGTGGGATTCTTGTGTATCAGAGCGTTGGCATGCTATTTTGATGTTAGTTCTAAGCGTTTATTCGCTTTTTTCTTTGACACTATGGGCGCAAAGAAAAAAGCTCAGCAAAAAAAGAAACGCCGATTGTGGGCTACTCGCCCACACCTCGCAAGCCTTTAAAAAGGCTTGACCGAAACTTTTTTAGTTTTGTGTATTCAAGCGCAATATATCCTTTTTCCGAAAAACAAGGCGTTTTCCCTCTCGCTCGCAGCGCACGATTTCAAGCTCCGTTATAAGCTTTTGCAAGCTCCAAAGCTTAAGCCCCGACACGCCGAGCGCTTTCGCAAGCTCATCGCGCGAAAATTCTTCATTCGGAAGTGCGGGAAGCACTATATCTCTTACTCCCGACTCACCACTGACGACAATTTCGTCGAATATCTCGCCTGCAACTCTATCCGCGCTCGTGGCGCGTATCTTTTTATTCTTTCCGTATCCGTCAAGAAATCTTACCTCGTCTATCTCCATCATCACAAAGCAAAACGAAAGTCTGTACTCACCGAGGAGCTCCTTTAGGTAGAAAAGATCCGCTATTCCCGAAAAAATATTCTCATGCCTCGGAGATAGGCGCGCGGGCTTAACCTGCTCGCCCGTTTCCTTATCGAGCCAGAATATACGTCTTTTCTGTGCTATCGGTCGAACGACAACTATCTCCATATCGGTGTTTTCGAGATAAAACCTGATCTTTTTGGCAAGCGGCGCCAAATTTCCCGTCTGCACCTCATATATTTTGTCACCCGTGCAAGCGTCTGCCACAAATCTGCCTATTTTTACCTCGTGTCCGCTCTCGTCGGGACAGAATCTTCTTTTCAGCTCGGCGTGCAAGCTGCGTTCGTTATATGTAGTTATGACCTTTTCCGTTTTTTCCATTTTAAAACATCTCCGAATAAGCCGCGATATTTTACATATAAATAAATACGTAAGCCGAAATCAAAATTTTTACACTTTTATTTTATCATATTTTGAGCAAATTATAAACAGAGAAATTAATTTTTCAGCCGAAAAATTTCGAAATTTCTCTCGGAGGTAAAATAAAATGAAAAATATATTTAAAAAGCTGCTGTGTGTGCCCGCAATGCTCTTATTATGCACCGCCGCAGTATATACCTTTTACGGATTTTTGATTCCCGACACGGTTTCCTGCTTTTCGGGTGACGATACACCGAGCTATCCTTGCACGACCTTTGAATACGACGAGCAGGCATTTGCGTCTGTCGGCACGGCCCTCAGCGTCGGTCACGGCAGCTACAAGCTTTTCGGCACGTTGCCAGTTCGAAAGGTCACCGTCAACAAGCTTGAGAACATCAAGGCATATGTCGGAGGCATTCCGTTCGGAATCAAATATTCGACAGGCGGAGCGTGCGTTGTCGGCTTTGACGACGAGAGTACAAACCCGGCATTTGCGGCGGGGTTGCGACTATACGATACGCTGACAGAGGTAAACGGCAAAAAGATTTCAAGCGCGGCGGACGTTATCGACGCAATATCGGGCGGAGGTGAGCTTGAAATTACCTATTTGCGAGGCGGCCGCGAAAGCAAAATAAAATGCAGAGCGGCATATTCGGAAAGTGAGAAAAGATATTCTCTCGGAATATACCTCAAGGACTCGGGTGCAGGGATCGGAACGCTGACGTTCGTGCTTGAGGACGGAAGCTTCGGCGGACTCGGGCACGGTATTCTTGACGGCGACACAGGCGAGCTTGTCAAAATTTCAAACGGTCAGGTGCTCGGCGTAGCAATAAACGGAGTCAAGCGAGGTGAGAAAGGAGCGCCCGGCGAGCTCAAGGGATATTTTAACTCGTCGAAGATAGGAAGCATATCCAAAAATACCGACTGCGGCATATTCGGCACGCTCCTCGGCGTACCCGAAAGCATAAGTGACAAAACCTATTCTCTCGGACTCAAGAGCGAGCTTAAAGAGGGCAAGGCAACAATACTCTGCACAACGGACACGGGCGAGCGGGAGGAATATTCGATTGAAATATCAGGCATAAAGCTAAACGAAACGGGAAACAAGTGCTTCGGTATTCGAATCACGGACGAAAAATTGCTCTCGTCCACAGGCGGAATCGTTCAGGGAATGAGCGGTTCGCCGATAATCCAGAACGGAAAGCTTGTAGGAGCGGTCACGCACGT
>CAZHPZ010000050.1:0-7178 GCA_964534905.1 uncultured Lachnospiraceae bacterium | reverse complement strand
GTTGTCTCTCCGCAGATGTAATCGGGATCTGTCATAATACTCTCCGTTTCTTATTTTTTATCGAAAATGCTCTTAAAGAAGCTTGTTCTCTTTTTATAATTGCTCTCTCCGCAGCTGTCTGCAAATTCGCTCATTTTTTCCTTTTGCTTTTTGTTAAGTCCCTTGGGGATCTCGACATTAGCCGTAAATATCAGGTCTCCCTTGCGGTTGGGATAGTTCAAATACTGTATTCCCTTACCCTTAAGCGTGAACTGTGTACCCGGCTGAGTTCCCTCGGGAATCTCGTACTTTTGCTCTCCGTCAAGCGTGGGAATATCTATTTCAGCACCGAGAGTTGCCTCGGCAACGGTAATCGGAACGTCACAGTATACATTATATCCGTCACGCTTAAATATCTTATGCGGCTTTACGCTTACCGAAATAATAAGATCTCCAGCAGGTCCGCCGTTTCTGCCGTCGGAGCCCTGTCCGCGAAGAGCTATTCTCTCTCCGTCGTTAATTCCCGCGGGAATATCAACGGAAAGCTTCTTCGTTATCTTTACATATCCCGTTCCGCGGCAATTCGTACAGGGATTTTTAATTATCTTACCCGTTCCGCGGCAGGCATCACACGTAACAGTGGTCTGGAACTGCATACCGCCCATTCTCTGCATAACACGCTTCTGTCCGCTTCCGTGACAGGATGCACATGTTTCCGCACTCGTTCCCTTTTGAGCGCCCGTTCCATGACATTCGTCGCATTTCTGTATGCGGTTGTAGGAGATATCCTTTTTAGTACCGAACGCCGCCTCCTCAAAGGTGAGAATTACCCTTATACCGATGTCATCTCCACGCACGGGTGCATTTCTTCTGCTTGAAGAGGAGCCTCCTCCGAATCCGCCGAATCCTCCTCCGAAAAAGCTGCTGAAAATATCGCCTATATCGCCGAAATCGGCATATCCGTCATATCCGCCCGCACCCTGTTCGAATGCCGCATGACCGAATTGATCGTATTTTGCCTTTTTATCGGGATCGGAGAGAACGCTGTAAGCCTCATTGACCTCCTTGAATTTCTGCTCCGCCTCGGCATTACCCGGGTTCATATCGGGGTGATACTTTTTAGCGAGAGTTCGATAAGCCTTTTTTATCGATGCCTCGTCAGCGCCCTTTGCAAGTCCGAGCACCTCGTAATAATCTCTTTTATCTGCCATAATCTTCTCTTTCACAAAAATGGGATTTGGGAAAGAGCAATATATGCCCTTTCCCCATCTCTATATAGTCATATTACTGATTTGTTTTATCCTCGTAGCCTGCGTCGTAATATGTGCCGTTATCATCGGAAGCACCGTTCTGTGCACCGCCGAAATCAGCACCCTGTGCGCCTGCCTGCTGGCTCTGTGCGTAAAGCTTTTCGCTTACCGCATAGAAAGCCTTTTCAAGAGCCTCTGTATCTCTCTTTATAGCCTCTGTGTCGTCCGTCTTAACCGTTTCCTTAAGCTTTTCGATACCTGCCTTAACGTCTGCAAGATCGCTCTCGGGAAGCTTATCGCCTATCTCTGTGAGAGTCTTTTCGCTCTGGAAGATGAGGCTGTCTGCGTGATTCTTGATATCAACCGCTTCCTTCTGCTTCTTGTCCTCCTCCGCAAATCTCTCTGCGTCACGAACTGCTCTGTCAATGTCCTCCTGAGACATATTTGTAGAGGATGTGATTGTGATATGAGTTTCCTTACCAGTACCCTTATCGCAAGCACTTACGTTAACGATACCGTTAGCGTCGATATCAAATGTTACCTCAATTTGAGGAACACCTCTGGGCGCTGCGGGGATTCCGTCAAGATGGAATCTTCCGAGTGTAGTGTTACCTGCCGCCATCTCACGCTCACCTTGGAGAACGTGAATTTCAACAGATGTCTGACCATCGGCTGCTGTAGAATAAATCTGGCTCTTCTTTACGGGAATGGTTGTATTTCTGTCGATGATCTTATTGAATACACCGCCGAGAGTCTCGATACCGAGAGAAAGAGGAGTTACATCAAGGAGAAGAAGATCCTTAACGTCGCCGCCGAGAACGCCGCCCTGAATTGCGGCACCTACGGCTACGCACTCGTCGGGGTTGATACCCTTAAAGGGATCCTTACCGATAAGCTTCTTTACAGCCTCCTGAACTGCGGGAATTCTGGTAGATCCGCCTACAAGGAGGACCTTATCTATCTCATTTACGGAAAGTCCCGCGTCGGCGAGAGCCTTCTTTGTGGGAACGATGGTTCTGTCAACGAGATCCGCCGTAATTCTGTCGAACTCGGCTCTTGTAAGAGTTGCGTCGAAATGGAGAGGACCTGCCGCGGTTGCGGTAATGAAAGGAAGATTGATGTTTGTGCTCGTCATACCGGAGAGCTCAATCTTAGCCTTTTCAGCAGCTTCCTTAAGTCTCTGCATTACCATCTTATCGCTTCTGAGATCAACGCCGTTTTCAGCCTTGAATTTGTTAACGATCCAATCTATAATTCTCTGGTCGAAGTCATCACCGCCGAGCATTGTATCGCCGTTTGTTGCAAGAACCTCAAATACGCCGTCGGAAATTTCAAGCAATGATACATCGAATGTACCGCCGCCGAGGTCGTATACCATTATCTTCTGATCGTGCTCCTTTTCGATACCGTAAGCAAGAGCTGCGGCTGTGGGCTCGTTAATAATTCTCTTTACCTCAAGGCCTGCGATCTTACCCGCGTCCTTTGTTGCCTGACGCTGAGCATCGGAGAAGTATGCGGGAACCGTAATAACAGCCTCCGTAACGCTTGTTCCGAGATATGCCTCTGCGTCTGCCTTAAGCTTCTGAAGTATCATAGCGGATATTTCCTGAGGAGTATATCCCTTACCGTCAATATTTACCTTATAATCGCTACCCATATGGCGCTTAATGCTCATAACCGTCTTATCGGGGTTTGTGATAGCCTGGCGCTTTGCAACCTGACCGATAATTCTTTCGCCTGTCTTTGTGAATGCCACTACCGACGGAGTTGTTCTCGCTCCCTCGGGATTCGGAATAACAGTGGGCTCACCGCCCTCAAATACTGCTACACAAGAGTTTGTTGTACCTAAATCAATACCAATGATTTTTCCCATAATAATTTTTCCTCCATATAATGAATGTGTTGTTTAACTTTTTTGTGTGCGGCTTAATTTGCAACCTTTACCATTGCATATCTTATAACCTTATCGCCGCAAATATAACCCTTTTGAAGCACCTCGACCACCTCATTCTCGCCGAAGCCCTCATCCTCTATATGCATTACCGCATAGTGAACATTGGGATCAAATGTTTTTCCGAGAGCCTCTATCTCCTTTACGTCCATTTTCGTCAGTGTTTCTTCAAAGCTCTTAAGTATGAGATTCATACCCTCGAGAATTTTATCAGCCTCCGAAAAAGCCGTCGCTCTTTCCATATTGTCAAGCACCGGAAGTATTCCCTTGAGCGTATCCGACTTTGCGTCAAAATAAACCGATTCTCTTTCCTTTGCGCTTCTTTTTCTGAAATTGTCATATTCGGCATAAAGTCTGAGATACTTATCGTTCGCCTCGGCAAGCTCCTTATCCTTTGTCTCAAGAGCCTCCTTAAGCGCCGCTATCTCCGCATCTGCCTTTTTACCTTTCTTTTTATTCTCTTTGGACGAGGTATCCGCCTCATTTGCGTTCACCGCTTCCTCAGCTGTTTCCTGTGTCATCTTTTCTTCCTGCACTTGCCTCTCCTCCGTTTTCTCCTAAAAATCTTTTATCTTCTATTAAATCGGAAATATTATCGCCGAGCTCCTCAAGCGTTGCCAGTACCCTTGCGTAATCCATACGCCTCGGTCCGACCACGCCAATAGCTCCTATCGTTTTTCCGTCCTTTTTAATTTGCTTATACACTATTGCGGAATCGCTCATTACCTTAACGCTGTTCTCAGAGCCGATAAGGACGTTTATATCCTCACCCTCCGTTTCCGAAAGCATATCAAGTATTTGCTCCTTTTCCTCAAAGGTATTTATTATTTCTCCGAATTTACCGACATCCGCGTATTCCGGATACTGCAAAAGCTGATCAAGACCGCTGTAATGTAGGTCTCCGCCGTCAACCTCGCTCATTGCCTCATATATCGCCTTAACCGCAGCATTAACCAGCATTGCCTCGTCTCCGAGCGACCTTTCAAGATTCATCACCGACGTAAGCGTTATCTCATCGGCACGAAGTCCTGTCAGATACGAATTAAGCGCCGATGAAAGCTTGGAGAGTATATAATCGTCAACCTCTCCACCGACCTTAACCTTTTTGGTCTTTATCGCTCCGTTTGAAAGTATCATAACTATTGCAAACTGCAACGGATCGATTCCCACTATTTCATATTTAAGCACCTTTACGGACGATCTCCTCGGCTTTATCGCAATGCCCGTATAATGCGTAATATTCGATGCAACCCTTGAGGCAACCTCAAGAATCTTATCAAGCTCTCCCATCTTAACCTTGAGCAGGCTGTTTATCTCGTCGATTTCCTTTGACGTCATCGCATAATGTGCCAAAAGCGAATCTACGTAAAATCTGTAACCGAGCTCACTCGGAACTCTTCCCGCGGATGTATGCGGCTGCTCAAGATATCCCATCTCCTCAAGCTCAGCCATTTCATTTCTTATCGTAGCCGATGAGCAGGATAGAAGATTGCTCTGAACGAGGAATTTCGATCCGACAGGCTCGCCTGCGGCAATGTGCGCCTCAACGACTGCCTTGAGTATTTGCTTTTTTCTCGGAGTAAGCTCCTTGCCGTATGCGCTCATTTTCACTATCCTCTCTGTTTTTTAGCACTCATATATCACGAGTGCCAACTTACGATAATAATTTACCACTTCTTTATTATTTTGTCAATAGTTTTTCGAAAATTTTTTTCGATTTTTTCGATTTTTTTAGCACTCTCGGCGCTCCACTTGCGATTGTTAACACCTTTGTAATAATTTATTAATTTTTTATATTATTTTGTCAAAATCATTGACACGAGGGGCTATTTATGGTATCATATTATTAATTATGGACACAGGTATGCTTTGCACTACGATGTCCGAAACATGGAGGTTTTATTATGACTTGTGGTACGTTTACTCCGCTGCACATTGCAACGCTCGTGCTTGGAGTTCTTCTCAATGTTGCTCTCTATCTCTTTCTTAAAAATAAATCGAGAAAGGTGCAGATAGGAGTTTTATTCTTGTTTTCACTGCTCGGCATAAGTGCGATATTATTTAATCTTCTTATGTGGGGTACTCCTCTTGAGTATCTTCCCCTCCACCTTTGCTCGCTTAATGCCCTCATTCTCCCCTTCGCTGTGCTTTTCAGAAAGAAGTGGTCGTGTAATCTTCTTCTTCTTTGGTCGCTCGGCTCTTATGTAGCTCTCATTCTCAATCAGGGAATGGCTAATGCGGAGATATTCAGCTGGACATTCTTCTTCTATTATTTCCCCCATGTATTTGAGGCGGGAATTCCGATCATTCTATTTGCGCTTGACCTTGCGGACAGAGATTATAAAACAATGAAGTCAACGCTCGGTATCACATTCATTTGCTATACGCTTATACATTTTGTAAACGTTGCCATAAACTCGGCTCAGATACAGAGCCCTGTAGCTCCCGGAGAGATAATTCAGGTAAACTATATGTTCTCGGTATTGCCGAACAATCCTCTGCTTGAATTCTTCTATGCTATTATTCCCTCTCCGTACTGGTATATGTTTCTTGCCGTTCCGATAATTCTCTTATATCTTTCATGGTGGTATTTCCCCGAGCTTCTCGATGCGAGAAAGAAGAGAAAGCATCTGAAAAAGAAGCTTAAAACGGTGGACAAGTATTACGACGAATACGAAAAGGAATATACAAAGGAAATCATCGACAAAAACAAGCATTAAATAAAAAAATGCGGAGCAGCAGCTCCGTATTTTTTATTTGATCGGTATTATATCGGGATAGTCGACGTAAAGCCCGTCGCCGCCAATATCTATAATCTCATACACATCATCCGTGTCATATGCGGTAAAGATAAATATCTTCTTTCCCGCATTCTTCAGCTTGTAAATTTGAGAGCGAATGTCCGAATCGATATACATCGACATCGCAATGCCCCATATGCGCTCGTCATCGCCGAAATAATCAAGCATATCACTAACGGAATAGCACACCTTATATCGCGAATAAAAATATTTATCAAAGGTAGTGGTTTCCTTGAGAATATTCCACATATCTACGCTGAACACCTCTGGAATAATATTCGCGGAAATGTCACAGTCATATATTTTCTCAAGCTTCTCAAGCCTTTGGAGCACCAACACGTCCTCTTCGGTGGTTGGCATTTTGGCGTCAACGACTATTCTGACATCGGGATAATTTATAATCGTATCCATAAGCCATTCCTCATTTACCGGCGTATAACCGTTGGAAAGCCTAAGCGTCTTGAATTCGTCATATGTAATATCAGAAAAATCGCAAACATCAAGCCCCTCTCCGTCGTGCGTACCTATGAGTCTGCCGTCACTCGAAAGCTTCAGATCGTATTCAAAATATCTATATCCCAATTCGTAATAGTACAAAAAAGTTTCCTGAGCATTAATATACGAAAGGTCGTCGGCACCGCCTCCGGCATGTAAAATAGCTATCAAATCCGAGACGTCGTTTTTTTCGAAGTCAGTGTTTTCAATATCGTTTTTCGTATTATCCTCGGTAGTGGTTACCGTTGTCGAAGCACTCGGCAATTCATCGTCATTGCCGCCGTTACCGGTAAAAGCTTTGCAGCCTGTCACGCTCAATGCCGCAATCAACAGCAAGCACAAAATGGAAGTTACATTATATTTATACATAATCATTCACCTCACAAGCGCAAGTATATCACAAAAAGAACAAAAAGGCAATATAAATGTCATAAAAAGAAAAAAGTCGCATAAAAATGCGACTTGGTGGAGACAGCAGAACTCGAATCTGCGACCCCTTGCATGTCAAGCAAGTACTCTAACCAACTGAGCTATGCCTCCATTGACTTGTATATTATATCCGATATTGAGCAATTTGTCAATAGCGAAATTTAAATTAATCCGAATTAATCGGAAATTACATAAAAAAGCACTTGCATAGCAAGTGCTTTTCTGGTGGGCCATTTAGGACTCGAACCTAAGACCGACCGGTTATGAGCCGGT
>CAZHPZ010000049.1:0-7368 GCA_964534905.1 uncultured Lachnospiraceae bacterium | reverse complement strand
CCTCCGGCAAGGCTTGGCGAAACTTTTTATCGATTGGTTTGTGCGAACAACGTGCGTTACCGCAAGACTTGCGAAAATTCTTTGTCGCAATGGTTTGCTCGGGCAAAACACGCAACCGCAAGTGTCAGCGCGCTTCATTTCCCGTCCGTTTTCTCTATTCGTCCGACAAGCGATGCCGACGAAAACTGTGACAGGCACACCTTATTGCCCTCTTTCCCATCTGCATACACAATAAATGCTTTCGGTATCTCGTAAGTAGGCGAATACGTCTTCCCCGCTTTCTCGGCGCTCGAAAGAAATTTTCGCGTAACGGGCGAAACCGTGGCTGTATCCATATCGAATATGCCGATTATATTCTTCTCTCTGATGCTCTTTCCGGCACCGACGCTGAGGTATATCATTTTCGTCCTCTCTTTCTCTGAGTCTATTGTATCACAAAAGTTTTCCCGCGGGCGACAGATTTATGTCAATACCGTTTTTTGCAATATGGGGCGAAAAAATCTTAATTTTTATTTTTATTCGATTTTCTCGCGCGCGATAAATATATTGAAATATATATTAATAAATAATAAATAGATAGTTATAGTAAATAATAGGGGGTGTAGAAAATGTGGATAAGTGGTGTAAGGGCTTGATTTTATTGGCTTTTTTGCGATTTTTCGGCTGTTGATATTCTGTTGAATTCGATTGAACAAAATGTGGATAAATTTCGGATTTTCTTCGATTTCGGGGCATTTTCGCCGATTTTTCGCTCAATGTCGAATTTTTGCGAAAATTGAGTTTTCCACAAAAAGCTGTGGAGTTGAAAAACGGCTGTGGATAAGCCCGAATCGTTTCGGTTTCGTTGCGTCGGAGCGGCAAGTCTCCGAGTTTTCAACAGATAGATAAAAGTCAATAAAATCAAGCACTCACGAGTTGATTCCATGCTTTTTCCACGGAGTTTTACCGTGAGTCTTCAACGCTGTGGAAAACGGTGTTGATAAGGCTGAAAGTTTTCCGAAAGGCAATGCATAGGCGCGTGTCGTGACGGAGGATTGACTTGCATAGGCGCGTGCCCAAGATTCTTCGCTGCGTTCGAGGATGAACGTCGAAGCGGCCGGGCACTTTATTTGCACAAACTCTGCGAAAAAAAGTTTCGGTCAAGCCTTTCCAAAGGCTTGCGAGGCGTGGGCGAGTAGCCCACAATCGGCGTTTCTTTTTGAGAACTTTTTCTTTGCGCCTATAGTGCCAAAGAAAAAGTGGATAATAGACGAGTATAAATAAAATCTTTGTAATGAAACCTTGTGGTGCGGGGGCTTGGCTCCCGCCGATTACATCGGAAAATATGGGCATTAAACGGTTGTTTGCTCTGTTTGCACCAACCCTCGCCTCCCGTTCGGGGTTCCCTAAAGCGAATGTAATATAAGCCTTCTCCAGCGGGAGAAGGTGGCAGCCGCAGGCTGACGGATGAGGTGTTACATAGTAAAAGATTTTCTGTACCACGCGGCGGGAGTCAAGCCACCCGCCCTACGGATTTGTGTGTAGCGGAGCGTTGGTGTGCTATTTTGACGTTTGTACTAACCGTTTATTCGCTTTTCTCTTTGGCACTATAGGCGCAAATAGAAAAGCTCAGCAAAAGAGAAACGCCGTTTCGCGCTCATGCCGCGCGGGCAGTCGCTTTTGAAAAAGCGACACAAAACTTTTTTGTAGCATTGGCAAGCGCGAACAACGCACATAGCTATTTGCCTTCTCCAGCGCGTGGGGTTCCCCGAAGCGAATGTATATGAGCTTTGGGGGTTCCGAGGGGGAGAAGGGGGACCGCGCAAGCGGTGGATGAGGTGTTCTAAAACAAAACTTTTACTATGACAATCGGCGAGAGCAAAGCCCCCGCCCTACGGGTTTCTGTGTAGCGGAGCGTTGGTGTGCTATTTTGACGTTTGTACTAAGCGTTTATTCGCTTTTCTCTTTGGCACTATAGGCGCAAATAGAAAAGCTTAGCAAAAGAGAAACGCCGTTTCGCGCTCATGCCGCGCGGGCAGTCGCTTTTGAAAAAGCGACACAAAACTTTTTGTGGCAAAAGCTTGTGCGAACAACGTGCGTTGCCACAAAGCTTGGCTAAACTTTTTTGTTGCAGAATTTGCACAAACAAAGTGCCCGACCGCAAAGCTTTCCTTTGCAAAATCTCGTGCTTTTCCGCTTAGTTTTCTTTATACTTTCCGCCAAAGACCTCTATTCGCTTAAAAGGCACGGAAAGCTCCATATCCCGCTCGCACGATGTGATTATCACCTGTCTGTCCGCTATCTCACGAAGCAGATTTTTTCTTCTCGTGCTATCAAGCTCCGAGAACACGTCGTCAAGCAGAAAGACCGGATATTCTCCGCAGTCCGCTCGGCAAAGCTCGCCCTCGGCAAGCTTCATTGCAAGTGCAAGCGATCTCTGCTGTCCCTGGGACGCGTAGAGCCTTGTATTTTTGCCGTTCAGGCATATTGTGATATCATCCTTATGAATTCCGTACAGAGTTGCACCTGCCGCAACCTCACGATCCTTATTTTCCGTCAGGAGCTTATAATAAGCTTTACGCGTTTCCTCAACATCGAAATACGCCTCGCTCTCCTGCTTGGCGCTTCCGGCATAGGTAAGCTCGGGGATTTCATTCATCTCGCCGCTCTCGCACATTCTCGCATAGAGCTCGGCGATCATCTGTGATGAGCGTGCGACGTATTCCGCTCTCGCCTTGGCTATGACAGCCGCTTCTGCGGCAAGCTGCTCCGACCAGAAGTCGATGGTTGAGAGAAATGTCGCTCTGTCGTCGTCTGCGTGCTTTATAAGTGTATTTCTGTTCTTAAGTATCTTATTATATTTTTGGAGTGATCGGAGATACACGGGACGTATTTGCGATATTGCCACGTCAAGGTATCCGCGGCGGAGTGCCGGTCCCTCCTTTATCATCTGAAGATGATCGGGTGAGAAGAGGACTGCGCGGAATTCTCCGACAAGCTCCGAAAGCTTGGTTATTTTAACGCCGTTATGGGTGACGTTCTTTTTTTGCGTACCCGAGAGGCGCATTGTGATATTTTGCTCTCTGCCGTCACGTTCGTAATCGAGTGAGACGGCAGCCATCTCCTCTCCGAAGCGAATGACCTCGCTCTCGTGAGCCGTTCTGAAGCTTTTCCCGAGGGAGACGAGATATATTGCCTCAAGGAGATTGGTTTTTCCCTGTGCGTTTTCGCCGTGGAGAACGTTGATTCCGCCGTCAAACGACACGCTCTCGTGCTCCGCGTTACGAAAATCGGACAGCTCTACCCTTTTGCAAAGCATATTTCGGTTAATCCTTAAGTCTTACGGGGAGGAGCATAAAGACCTCGTCCACGTTTTCTCTCGGCTCTGCGGGCGTGATATTGAGCGAGGAGAGCTGAGATGAGAGAGAAAGCTTGATTCTCTCGCTGTTGCAGGCACGGACGGAGTTGATGAGATAGCGGTTATTGAAGCCTATTGTGAGAGGCGTTCCGATGTCCTCTATCTCGATTTCGTCGTAGGTGCTTCCCGCGGTGCTTGACGCCGTGATCTTAAGCAGATTTCCGTCAAAAATGAGCTTAACGTGGCTGCGGAGCGATCCTGCGATCTTTTCCTCTGTTACGAGCGCGGCACGCTCAAGAGCGGAAATAAGCTCCTCACGGTCGCATTCGATGCTGTATTTATGATTTTGAACTATGATTCTGTCGTAATCAAGGTAGGAGCCCTCAATAAGACGGCTGAAGAAAAGGAATTCGCCGATCTCGAACACGATGTTTTTCTTTGTCATAAAGATACGTGTTGTCTTTTCGGGATTATCGGAAAGGAGCTTTACAAGCTCTCCGATCGTCTTTACGGGCAGAATGAAAGCGTTTCTGTAGGTACCCGTGTACTGCTTGTCGGTCGAATATTCGATGAGTCTTTCGCATTTTGCAAGCTTGAAGTTATCGCAGGACACCATTGTGAGTTTATTGTTGACCATATTTACGAACGTACCGTTGAGAATGCTTCTCTGGTCGTTGACAGCCATGGCGTACATAGTCTGGCTGAACATTTCGCGAAGGTCGGACTGCTTAAGCGTAAATGCGTCCTCGCTGTAAAGCTTGGGGAGGGACGGGAAATCCGTTCCGGGGAGAGCATTCATCTTGTGGCTTGATTTGCCGCAGCTGATGCACGCAACGCCGCGCTCGTCGACCGTGAGATCAACCTCATCGGCGGGCATTACACGCAGAGTCTGGTTAAGCTTTACGGCATTGATTATATATATTCCCTCTTCAATGACCTGAGCGTGAGCGGTGAGACGCATACCCTTTTCGAGGTCGAACGTCGTGAGCACCAGCACGTCGGGGAATTTCGCTTCGATCAGAATTCCCTCGGCGGCGGGGACTGTGACCTTAGTTGAAACGCAGCACATAAGGGGCGCAATCGTAGCCGCAAACTCGTGTCTGTTGAATTTGATTTTCATATTTATCTCCGTTTCTGCCGCATAAGCGGCTTGTTTTATTATGCTTGTTTTGTGTTGATTGATGAATTAATGAATTGCTTGTTTTTTGATAGCAGAAAGCAATAAAGGCTGTGGTAATAAAGTGCCCACCGATTTGGTGCAGAACGATATGGGCATTAAACGGTTGTCTGCTATGTTCGCGCTAACCCTTGCCTTCTCCAGTGGGAGAAGGGGGACCGCGCAAGCGGTGGATGAGGTGTTACAAAGCAAAAGATTTTTTGTATCACACGGCGGGAGCCAAGCCCCCGCCCTACGGGTTTCCGTGTAGCGGAGTGTTGGTGCGTCGTTTTGATGTTTTCTGTAAGCGTTTATTCGCTTTTCTCTTTGGCACTATAGGCGCAAATAGAAAAGCTTAGCAAAAGAGAAACGCCGTTTCGCGCTCATGCCGCGCAGGCAGTCGCTTTTTGAAAAAGCGACGCAAAACTTTTTGTGGCAAAAGCTTGTGCTAATAATGTACGTAGCCATAAGCCTTCTCCAGTGGGAGAAGGTGGCAGCCGTAGGCTGACGGATGAGGTGTTGCCAAGCAAAAGATTTTTCGGTATCACTCCCCCGCCCTACGGGTTTCCGTGTAGCGGAGCGTTGGTGCGTTACTTTATTGTTTGTGCTAACCGTTTATTCGCTTTTCTCTTTGGCACTATAGGCGCAAATAGAAAAGCTTAGCGAAAGAGAAACGCCGTTTCGCGCTCATGCCGCGGGGCAGTCACTTTTTGAAAAAGCGACACAAAACTTTTTGTTGCATTAGTAAGTGCTAACAAAGTCCGATTATTGCCTTAAATATTCGGTGAGACCTCTTTTATTATCTCTTTTATCTCGTAATCAAGCACGGCGTCGGTGATGAGCTTTCTCTCCACCGTCTCTATCGAGCTGATTATCGTCGAATGGTCACGGTTGAATATCTTTGCGATATTCGGAAGCGACATTTCCGTCACCTCTCGGATTATATATATTGTGATATGGCGCGCGGTCGCTATCTCCTTATTTCTCTTTGTGGAGATAAGCTCCTCTTTCTTGATTCCGTATTTCTGATATACGGACGAGAATATCTTCTCAACCGTTACGCTCGTAGGCTCCGCACCGCCGAGAAGCTCGGAGATACAGCCCCTTGCAAGATTCATATCGATCTTTTCGCCCGAAAGGAACACTCTTGCGCCGAGCTTTTTAATTGCGCCCTCTATCTGACGGATATTCGAACGGAGATTTTCCGCAAGGAACGTAAGCACGTCCTCGGGAAGCTCAACGCCTACCTGCTCCGCTTTTTTCTTGATTATCGCTATACGAAGCTCAAGATCCGGCGGCTGAATGTCGGCGATAAGTCCCCATTCAAAGCGTGTTTTAAGTCTGTCCTCAAGCGTTTTGATTTCTCTGGGCTGACGGTCGCTCGTAAGAATTATCTGCTTTCTGCCCTCATAGAGCGCGTTAAAGGTATGGAAGAATTCCTCCTGCGTCGAAACCTTGCCGCCGATGAATTGGATATCGTCGATAAGGAGAACGTCGCAATCACGGTATTTCTCGCGGAATTCGGGCATTGCCTGACGCGAGAGGCAGTCGATCATCTGATTGGTGAAGTCCTCGCCCTTTATGTAGATGACCTTGACGTTTGGATTTTGCTCACGGAGATAGTTCGTGATAGCGTAAAGCAAGTGCGTTTTACCTATTCCGCTCGGACCGTAGATGAAGAGCGGATTATAGTTCTTTGCGGGGTATTTCGCAACCGCAACGCAGGCTGCGTGAGCGAATTTATTGGATGAGCCGACAATGAAATTGTCGAAGGTATATTCGAAATTGAACGGGGGGAGAGTTGAGCCGAGAACATGCGAGCCGCCGTCGTTCTCTGTCTTTTTCGCCTCGTTTTCCTCACGCCACGTGGGATCGCCGATCGAGACCTTTTCGATGATCTTGCGCATAGCCTCCTCGCGGTTTATGGGCGTTCCGGTGAATATGACCTCGACCGCAACGTCGAATCCGAGCTCATCGGAAAATCGGCTTGCAAGCTGACCGAGGTATTTTTGATTGAGCGTTTTGTGCTTGATCTCGCTTTTGATTCCGAGCGTGATAAGTCCGTCGCGGTAGTCCTCTACGGTGATATCACCGAACCAAAGCTCACGTGTGCTTTGATCCATACAGTCGCTAAACGACTCGTACACGAGGTTCCAGACGAGCTTTATTTCTTCTAAGTAGCTGTTATCCAAATCAGACACTTTAACAATTTTACCTTTCTGATGAATTTTGCGCGGCACTGCCGCATTCCGAAGCTTTGTGATGCTTAAAAAAATCAATTAAAATAAATTTTCGTGCGTTGGGTACGTCTCCGAGCCTTGGGCGGAGATTTTTCTCACGCGCACGCGATATAGATTATATAAATATATAATAAAATAATATACATCTTATTATACCACATATATAGTCGATTTAATTTTTATATTATAAAAGTTTACACTTTTTTAACATTTGACGCCCTCGTAAAGACGCCCAAACCGACTTGTTTTCTTTCTTGCCTATCGTAAGCTTCCAAAGTGAATATAATATAAGCCTTCTCCGGCGCGTGGGGTTCCCCGAAGCGAATGTAATATAAGCCTTATCCAGCGGGAGAAGGTGGCAGCCGCAGGCTGACGGATGAGGTGTTGCCAAGAAAATGATTTTTTGTACCACACGGCGGGAGCCTTGCTCTGCGTGCCCAAGATTCTTCGCTACGCTCGAGAATGACCGCTAAAGCGGTCGGGCACTTTGTTAGCCAAGCTTTTGCGACAAAAAGTTTTGTGTCACTTTTTCAAAAGTGACTGCCTGCGCGGCATGAGCGCAAAACGGCGTTTCTTTTTGAGAACTTTTTCTTTGCGCCTATAGTGCCAAAGAAAAAGTGGATAAGAGGTGAGTA
>CAZHPZ010000048.1:0-7851 GCA_964534905.1 uncultured Lachnospiraceae bacterium | reverse complement strand
CGGATGTCGCAACAAAAGAAGATTTACAGATTGCACAAGATTTGCTTGATACGCTTGTAGCACACAGAGAAACCTGTGTCGGCATGGCGGCGAATATGATCGGCGTCCGTAAGCGCATCATTGCCTTTCTCGACGAGAGCGGACGAACACCTGCATATGCAGTGATGTTCAATCCCGAGATCATCAAGAAAGACGGTGCATACGATACCGAGGAAGGTTGTCTGTCACTTTTAGGCGGTCCACGCAAGTGTAAGCGTTATAAAACCATTAAGGTACGGTATCAGACTGCCGAAATGCAGACAAGAATAAAAACATACAACGGTTGGACGGCACAGATCATTCAGCACGAGGTGGACCACTGTGATGGGGTTTTGATATAAAAGTATACTTTATATTATCACTTTTATCAAAACGATGGTAGAAAATATAAGATAGATGATCAGCACATTTTTGAATGCCTAAAATGAAAAATTATTCTAAATTAAAAAAAGATGCCAAAAATAACACATAATGGCAAAAACGCCTCTAAAAAGCGACAAAAAACAGATAATTTTTTATGGTAAGATTATGGTATGATAATGTTACCATAAGAAAGGAGAAAAATGTTATGGATTTGACTTTATTAGAGAAGAGAGAAAAGGGCGGTATTTGCTACAAGCTGTTTAAGGCGAATTTTCATTATGATTGCTATGTAATGCTTGCGCAAACCAAAAACGAATTTTATTGCGGAAGCTTCAAAGCAAACGCCGAGCAAGCCAATCGGCTATTAAATGAGATTGCCGAAAGTGAAACCGAGGTGTATTGCATATCCGATATTCTCGCAGATTTTCAAAAGCAGACGTCGTCTGTTTTATGAATTAAAAATTAATTCAGCCCTGCTGTGCAGGGCTGAATTTTGTTAATCGGGATATCTTATACGATAATGAGTTATGTTTTTCGAATAGCCTTGATTTGATTGCGTTTGGAATAAAATGTTAATTATCACCAAAAACAGACGATAAACTTTGGCTATTATTTATTTTTCTTGTATATTGCATTCTTTGGTAAATTATGGTAGAATAATACTGTCAAATAAAACCGTATAGAAGGAGAAAAGAAATGAATAACACAAAAATACTTATTGCGGATGAGAGTGCTTCGGCAAGAGCAAGCTTGAGGGATGAGCTTCGGGAGCAGGGATATGTAAATATTTATGAAGCGTCAAACGGTGAGGAGGCTATCAATATGATAAACACGGCAGAGCCGGAGGTCGTGCTTGTTGATGTGCTTCTTTCTAAGCTTGACGGGATAGGGGTTATAAGACAAGCGAGAAAAAATCTCGGAGAGGACTCGCCCGTATTTATCGTAACGTCCATAGTAAGCAATCATAATATGCTGCTTGAAGCACACAACGCGGGAGCGTCTATGTGTATGATAAAGCCGATAAACGCCGAGAGCTTGGTTCATCATATTGAAAATCTTTTGCCGAGCTCGCTATCCGTAGTCGGTTATTCGACCGATGACTACGGAATGGGAGATATCGAGGCTCAGGTTACGAAAATAATACATCAGATCGGAGTTCCTGCGCATATAAAGGGATATCAATATTTGCGAACGGCAATTCTGCTTACGGTCAACGACGGAGATATTATCAATTCGGTAACAAAGATACTTTATCCTACCGTGGCTAAAAAATATCAGACAACCACGAGCAGGGTCGAGCGCGCGATAAGACATGCCATTGAGGTTGCTTGGGACAGGGGAGACGTCGATGTACTTAACTCGTATTTCGGCTATACGATACAAAATAACAGAGGTAAGCCCACGAACAGCGAATTTATCGCTATGATAGCGGACAATTTGCGACTTAAGTATAAAATGCTCGTTTGATAAAAATAACCCCGTTCTCAAAATGAGAACGGGGTTATTGGTGCCGGTGATCGGGGTCGAACCGATACGGTATCGCTACCACTGGATTTTGAGTCCAGCACGTCTGCCAATTCCATCACACCGGCGTCAGCATTTAGTATTGTATCATATTTGAATGAAAAAATCAATAGTTTTTTATATATTTTTTCTTGAAATTTAATATTTTTCTGTTGACTTTTCCTTGCAAAAGGGGTAAAATTTAGTGTACTTAAAAAGCAAGGAGGAAGATATATGGAAAACAGAGAAGAAATATTCGAGGAGCTTAACTCTTTATTATATGAAAAAAAATATCCTGCTTTTATGAGAGCTATTGACGAGCTTAACAGTATTGACGCGGCGGAATATTTGATGTCCTTGCCGACCGATCATATGCTCAGTGCATTCAGAATGCTGAAAAAGGATGCCGCAGCCGATGTTTTTTCCTTTATGGATATCGACCTTCAGGAAAGCATTATTACGAGAATGAGCGACCGAGAGGTATCGATGATAATCGAGGATCTCTATGTTGACGACGCGGTAGATATCCTTGAGGAGCTACCTGCAATAGTTGTAAAGCGTATTCTTAAGCTTTCGCGTCCCGAAACGAGAAATATTATAAACAAGTTTCTTTCTTATCCCGAGGACAGCGCGGGAAGCGTTATGACGGCGGAATATATCGACCTTCATAAGGAAATGACGGTGTCCGAGGCTATATCCAATATCAGAGAAAAGGGAATTGATAAGGAAACGATATATATCGCTTATGTTACGAATGCATCACGTGTGCTTGAGGGTATTGTCTCCCTTAAGGATCTGATATTCGCAAAGCCGGAGACATTGATTGCCGATATAATGGAAACCGAGATCATTTCGGCAAATACTCTTGACGACAGAGAAGATGTTGCGGCAACTATCAGAAAGTATAATATTTTGGCACTTCCGATAGTCGATAAGGAAAACAGACTTGTCGGAATCGTAACCGTTGACGACGCTATCGATGTTATTGAGGAGGAAACGACCGAGGATATCGAGAAAATGTCCGCTATCGTCCCCGGAGATAAGCCCTATATGAGGTCAAGCGTATTTGAAATTTGGAAAACGAGAATTCCGTGGTTGCTTTTGCTTATGCTTTCTGCCACGTTTACAGGTCAGATAATATCAAGCTTTGAGAGCAAGCTTGCCGCTGTTCCGGTGCTCATAGCTTTTATACCGATGCTTATGGATACCGGCGGAAACAGCGGAGGACAGGCTTCCGTTACAATAATTCGAGGAATGGCAACTGGCGAGATAGAAATACGCGATATTTTTAAAATAGTTTGGAAGGAAATTCGTGTTGCTCTGTGCTGCGGAGTTGTGCTTTCTCTTTGTAATTTTGTTAAGATAATGCTTGTCGATAATTTGATTTTCAGAAACGAAGTTTCGCTTCAGGCTAATGTTGTGGTTTCCGTAACGCTTTTGGCAACGGTAATAGTCGCAAAGATTGTCGGATGCTCATTGCCTGTGCTCGCTAAAAAGCTCGGCTTCGACCCCGCAGTTATGGCAAGCCCGATAATAACCACAATAGTGGATGCGGTCTCACTTCTTATCTATTTCGCAATAGCAAGCGTTGTGCTCTTGTGATTACAATAAAATAAAAAAATCAAGGCTTAATTTCAGCCTTGATTTTTTTGTATATAATGTTCAGTTAAAATACGATTGCTCGCTCTTTTCATCTGTAACGTATTCGAGAAAGATAACGAGCGCAAGACAAACGCATCCCGATACAATGGACAGGGGAGCAAGGGAGGAACCCTTGATAATGCCTAAAAATCCGAACGCTATGATTGCACCGAATACGAGCTTTGCATTGGATATAAATTTGGATGAGCACATAAATTCGAATATAAGCTTAATTACACAATATGCCTTTTCGGTGTAATTGCCTTTCTTTACCTCGGCGTGAGCGAGCGTTATAAATCTTTTGATTTTGACGTATACCTGCTCAATGCTCGATTTGCTTTCTCTTGTAACATATTTATAAGCCATGTTCATAAATCATACCTCTTTTCCGTTATCGGAACTTTCTTGACAATATAATACCATAAAAGAATGCATTTGTCAATAGATTTTTTCTAAATTTGGAACAAAAATAAGAAAAAATTCAAAAAACTGTTTACAAATAGGAAAAAATGTGATATAATAATTCCGAAAAAGGAAAGTGCTTCTATACTAAAGGAGGATTTATGGATTATATTGATAGAATAAAGCTTATAAAGGGAGAAAAGAAGATAACCAACGACGCTCTCTCGGAAATGACGGGAATACCTCTCGGTACTCTTTCCAAAATACTTGCCGGGATAAGCGATTCACCGAAGCTTTCGAATATCGTGGCTATATGCGACGCTCTTGACGTTTCTCTTGAATACATTGTGAGCGGTATCCCTGAAAATACCAATAATTTTACCCTTGATATAGGAGAGATGAGGATAATCGAAAATTATCGTATGCTCGATAGGCACGGCAAGGAGCTTGTTACTATGGTTCTTGACAAGGAGAAGGAGAGAGTGTCGAGAATTCCGTATCAGGAAAGTGCATCAGTTGGAAACGCCAAGATATTGCCCGTAGCGCTTACATCATCCTCGTCAAGCACCTCTCGTAGCGTAAGACAAAGCAGGGGACTCGGAAAACGCGCACTCTCTCTTTACGATATGCCGGTTTCTGCCGGTGTGGGCGTGTTTGTTGACAGCCCCTCTACCGAGGAGATAATGATTCCCGACAACGACAGAACGCGTGAGGCTGATTTTGCCCTCAGAATAAGCGGCAACAGTATGGAACCGAAGTACCGTGACGGAGACGTGCTTCTCGTTTCCAACGCGGATTTTGTTGAGGTCGGAGAGCTCGGCATATTTATTCTTGACGGTAACGGATATTTCAAGGTGTACGGAGGGGACAGGCTCATATCTCTTAACAAGGTGTACGGAGATATTATGCTTAAGGACTTTGAAAGCGTTAACTGCGTGGGCAAGGTAATAGGAAAGCTTAAAAGAAAATAAATTCAAGCCTGATATGAAAAACGAACGCAAGCTATTGTATTTGCGTTCGTTTTGTGTTACAATATGACGAATGAACAGAGGTGAATAATATGAAAATTGTTTTTTTAGATACGCTTGCACTCGGAGAGGATATGGATCTCGGATTGTTTGCCTCTCTCGGAGAACTGAAGCTTTATGAGGGATCAAGTGCCGAGGAGGCGGGAGAAAGAATTGCCGATTGCGATGTCGTAATTACAAATAAGGTAAAGCTTAACGAGAAAAATCTCTCGTCGGCAAAGAATTTGAAGCTTATTTGCGTAACCGCTACAGGATATGACAATATTGATATAAAATATGCGAGAGAGCACGGAATAGGCGTTTGCAATGTAGTCGGATATTCAAGTGCGAGTGTCGCACAGGTCACCGTCGGAATGGTGCTCTCGCTTGTTAATAGAGAAAATGAATACCGTATGAGTGTTTCGAGCGGCGAATACAGCTGTCGCGGAGTGGCAAATATACTTACGCCTGTTTATCACGAGATAGAGGGAATGACGTGGGGAATAATCGGTTACGGCAATATAGGAAAGCGTGTTGCCGACGTTGCACGTGCTCTCGGATGCGGAGTGCTTGTAAACAGAAGGCACAGTGCTCCCGGCGAGGAAAACACGGATATTGACACATTATGCAGGGAATGCGATATTATAACGCTTCATACTCCGCTCAACGTCGAAACGAGAGGGCTTATCGATTCGAAGAGAATTTCTATGATGCGTGACGGGGTTATACTTGTTAATGTTGCAAGAGGTGCGGTTACGGACGAGTATGCGGTAGCAGAGGCTGTAAAAAGCGGAAAAATAGGTGGCTTTGCTTGCGACGTGTATTCCACAGAGCCGTTTTCCGAGGAGCATCCCTTTTATTCATTAAGAAATGAAAGCAATGTTATTATGACGCCTCATATGGCGTGGGGTGCACGCGAGGCGCGTTTACGACTCTGTAACGAGGTGAAGAAAAATATAATAAGCTATTTTGATGGTGAAATAAGAAACCGTGTTGAACTTTGAGGAGGACAGTATGTCAAAGAAAGGTACTTTTTTTGAGGATTTTAAAAAGTTTATCACACGCGGAAACGTGATAGATATGGCAGTCGGTATTATCGTCGGCGGAGCGTTTACCGCAATAGTAAACGCTATGAGCAATAATATATTCAATCCCATAATCAACTGGGTTTTGACACTCATTTTGGGTAAGGACTCGCTCAGCGAGGTTTATACGTTCTTGCAGAGAGTTGATAAAACGGACGAGCTCGGGAATGTCGTTCCCGACCTTGCGGAATCTATATATATTGACTGGGGCGCGCTTATCAACGCCGTAATAAATTTCTTCGTTATCGCAATGATATTGTTCACGATAGTCAGACTTATAAATAATCTTAAGGATATTAATGAGGATATTATCGAAAACGTTGCAAAAAATACGCTTAACAGAGCAGAGCGTAAGGAGCTTAAGGCGAACGGCATCGATATAAAGGACAGAAAAGCGGTCGAAGCCTATTTTGCCGAGAAAAGCAGAGCGAAGAAGGAAGCGGAGGAGCGAGCAAAAGCAGAAGCAGAGGCAAAGGCGGCTGCGGACAGAGTCGCAAATCCTACAAGTGAGGAGCTTCTTAAGGAAATACGTGATCTCCTTAAAAGCAAATAATCATAGCGGTTATCTGATTTTCGGATAACCGCTTTTGTATAACAAATATCACTTGACAATCTTTGCTTTTTATGGTATAATACACTCAAGTAATAAAATATATGTCTGCCGCCGGGTAGACAAATGCGTATGCATTCGTAACACATCATTAGGTCTTTGAAGATGTGCTTGCGGGTGCTTTTTATTTTTTGGAGGTAAATATGTCAACAATTAAAAAAATCACAGGTTATTTTTCAAGGAACGAAATAATTCTTTGGTGTGCATCCGTATTGCTCATAATCGGCGCCTTCTGCGTTTTTGACGGTGAAGAGTACCTGACACTTGTAGCTTCTCTTGTCGGTGTAACATCTCTGATATTTAATGCCAAGGGAAATCCCATCGGTCAGCTTTTGATGATCATTTTCAGTATTATATACGGTATAATTTCTCTTGAATTTGCATATTACGGAGAAATGATAACGTATTTGTGTATGACAATGCCGATGTCGATTTTTGCACTTATTTCGTGGATAAAAAATCCATATAACGGCAACAAATCAGAGGTGAGAATAAATCGAATTTCAAGAAAAGAGCATATTTTTATGTGGATATTGAGCGGTGCTGTAACTGCTTGCTTTTATTTTGTATTGAGTGCGCTTAATACGAGCAATTTGATTCCGAGCACGATTTCGGTAACAACAAGCTTTTTGGCGGTGTACTTGTCATTCAGACGAAGCTCTTATTTTGCACTTGCTTACGCCGCAAATGATGTAGTATTAATTATCTTGTGGACGCTTGCAAGTATTTCCGATGTAAGCTATATTTCGGTCGTTGTTTGCTTTTGCGCTTTTTTGGCTAACGATATATACGGATTTATTAATTGGAGCAGAATGGAGAAAAAGCAAGCTTTGAATAATGATTGCGTAAATTGATTTGTATAGCTTTGCAAACAAATTTTACCACTTATATATTTTTTTCGACTGAACAAAATAATAGCAGAGAAACAAAGCAGATGAGTGCTGTGATGCGAGAAATTGTACCGCAGACTTGTACTGCGGTGCTTCTCGATAATATAGATGGTATTTTCTCATTAGAGAAAAATCAGCCGCAAAAGCGGCAGAGGGAGAAAAACTATGGCAAATAAGTCAGCTAAAAAGGCTCTTGAGCAATTCAAGATGCAGGCAGCTAACGAAGTGGGAGTAACTCTTAAGGATACAGGTTATAACGGCGATCTCACATCCCGTCAGGCAGGATCTATCGGTGGTCAGATGGTCAAGAA
>CAZHPZ010000047.1:0-8061 GCA_964534905.1 uncultured Lachnospiraceae bacterium | reverse complement strand
AGGTAATCGGTAAGGGCGGCTCCGTAATTCAGAAGATCGTTGCCGACACAGGCGCCAAGATCGACATTGAGGACGACGGAACGATCACTATTGCCGCACTCAACGGTGATATCGCAGCGGCTGCTAAGGCTTGCATTGACGCTATCGTATTCGAGCCCGAGGTAGGCTCCGTATACACGGGCAAGGTAACGGGAATCAAGGAGTTCGGCGCATTCGTTGAATACGTTCCGGGCAAGGAGGGTCTCGTTCACATCTCCAAGATAGCAAAGGAAAGAATTGAAAAGGTAGAGGACGTTCTCTCTCTCGGCGACATAGTAAAGGTTAAGTACATGGGCGTCGACAAGAAGGGCAGAATGGACTTCTCCATCAAGGACGCACAGTAATCATTAAACTACATCGGTTTTCCTTGGGGCACGCCCCAAGGAAAACTTAATTATACGATAATATCAAGCCGAAAGGGCGGAAAGGATATATGATGAGCGACAGAAATACCGAAACAAAGGCATTCGGCACCGAACACGGAGCACGCAAAAAGGGCTTCAAGTCGGAAAAGTCAAGAGAAAAGCTGGTCATCGCAATTTTTGTCGTGATCATCGCCATACTGACCGTCTTTGCGGGATTCATAGTCAACGGCATCATAGACAAGCTCGGTGCAGGCACCACAACGTCTCCCACAGAGAACGAATATACCTACAAGATAACCGATCCGAGCGACTGCAAAACGGGTACCCTGCTTCTTATAAACTCAACCTATAAGGGCAGCTTCCCGAGTGGCTTCGGAAATATGATAAACGTTTACGATTATCAGAGAGACAGCGAGAATTATTCGCTCACTCATATCAAGGATAAAATGGCTTATTCCCTTTCGTTCAAGGATATCTACCTTGATAGTGATACGCTTGACGCATTCAACGCTATGATAGCGGATTTTTGCGAGACGATAGACACATCGTCCGCCGACTCGACTTCCGCAAGCAACCTTGAGATCGCTTGGGGCGGATATCATTCCGGCAACACAGAGGTCTATGAGAACGATATGTCAAGCTACGGCAAGGACTTCTACGACCATTGCCTCGGCACATCGCTCACTTTGAAATATAATTCCGATCACACAAGCATTAACGAAAGCAAGCTTAAAAAGGACTTTTCGTGGATATATGAAAACGCTCATAAATACGGATTCATCATCAGATATCCCGACGATTGCTCCGATCACACAGGCTTTGACAGCAGCACGAGAGTGCATCTTCGCTATGTCGGCGTGGCGCATGCAACGTATA
The DNA here is from genome assembly GCA_964534905.1 of uncultured Lachnospiraceae bacterium. Taxonomy (GTDB): domain Bacteria; phylum Bacillota; class Clostridia; order Oscillospirales; family CAG-272; genus RGIG4608. The sequence goes on along the minus strand of CAZHPZ010000047.1, from coordinate 6,781 downwards.
TTTACGAAAACGGCATCTGCCTTGACGAATATCTTGAGCTGCTCAGAACAACGTATAATTCGCACGACAAGGCACTCACCGTTACGTCGGGCGCAAAAACGTATGAGATATACTACGCAAGCGTTATAGCAAGCCCCACGTCAATATCCGTACCCAAAAGCTACGCATATACCGTATCGGGCGACAATATGAACGGACTTATTATAACCGTTGAAAAATAATACTTAATAAAACTAAAAATCAAGGATAGCGCAAGAGATCCTTGATTTTTTGAAATAAGGGGGAAGAAAATGAAGAAAAACATTGCAAATGCGGCATTTCTCGTCGTTTTGGCGGCGATAATCGCTTTTTTCTCGCTTTCTTATATACTTGTCGATGCGTCAGACTTCTCCGAGGACGAGAACAGAGCGCTTCAGACTGTCCCACGCTTTACGCTCGAAAAGCTTCTTGACGGAACGTATACCGCACAGCTTCAAAGCTATTTTTCAGATCAGATAAGCTTCCGCTCCGCAATGATAAGGATCAAGGCAACACTTGAGCTTGCCAGCGGAAAGAATGAAAATAACGGCGTGCTCTACGGCTCCGACGGATATCTCATTGAAACTTACCCCTATACGGAAGAAAATTACGAATATCTCCGAAAAAATCTCGCTAAAATAGAACGTCTTGTGGAAAAAGCTGAGCAGAATGGCGTCCTCACCGCCTCGGTCATTATTCCGCGTAAGGTGGACGTGCTTACGGATATGCTCCCCCCGTATTATTCCACGGAGCGCAATGAAACTCCCTGGTCTTTCGTCGGCGACAGTCACATAACGCTCACAAATACGCTCAAAAGCGCTTGGCAGAGCGGCACACAGGTCTTTTATAAGACTGATCACCACTGGACGGCAGACGCAACACTTGTTTCCTACCGTGCCTTGGCGGAAATTCTCGGATATACTCCGTATTCCGACGAGTATTTCGATATGCAGCTGCTTTCAAGCTCGTTCTTCGGAACGACCTATTCCACATCGGGATTTTTCTTCGCCGATGCGGATTCTATATATGCCCCTACGGTCGATTCCGACAAATATACAGTTGAGATAGTCGACACGGGACGCACGCTTGACGGCTTTTATGACGCCTCGTATCTCGACGTAAAGGACAAATACAGCGTTTTTCTTTCCGGAAACAACGCACACGTAAAAATTTATGATAAGAGCGACGAAAATAAGGAAACGCTCCTTATAATCAAGGACAGCTATTCTCACTCCCTCGCTCCCCTGCTCGCCGAGCACTATAATCTTGAGTTGATAGACCCGAGATATTATACCGGCTCCATCTCCGAATATATAGAGGAGAACGAGATTGAGAACGTCCTCTTTCTCTTCGGCCTTGACACACTCGCCTCGGCAAACATTTCAATAAGATAAAAATTCTCCCCACGGCTCACCGAGCCGTGGGGATCGTGTTTTTATATGTTATTTGTAGAAGTCAAGGAGATTGAAATTCTTACCTGTAATTTCTTCAGCGCGTTCCGAATAATTGCCGTCAGCATCATTAATTTTTACTGTAACCTTATTATTACCGCTAAACTGAACAGTCATATAGACATCACTCATAAAGAGTCGATATTTATTTTCCTGCTTTTCAAAATTTTTGCTCAGTTCATCAACAAGAATATAACTCTTGTTCTCGACAGTCTCAGTATTACGACCATTGCTTTCAACAAGACTAAGTGTAGAATTTGTTACCCATCCGCTAAATGCTCTGTCTATTGTTACCGTGCCGCCATTGTAAGCACAGCCAATTGCAAAACCAGATTCACCCTCGGAACAATATACTGTTACACTGTCTACTGTACAATCTTTAATAGTCACACCGGAGTTTGTCTGTCCTACCAAGGCAGCTACCTTATTTTTACCATAAATTGTAGAGTTAATAACAGAGCAGTTTTCCAAGGAAACGTTACAACCATGTATTTCACCGATAAATGTACCGACAGAACCGATTTCAAGATTTCCTATTGTTGATTCGGAAATAGTTATGTCCTTTATAGTAAGATCTGTATCCTCAACTCTCGCAACGAGTCCGCAGTTATATTTCTTGCCATATCCGTCAGCAGTTTCCTTTTCGTTGACCCAATTATGAGTCAACTGAACAAGACCCGTTATAGTTGTACCTTTTTCTTCACCCACTATGCTAACAGTTCCCTTATTTTTAAACACCAAAGTTATATCAGCACCCATAACGTCAAGCTTTGCGGGAAGATTAATGGTTGTGCTTGCGCCTGTTATAATTTCATCAAGGTGATTTGCAAGATAATAAAATTCTTCAGCACTCTGAATTGTAACAACGCCGTCAACATTCTCTACTTTTTCTTCATTAATAGCGCCGCTGAGTGAATACCACTGATGCTCTGTGTGCTTAACGTCCTTATATTCCGCGGGGAATATTACGTTGTATTCCTCGTCGGTGTAAAGGACACGGTTGAGTTTTTTATCCCAGAAGAAGAATCTTCCCTCAACACGAGTCTGATAATCATCGGCGGTAATTCCGTTCTCCGCCAAGCCCTCATAAAGGTCAACTATCGTGTCGTAGTCAAGCATTTCGTTTGCCTGAAGAAACGTGTTCATCTGACCTACGAGTGTCTTATCGTTGGATTCCTTGGCACTGTCGATAAAGCTTGAATAACCGACTACCGCAACGGTTGCAAGAATAGCAAGGATAGCGATTACTACGAGCAATTCAACGAGGGTAAAACCCTTTTGATTTTTTCTCATAAGAAAAATCTCCTTTTTAATTTGTTTTTTGCAGTATTTCGCTCATTCTCCGCCCTTTCGCTCTTAAATGCTTACGCAAATAACATTTTCGAGCAGAAACAACCGCCGAAATAAGTTAAAAGACAGTGCTCTGAAAAATTAAGCCTTTCACCGCTCTTTTTATCATTCCGACATTTCCGAATAAGCTCCGTACCGCCAGAAAGTCCGCCTAATATATTATTAGGCGTCCTATTCTGTGTCTATTTTATTCTTTTTTATACGAAAAGTCAATAGTTTTTTGAATATTTTTTACATTTCGTTTGACAATGTGCATAAAATGCCGTAAAAATTGTCCGATTTTGGACGCCTAATAATATATTAGGCGTCCTGTTTTTCGTTATTTGTCATAATTTCACGAATTTTGTTTCAGAGTATTCATTGCTATTTTGTAGCCGCACGACTGTGAGCTAATATCAAAATCCACCGCGATGCCCATAGGTGGGGGCTTTGCTCCCGTCGATTGCTATGGAAAAATTCTTTGCTTTGTAACACCTCATCCGTCAGCCTACGGCTGCCACCTTCTCCCCCTCGGAACCCCCAAAGCTCATATACATTCGCTTCGGGGAACCCCACGCGCTGGAGAAGGCAAATAGCTATGTGCGTTGTTCGCGCTTGCCAATGCTACAAAAAAGTTTTGTGTCGCTTTTTCAAAAGCGACTGCCCGCGCGGCATGAGCGCGAAACGGCGTTTCTCTTTTGCTAAGCTTTTCTATTTGCGCCTATAGTGCCAAAGAGAAAAGCGAATAAACGGTTAACACAAACTATAAATTAACGCACTGACTCTCCGCCACACGGAAACCCGTAGGGCGGGCGGCTTGCTCCCGCAGCTTTACAAAAGTCAACGCGCACAGCCAAGGCTCCATCCGGGAGGGAGGCAATTATCAGTGCGAACACAGCAAGCAACCGTTGAATACCCATATTATTCTGCATCAAAGCGGCGGGAGTCAAGCCCCCGCCATACAGGGTTTCATTACAGAGATTTTATTTACACTCACCTCTTATCCACTTTTTCTTTGACACTATAGGCGCAAAGAAAAAGTTCTCAAAAAGAAACGCTGTTTTGCGCTCACGCCGCGCGGGCATCCGCTTTTGAAAAAGCGGAGCAAAACTTTTTGTTGCATTGATAAGTGCACACAAAGTGCCCCGACCGCTTCAGCGAGTCATGCCTATAAATTTGTTGTAGACAACAAATTTATAGCGAGATAGCCCTAATGGTCTACTCGGGATCTGGGCCGCAAAGCCAAGGCTCCCTCCGAGAGGGAGCTGTCACCGCAGGTGACTAAAGGAGAGTGTGCGACAATAAAATTCGCTCAAACTCAAAGTAACGCAGGATCATTCCGTCAAAAATAACAAGCAACCATTTAATGTCCATATTTCCCAATGTAATCGGCGTGAGCAAGCCCCGCTCTACCATAGTATCAATTAGTTACTTTATGATCTGTGCTAACCGTTCTTGTATTCCCAAGAGCTTACACAATCATCACTCTCATATTTCTTATTTGTCGCTCTCTTGCCCCTTTATTGCTTCAAGTATCTTAAACCTTAAATAATACTTCATATCATCGGTCTCGGTTATTATTTTATACTGATCCGATGTTAATCCGACGGCTATAAACGCTTCTTCGTTTTCCGCCCTTTCCGATGCCGCACTCAGGCAAAGCGGCGGAAACAGCACGCACCACCAATTCTTTCCCTCTGCTTCCCCTATCAGCACTCGCAAGCTTACATACTGCCCGGACGGAAAACTCATAGACTCATAATTTCTCGTAGGATAATCCTCAATAGTCAAGGTTACGTCTACTGCCCTCTCACATCCCTCACTCTTAAGCGTATCCTCGGCAACCGATTTTATATATTCAAGCTCATTTTTCAGTATCTCGATTGCCTCTTCCCTGCTCTCCGAATCGATTACTTTCGGAGAAACATAAGCAAGCACGGCGTCTCTGACCTTTAATTTCAAGGCTTGATCCTCATCGCTGTCGGAATTGGCAATCACGTGCAATCTTACCACACTATCATATATTTTTTCTTCTCCGTGTATAGGAAGAATTCCGCAAATCGATACGCAAAGCGTAAACACGCATACAAGCAACAACATTTTTTTCATTTTCTATGCATCTCCTTGATTTTGATATCTTAGTATGCGCAAAAGTTATTCGCATTATTCAAAAGAAAACATATAATATTATAAAAAACTCGGAGAAACATTATGAATACCTGCATTGCAACCATACCGTCACTTAACACCTGTATCAAGGCGCAAAAAGCGCTTTCATCATACGGTCATTACTGCAAAATCGTTTCCGTTGATCCCCGCCTTACACGCAGAGGCTGTGCGTACGGAATTCAGTTTTACTGTACCGACGAGAAATCCGTCAGGCAAATTTTGAGCCGTAACGGAATCAGAATTTCGCAAATAGTCAAGAACGCCGAGGGCACACCGATATGAAACGCACGCTCTGCTATCTCGACAATGCCGCAACGAGCTTTCCAAAGCCCGCATCGGTCACCCGCGAAGTAAAGCTATGCCTCGATAATTATTGCGGAAACGCCGGGAGAGGTTCGCACTCGCTATCTCTTGCCGCCGCGCAAAAAATATATGAATGCCGTGAGGAGATCTGCACATTGCTAAATCTCCCCTCCCCCGAATCCGTTGCATTTGTGCCAAGCTGCACCTACGGATTAAATCTGATAATAAAGGGGATATTAAAGGCAGGAGATCATGTTTTGATAAGCGACGCCGAGCATAACTGCGTTCTCCGCCCCCTTGAACGCTTAAAACGAGAGGGTAAAATAACTTACGATGTATTTTCCGCACTTTCAAATCCCAATCAAAGCGATCGTGATATAATATCGGGAATTCGTTCCAAAATCAAGCCCAATACAAGGCTATTGATCTGCACGCATCAATCTAATATATGCTCATACTCGCCCCCTATAAGTAAAATCGGAGCATTGTGCAAGAAGTTTAACATTATATTTGCAGTTGACTGTGCTCAGTCAATAGGTCATTACAACATCAATATGCAAAATATGAATATTGATTTTTTGTCGGCTCCGGGGCACAAGGGATTATACGGAATACAAGGAAGTGCCTTTATCGGAATCAATTCAGAGGTTTTGCTTGACACATTAGTTGAGGGCGGAAACGGGATATTTTCTCTTTCTCCCGATATGCCCGATTTTTCACCCGAAAGGTACGAGGTCGGTACGCTTCCCCTCCCCGCCATTGCAGGTCTTTGTGCCGGCATAAAAGAAATTAAGAATATTGGACTATCCTACGTTTCGGAAAGTGAAAAGCATTTATTTAGCATTTTAAGAGATGGATTATTAAATTCAGACGGCATCACAGTATACGCTCCGGAGCACAAGGGCAGCACTCTGCTGTTTAATATAAACGGATTATCTCCCGAAAAAGTAAGTGAGAAGCTTGATATGCAGGGAATTTGTGTACGAGCGGGTTTTCACTGCGCCGCACTTGCTCACAAAGCCCTCGGAACCGAGAAGCAGGGAGCGCTCAGAGCTTCCTTCGGCATATTCAATACGGAGCGCGACGTAAAGCGCCTGCTCTCCGCTATATTAGAAATACAAAAAGAGAAAGCGACCGAGGTCATATGACCTCGGTCGCCATTATTATAAAATTTATGCGCTGATTGCCTTATTGGGTATCAAATCAGTCAACCAACTTGATGATTGCCATTTCAGCTCCGTCTCCGCGGCGGGGACCAAGCTTATAAATCTGAGTGTAACCACCGTTACGACCTTCATATTTAGGAGCAATCTCATTGAACACTTTGGTAACAACATCTTCCTTTGTAATGTAGGAAAGAGCAGCACGACGGCTTGCAAGAGTGTTTTTCTTACCAAGTGTGATCATCTTTTCTGCAACAGAACGAACTTCTTTAGCTCTTGTGAGAGTTGTTTCAACAGAGCCGTTTTCAAGAAGGTATGTTACAAGACCGCGAAGCATTGCATTTCTAT
>CAZHPZ010000046.1:0-8421 GCA_964534905.1 uncultured Lachnospiraceae bacterium | reverse complement strand
CGGATCCTTCGCTACGCTCGAGGATGACACATAAATGTGTCGGGCACTTTGTTTGTACAAACTTTTGCCTTCTTCGGCGCGTGGGGTTTTCGAAGCGAATGTAATATAAGCCTTCTCCAGCGGGAGAAGGTGGCAGCCGCAGGCTGACGGATGAGGTGTCACAAAGCAAAAGATTTTTCCTACTACAATCGGCGGGAGCCAAGCCCCCGCCTACGGGTTTCTTGTGTGGTAGGTGTATGTGCGTTGATTTGATGTTTGTGCTAACCGTTTATTCGCTTTTCTCTTTGGCACTATAGGCGCAAAGAGAAAAGCTTAGCAAAAGAGAAACGCCGAGATGCGCTCGTGCCGCGCGGGCATCCGCTTTTGAAAAAGCGGAGCAAAACTTTTTGTAGCATTAGTAAGTGCGAACAACGCACACAGAACACGAAGTCGCAAAAAATTTTATTTCCCTCGATTTTGGTATTGATTTTTCACTCGGTTTTTGATATAATTCTGCTATAAAAAACAAGTACGGAGTAAGATATGGCTGCTAAAAGAAGAAAAAAGAAAAAGAGCTTTGGTCACAGGCTCGCAAAATGTATTTTCGGCAGGGCTTTGCCTTGGGTTCTCGTAATTTTATTGTTGCTCGGTGTATTTCTCCACACAGCCTATGAGCAGTACGAGCCGTTCCGTGATTTTGTCGACGGCTTGGGTATTTTTTCGATCACCACAACGACAACTACTACGACTACACCAACGACCGTAATCAAGCCGACGATAGATCCCAATGGGGACGAGATGGCGGTGCATTACATAGACGTCGGTCAGGGAGATTCGACTCTGCTTCAGACGACGGCGGGCGCCGTGCTTATAGACTGCGGTGAAACCGAATACGGAGAGACGGTCGTCGAATATCTCAAGTCGCAGGGCGTCGACGAGCTTGAATATTTCATCATCACGCACCCGGACTCCGACCATATGGGCTGTGCGGCATACGTTCTGCAAAACGTGAGCGTAAAGAAATTTGTCATAAACGGCAAGGAAAAGTCCGCAAAATTCTTCACCCGTGCGCTTGATGCGATGGAGGAAAGAGGCGTTGAGGGCGTTATCGCAAAGCCGGGAGACGTATTTGAAATAGGGGCGCTGAGGCTTGACGTTCTCGGTCCTCACGTCGACGACATAAATTCAATGGATTCAAACGAATCGAGCCTTATTATCCGTGCCGCATACGGCAAGAGAGTATTTTTGTTCACGGGCGACGCCGAGAAAAAGGGAGAGCAGCTTCTGCTCGACAACAATTCAGCCGACTTGCTCAAATGTGACGTATTTTCTGCGGGTCACCACGGTTCACGCACGTCGAATTCCGCGGCGCTTCTTGCGGCGGCATCGCCGACATACGTTATAGTATCGTGCGGAGCGGGCAACAGCTACGGTCATCCCCACGAGGAAGCGCTTGACGCATTTGCCGAGATTGGCGCCGAGGTCATCAGAACGGATGTATCGGGAACGATAATATTTGTGACGGACGGTGAGAGCTTGACCTGTTCCACACTCAAATAAGCGGCACAAAATCGGAAAATCGGGCGATTTTTGAGGCATATATCGAATATATAGAAGAAAATTTCAAAAAAATTCGTCAAAGCTATTGACAAAAAGGGCTTTTTGTTGTTATAATATAGAATGTCATTGTGTAAAAGCGTAGATAAGGCTTAAATGCCTATCGCTTCCGAACCATAATTCAAGGAGGTGGCAATAATGCTCAGAACATATCAACCCAAGAAAAGACAGAGAAAAAAAGAGCACGGATTCAGAAAAAGAATGAGAACTGCTGACGGCAGAAACGTTCTTAAGAGAAGACGCGCAAAAGGCAGAAAAAGATTGACTTATTAATCTTTTGCGGGTGCATACCCCCAAAATGTACCGATGACCGTGTGGTTTGTCCCCTGCGTCATCGGTTTTTTTGCGAAATTTAAAATTTGACAGATGATAGTGATGAAAAGCTTGGTACGGCGGGAGTCAAGCCCACGCCGATTGGCGAAGCAAGGCTAATGTTCGTACAAACCCCTGCCTTCTCCAGTGGGAGAAGGGGGACCGCGTAAGCGGTGGATGAGGTGTTACAAGGCAAAAGATTTTCCATAGCAATCGGCGGGAGTCAAGCCCCCGCCCTACGGGTTTCTGCGTAGCGGGCGTTTGTGCGTTGCTTTATTGCTTGTGCTTGTCTTTAGTCCGCTTTTTCTTTTGAGAAAACAGCCACAAAAGAAAAAGCTTAGCAAAAAAGAAACGCCGATATGCGCTCGTGCCGCGCAGGCAGTCGCTTTTGAAAAAGCGACGTAAAACTTTTTGTGGCATTGGTAGGCACCGACAGCGCTGACATCATCTGTAAAAGAGAGGAGAGAAGCAATGAAAGACGTTGCGATAAAAGAAAATCATCTTTACAACAAGGCTTTCAGAAACGGCGAACGCGCCGCTTCAAAGCATATTTGCGTCTACGTCCTTCGTGACTGGGCGTCCAAGCGTCAGATGCTTCAAAATCCCGAGAAAAAATTTATCAACAGAGTCGGTCTTTCGGTTACAAAAAAGATAGGCGGTGCGGTCGAGCGTAATCGCTCCAAGCGTATTATCCGTGCGGGACTTGCAGAGGCGAGACGGTACGGAGAGCTTAAAACCGGTTATCTTATAGTAATTTCCGCAAGAGTCGGCTGTGCCGACGCAACGAGCCGTGAAATAGCGGATGAGCTTATCTCGGCGTTCGTAAAGCTCCGTATGTACAAGCATACTGAAATCTCATCCGAAAACACAAATGACAACACAAACGGGGAAGCGAAAAATTGAAAAAATTATGCATATATCTCGTGCGCTTTTACCAAAAGCACCTTTCAAAGCTTAAGGGGCAGCCTACGTGCAGATTTCGTCCCACCTGCTCGCAATATGCTATCGACGCATTCAACGAATGGGGATTTTTCATAGGCTTCGGACTGACAGTCTGGCGTATACTCCGTTGCAATCCTTTTTGCAAGGGCGGATATGACCCGGTTCCGAAAAGAAAGTAGTGCACTGACGCCGTTTTGCTTAAAATTATTCTAAAGGCGGCTTGCCGAGGTACCGTTCGGCGCAAGTATCAAAATTGACGGTACGCAAACCCATAAAAACAGAAAGGGAATCGATCTCGATCGATTTAACTAAACTGAAAATGAAAAAACTTTTTAATTCGAGGCTTTTTGCCGCGATAGTCGTATTTGTAGCGCTCTGTGCGCTCCTCACGTCCTGCGTGACGGGCGGAACGTCAAGCGTGAAGATCGACGACGTTAAGGTTGACGAGAGTTCAAATCTCACCGAGGACGATCTTAACGCAATAGCGACTCTTGTTCGCAACAATGCAAGCGCATGGCAGGACTTCGTTGCCGCATACCGCGGATACGACGTTCTCGGCTCCGACGCAGATCTTGAGTCTTATCCCGGCGTTTACGACGAGGAGGGCAACTATATAGTAAGCATCCCCGCCGTTAAGCATGTCCTTGAAAAATACGACACGGACGGAACGCTTAATTACGAGGAAATCAATGAAAAGGACGTCAAAAACATCGTTGATGCGATGAAGGGCGACATTTCCTTTGACGACAGCCGTGACCTGCTCGGCAGTATCCGTTATTATATCGGTGTTGCTCTTGCTTGGATCACAAAGACTCTCGGCTTCGGAAACTATATTCTCGGTATCTGCATTTTTGCGGTATTCGTAGAGCTTCTTATGCTTCCTCTTGCGATAAAGCAGCAGAAGAACTCCATTAAGCAGGCTTCTCTCCGTCCCAAGGAAATGGCTATCAGAAACCATTACAAGGGCAGAAACGACCAGGCTACACAGCAGAAGGTCGCACAGGAGATACAGGATCTCTATACGAGAGAGAATTTCAGCCCGTTCGGCGGCTGCTTGCCCATGCTCATTCAGCTTCCCATCGTTATGATACTTTATAACGTTGTTGTCGATCCCATTCAGTACATTCTCGGCGGAACGTCAAGCTTCGCGTCCGCGCTCAAGACCTTCTTCACCGCTTCACAGGCGGCAGGCGGTCTCGGACTTACGCTTAATTCCACCAACGGTACGATTGAGATACTTTCTCAGCTCAAGAATGTTGATTTCTCGGGACTTAAGAACTTCGAATTCTTCACCAACAGCGCAAAGGCGTTCGAAACTCTTGATGGATTTGCACACAACATTCCCACGTTTAATATCGGTCCGATCAACTTCGGATTTACACCCAGCTTCTCAAGCAACTACTGGCTTCTTATCGTGCCCGTGCTTACGTTCGTCGTTTACTTCGGCTCAATGAAGCTCACAAAGAAGTTCACATACCAGCCCACGACCAATACAGAGGCGCCCGGAGCAGGCTGCTCGACAAAGATGATGGACTATTATATGCCCCTTATGTCCACGTTCTTCTGCTTTATGGTTCCCGGCGCGGTAGGTATCTATTGGGTATTCAGAAGCGTGCTTTCAACTCTTAAGCAGTTCATAATGAGCCGTGTAATGCCCCTGCCCCAGACGACCGAAGAGGACGTCAGAGCGGCTGAAAAGGAGCTTTATTCCAAGACTCCTCAGAGAAAGCGCAAGAGACAGGCAGAGGATCTCGATCCCGACAGAGAAAGACCTCGTTCTCTCCACCACATCGACGATGACGATGAGGAATATACGACATTTGTTAATAAGTAATTTTTTAGTGATCAGAAAGAGAATTCAGATATGAAAAAAGAAACTATTGTAACGGCAAAGACGGTAGACGACGCTGTTGCGGCGGCAGCTGCCGAGCTCGGAGTTGAAGTCTCCGACATCGAATATACAGTGCTTGAGGAGGGCAAAAAGGGACTTTTCGGCATCGGTGCGGTTCCCGCAAAGGTGCAGGCAACGTATTTGCCCACGGGTATAGACCTCGCACTTGATTTTGTCAAGACAACTCTTAAGAATATGAATATCGAAGCAACCGTAACCGTATCGGATACGGATCTCGGTAAGAAGATCGACGTTCACGGAGAGGGCGCAGGCGTCCTCATCGGACATCACGGCGAAACGCTTGATTCGTTCCAGCACCTTGCAAATCTTGCGGCAAACAGAACGGAGAATAAGAAGAGCGGATCTCCGAAGATCTCCGTTGACGTTGAGTCGTACAGAGCGAAGAGAGAAGAAACACTCCGTGCTCTTGCAAGAAGAATGGCGCATAAGGTAGTTAAGTACAAGAAGAGCGTAATGCTTGAGCCTATGAACCCCTACGAGCGTAGAATCATACACGCAGAGCTTCAGAGCTTTGCCGGCGTAAATACAAACTCCATCGGAAGCGAGTCTAACCGTAAGGTTGTCATCTACCTTGACGAAAATAAGAAATAAAAAAAATCGGAGCAGGCATTGCCTGCTCCTTTTTTGTCGAATGATCACGTCTGCTTGCACGAACCAATCGATAAAAAGTTTCGCAAATCTTGCTTTATCCGCGTGCCGCAGATCCCGAGTAGCCCTTTGGGCTATCTCGCTATAAATTTGCTGCTTGCAGCAAATTTATAGGCATGACCATTCTGCGGGTCGGGCACTTTGTTTGCAAAACTCTGCGAAAAAAAGTTTTGCTCCGCTTTTTCAAAAGCGACTGCCCGCGCGGCACGAGCGCATATCGGCGTTTCTCTTTTGCTAAGCTTTTCTCTTTGCGCCTATAGTGCCAAAGAGAAAAGCGAATAAACGGTTAGCACAAACATCAAATCAACGCACTGACTCTCCGCTACACAGAAACCCGTAGAACGGCTTACTCCCGCCGCGTGTGGTACAAAAAATCTTTTGCCTTGTAACACCTCATCCACCGCTTACGCGGTCCCCCTTCTCACGCTGGAGAAGGCTTATATTACTTTCACTTCGGGGGAGCCCCACGCACTTGAGAAAGCCGCCTTAGGCTCCCTCCGGGAGGGAGCTGTCGCCGCTGGTGACTGAAGGAGAGTGTGCAACAATAAAATTCACTCAAACGCAAAGTAACGCAGGCTCCTTCCGTCAAAAATCAGAGATTTTTGCCACCTCCCTCCCGGAGGGAGGCAAAAATAGCAAACCAATAACTTGTAAAAACAAAGTGCCCGACTGCTTTAGCGGTCATCCTCGAGCGTAGCGAAGGATCCGGGCACGCGCCTACGCAGGTCAATCCCTCCGTCACGGCATTCGCCGTGCCACCTCCCGCGACACTTGGGAGGCAATGGCTTGTGCGAACATAGCAAGCAATCGTTTAATCCCCATATTGTTCTGTATCAAATCGGCGGGAGCAAGCCACCGCTCTACAAAAATTTTATGTAACCTTGCGACACCATCAATTAGCCTTCTCCAGTGGGAGAAGGGGGACCGCGGGAGCGGTGGATGAGGTGTTACAAGGCAAAAGATTTTTGTACCACACGGCGGGAGCAAGCCACCCGCCCTACGGGGTTTCATTACAGAGATTTTATTTACACTCATCTTTTATCCACTTTTTCTTTGGCACTATAGGCACAAAGAAAAAGTTCTCAAAAAGAAACGCCGTTTTGCGCTCACGCCACGCGTGCGCAAGCCTTTAAAAAGGCTTGACCGAAACTTTTTTGTCGATTGGTTTGTGCAAACATAGAGCAAGCAACCGTTTAATGCCCATATTTTCCGATTTGGCGCATAAAAGATTTGCTTCTTATCAAAAGTCATAAATATGTTACGTTTGACCGAATATTCATACCGCAATATTCGCAAACAACCGAATGCTTTGTGCGTATGTACGTTAAAAGCCGCTTTCCGGAAAGAAAAGCGGCTTTGTTTTATAGATTTTACAGATATTGAAAAATCATTTAAAATAGATATGATTTTTGAGTGCTTCGAGCATGATTATAGCGCTTGACGCGTTGGTTGCAAGCGGTATTTTCTGAACGTCACAGAGGCGGAGAAGCGCCGAGACGTCGGGCTCGTGAGGCTGTGCGGTCAGGGGGTCACGCAAAAAGATTATGAGATCAAGCTCGCCGTTTGCGAGCATTGCGCCTATCTGCTGATCTCCGCCGAGGGGACCGCTGTTCATTCTGTGTATCGTGAGTCCCGTTTCGCCCATTATAAGCGTTCCCGTGGTTCCCGTAGCGTAAAGCTCGTGAGCCGCAAGGACCTCCTTATACTGCTTTGCAAGCTCGATGATCGCGTTTTTCTTTTTATCGTGTGCGATGAGTGCTATTTTCATAGTATTTCTCCTTTTTGAGCATTAAAGCTTAAATGTATAGGGCAAAAGCTCGCCTATTGTGGTTTCCTCAAAATCTCCGTCCTTGCTTGTTACGAGGTAGACCTTGAAATCGGGCGGACAGAATTCGCTGATGACCTGACGGCAAACGCCGCAGGGTGCGCATATTCCCGTAACATTACCCTCTGCGCCTCCGCATATTGCGATAGCCTCAAAGTCGCGCTCGCCGTTGTGTACGGCGGAGAATATTGCCACACGCTCCGCACAGATCGTGGGGGTATATGAAGCGTTTTCGATATTGGCACCGGTGTAAACCTTACCGTCTTTTGTGAGGAGTGCGGCGCCTACGGTAAAGTGGGAATAGGGGGAATAAGATTTTTTCATAGCCTCTGCCGCAAGCAAGCAAAGCTCACGGGGGCTTATTTTGTTTTCGTTCATTGTTTTCTCCTTGTCGGAATAAGGATTTTCCGTCAAATCATCGGTGTGCCGGGGCAATCGAAGTCGATTCCGAGATATTTCGCAACGGTTGCGGCGATATCCGAATATGTGCTTCTTGTGCCGAGGTTGGCAGGCTCGATGTTCTTTCCGTACATTATGCAGGGTACGTATTCACGTGTGTGGTCGGTGTGACTGTCTCCGGGGTCGCAGCCGTGGTCTGCTGTGATGATGAGTATATCGTCGTCACGCATAGCGCCTGTGAACGAGGGCAGCCATCTGTCGAATTCGGCAAATGCGTTTGCATAGCCGTCGATATCCTGACGGTGACCGTAGAGCATATCGAAATCAACGAGGTTTGTGAAGCAAAGTCCCTCAAAATCGTGGTCGAGGGCGTCAAGAGTAAGCTCCATTCCCTCTGTATTGGAATGTGTGAATGTTTTGTAGCTTACGCCTCTGCCTGCGAAGATATCGAAAATCTTACCGATAGCGTATACTGTCTGTCCCTGCTCGATTATTGCGTCAAGGACGGTCTTGCCGTAAGGCTCAAGAGAGAAATCGTGGCGGTTAGCCGTTCTCTTAAAGGGATATTCCCCCTCAAAGGGACGTGCGATAACTCTTCCGACGCTGTGCTCGCCCGTGAGTATGGAGCGTGCTATGCGGCAGTATTCGTAAAGCTGTTCGGGGGAGACGATGCTCTCGTGAGCGGCAATCTGGAATACGCTGTCCGCGCTTGTGTAGACGATAAGGTCTCCAGTGCGCAGGTGCTCCTCGCCGTAGTCACGGATAACGTCCGTGCCGGAATAGGGCA
>CAZHPZ010000045.1:2762-8457 GCA_964534905.1 uncultured Lachnospiraceae bacterium | reverse complement strand
CGCCTAATAGTATATTAGGCGCCCTCTTTATGTTAATTTTATATTGCATTTTGCACAAAGCTTTTGTCATTAAACGGGCCTGCAAATCTTAATTCCATTGTAGGGCGGGGGCTTGACTCCCGCCGATTGCTATGGAAAAATCTTTTGCTTTATAACACCTCATCCGTCAGCCCATGGCTGCCACCTTCTCCCACTGGAGAAGGCTAATGGCTATGTACGTTGTTCGTGCTTGCCAATGCCACAAAAAAGTTTTGTGGCACTTTTTCAAAAGTGACTGCCCGCGCGGCATGAGCGCATATTGCCATTTTCTTTTTGCTAAGCTTTTTCTTTTGTGGCTTTTTTCTCAAAAGAAAAAGCGAATGAGCGATTATCACAAACATCAAATCAACGTACAGACGCCCTGCGACACAGAACCACGTAGGACAAGTTTTCATTACGGAGATTTTATTTACACTCACCTCTTATCCACTTTTTCTTTGGCACTATAGGCGCAAAGAAAAAGTTCTCAAAAAGAAACGCCGTTTTGCGCTCACGCCGCGCGGGCGCAAGCCTTTGGAAAGGCTTGATCGAAACTTTTTTTGCAGAGTTTGTGCGAACAAAGTGCCCGACCCACAGACGAGTCATGCCTATAAATTTGTCGCAGCATTTATGCAAGCAACACACTTTTCCATTTCAAAACCCGGTTGTATGTCCCGTGAGTCGCCAAAGCATCTTACGCCCGAATTCAAAAGGAACAGCGCTTGCTGCACACGCAACTGTAAATGCAAGCTCATCTATGCTAAGGGGTGAAGCGCGGAGCGCCGATCCGCCGAAATACACGAACGACAGCTGTATCGCCGTTATCAGGCACATCACAAGCACAAATGCGGGATTTTTTCTCATTCCGGAGAAAAGATTCAGTCTATCCGTTCTCGAATTCACGCATTGCATTACTCCGAGAAAGATAAAAAGCGCAAAGAAGGCCGAGAGGTGAGTTTCCGAGCATTCTCCGCCGCGAAAATGCGACACAAATAACGAGCTTTTGAGAAAAAATATCGACAAAAGCACAGAAAAGGATCCCGATACGATAATTTGGTGCACCATATATCCGTTCAGTATCGGCTCATCGCGCCGTTTCGGCTTTTCGCGCAATGCGCGCTTAACGGGTGCCTCACCCGCAAACGCTATTCCGCCGAGCGTATCCATAATCATATTTACCCAAAGCATTTGTGTGACCGTTATAGGTGACTCAACTCCGACAAGGGGACCTATCATACAGACAAGCGCCGAGGAAAAATTCATTGTCAGCTGAAAAACAAGAAATTTTCTTATGCTTTTGAAAATATTTCTACCATAGAGCACCGCCTTTACGATCGACGACAAATTATTATCAAGTATGACCACACTGCCTGCGTCCTTGGCTATCTCGTCGCCGTTGCCCATAGCGAATCCGACGTCGGCAGCACGCAGGGCAGGTGCGTCGTTTATTCCGTCCCCCGTCATACCGACGACGAGACCGCGCGACTGCGAAAGCCGCACGAGCCTGCTTTTATCGCTCGGCAATGCCCTTGCAAGCACGGCAAGGCGGGGCAGAATGCCGACGGCCTCGTCATCGCTCATTTTCTCAAGTTCCGAGTGCTCTATGCAAAGATCCCTCCTCTGATTCACTATGCCGAGACGCTGCCCCACGCTTTTAGCAGTCAGGAGCCCGTCTCCCGTTATCATAACGACTCCGACGCCCGCCTCGCCGAGCGCTTGCACAGAGCCCGCCGCTTCTCTTTTTATCGCATCCGAAAGCACGACCGCACAGGTTATCGCAAGAGGGGGTATTTCGGCGTTCTCCGGCTTTTTTATGCCCTCACAGGCAACAATCACCCTTTTGCCCTCGGACTGCGCACGCGCTATCTCGCGCTCAAACGCATATGCCTCGGAGCCGTCCGCGGCAAACGGCAAAAGTATCTCGGGAGCTCCTTTTATATACGTCGCACTCTCAAGCACGGCAAGAGAATATTTATTTTTGCTGTCGAACGGCAGTCTGCGGACAACTGCGCCGCTATTTCTTTCCCTCTTTCCTCTGACAAAGGTCAAAAGTGCCCTTTCGGTCGCGTTTCCGCCGACTGTGCCTCGTCTCGAATACTCCGCCGATGAATTGCAAACTGCGTTCTCCGAAAGTGAGGCAAAAGTCTCGGGATGGCGCTTTTTCAGTTCATGTGCGGAGCGTACACGCTCGCCGCTCGGCAGAATTATCTCCTCCACGCTCATTCTGCCCTGCGTCAGAGTACCGGTTTTGTCGGTAAAGAGGATATTCATACTGCCTGCCGCCTCGATTCCGGCACTCTTGCGGACGAGCAC
This sequence comes from uncultured Lachnospiraceae bacterium, assembly GCA_964534905.1. GTDB lineage: Bacteria > Bacillota > Clostridia > Oscillospirales > CAG-272 > RGIG4608. The sequence goes on along the minus strand of CAZHPZ010000045.1, from coordinate 6,126 downwards.
CATATCGGCAAGCATTTTTTTGACGTTCGACGAAAGCACGACCGCAATCATCATAGGAAGTCCCTCGGGAACCGCCATTATAACCACGGTAAGTCCGAGAGTCAGCGCGTGCAAAAGCTCCGAGGCGACAAACGTCGGGGTTGTGAGCTTTGACATTATCACCTCACGCGAAAAATCGCTTTCTATCACAAACGAAGAAAACAAACTCAAAAGCGCGATAATCACAGCCGCACCGTAGCCGAGAGCGCTTATCTGCTTCGCAAGGCGGGCGAGCCTCTCCTTTAGCGGACTGTCACGCACCTCGCCCTGAAGCTCGCTCACAACAGTTCCGAGAAACGACTCGTCGCCCACACGAAGCACAAGCATTTCGCCCTCACCGCCCGAGACCGCCGCACCCTTAAGGCAGGACGACGGCGACGATGGAGACAAAAGCTCTCCCTCGATACGCAGATCCGAAAGCTCACCTTGTCCGATTGGCGTTTCGTCCCCCGACAAGCTCACGTACAAGCGCTTGATTATTCCGCCGTCCACGGGCACCTTGCGCACCTCCCTGCTCTCCCCGGTAAGCGCGGACTGATCAAGCGATACCTCGCCCGAGACAAGCACACCGTCCGCCGCGATTTTCTCACCGGAGCCGAGAAGCAAAATGTCACCGACCGCGACGTCAGACGCGGATATTTCCGCCGTCTTGCCGTTTCTGCGTACCCTTGCCGTGCTCCTTGCCGCGCTTGAATTCAGCTTTTCAAACGCCTCGCGTGACGAATGCTCCGAGACGGTCGAAATGCCCGTTGCGAGAATTATTGCAAGCACAATTCCGCCGACCTCAAGCCAATCTATGTTTCCGAACGTAAAGAGCACGTTCACCGCAAGCGAAATCAAAAGCACCCTGATTATCGGATCACCGAGATTTGACAAAAACTCCTCCGGGAGCGATTTCTTCCTCTTTCTTGTCATCTCGTTTTTGCCGTATTTCAGCTGCGAGCGCCGCACCTGCTCGTCGTTCAAGCCGACAAGGGGTGACAAGCGACTCGCCGAGCCGTCGGATTTTCCTTTTATCATATCAAGATTTTGACCGAGTTCCCGCATTTTACCCTCCGAAGCCTTTATTTCTTTCAATTCTATGCGAGCGAAAATAAAAATATCCCCTGCGCGTATTTTATAATATGAATTTCAAAATCGGACTTGACAATTCAGACATTTGTTCTATAATAAATATAAAGGAGGGATAGCTTTGAAGAAAAAGGAAACCTTAAAAGAGAGAAGCGGGGACGGATATGCGGCGGAATGTGCGTCACGTGATGCCCTGCCGCGAGAGAAAAGCACGGAGACCGTGCGGATATTCCGCAGATACGCACGTCTCTGCGTCGGGTGTGAGCGGCTGAATCCGATACAGATGTATGCACGTATTGAAGTACTCTGCGCATCACGCAAGAGCAGGCTCAATATGCTTGCGGTTTACGAGCTGATACGTCGGCTTGAGCTTTACGGCGAGGACGAAACGCTCGGAGCATTCTCCGCCGTCTATCTTGCGGACGGATCGCACAGAGTCAGCGGAGCGGACATAAGCTATCGAGTTAGGCTTTACGCAGCCGAGCATTTTTGCGACGAAAGGACAGTCTACCGCCGACTCGAACGGGCAAGAGGGCTATACAAGTCTATAAGAGAGCGCGAGGGGCTTCTTTGGGACGGTGTAAAATAATTTTACGCTCATAAATTGGATTATGCTACGAATTTCGGGGAAATAAAAAAACATAGAAAAATCAAACTCCGAAAAGTGCAATAAAAGTTTTCCACAGGAACGTGCGTTTTTGCACCGTATCGGGTTGGCATTTTTAAAGGTTTTCCACAGTTTCCACAGAGTTTTCCACAGAAAGACTCGGAAAAGTGGGAAAACTTTTAAACATTTTTGTCGAAAAAGAAAGAATATCATTATTTGACTTTTCTAATATTCCGTAAAATAATTATTCTCGGATATCTGTTGACATTTTGTGTTCGGTGTGCTATGATTAACTTATAAATATATTGAATTGGAGCCTATTTTATGTCAAAAATTTGTTGTTTTACAGGTCACAGAGAGCTGTCCCTCAGAGATTCTGCGGAAATTGAAAACAAACTCAAAGCAATGCTCGTTCATCTTATTGAGGACGAGGGAGTAACGGATTTTCGTGCAGGCGGTGCGATAGGATTCGATACCATCGCCGCCCTCACCGTGCTGAAGCTCAGAGAAAGCTATCCGCAGATCAAGCTTCATCTTATTCTCCCCTGCAAGGATCAGGATAAGCACTATAATGCGGCGGACAGAAAGCTCTATGAGATAACGCTCCGAGAGGCGGACAGCGTCACATATATTAAAGAGAGCTATTCTCCGAGCGTTATGCACGAAAGAAACAGGGCGCTCGTCGACGGCTCCGACGTTTGCGTTGCTTTTATGACGCATCTTTCCGGCGGAACATATTACACCGTCAATTACGCGAGAAAATGCGGTCTTGAGGTCATAAACGTTTGGGTGGTATAGAAAAGCAACTGATCTTAGACATAAATCAGGCGAACAGAATATAAAAAAAATAACCGTTTCGGAAAACCGAACGGTAATTAATGAACAGCTTCAGTCCCGGAATTGTTAAATTCTCGGACTTTTTTATTTGTAGGGCTTCAGTCACCTGCGGTGACAGTTCCCTTTACACAATGGAGCCTTGCTTTGCGTGTCGACTTTCAGAAAGCGGCGGGAGTCGAGCCCCCCCGATTTCATTAAAAAACGGTTGCTTGCCATGTTCGCACAAACTGCAGCCTTCTCCAGTGGGAGAAGGTGGCAACCGTTAGGTTGACGGATGAGGTGTAAGTTGCTTAGCTAAAGTATAATTGCAAGCAAAGTGGCTTTTTATTTCACAATTAAAATATACTTTTTTGTAATTTTTTGTTCTGTAACACCTCATCCACCGCTTACGCAGTCCCCCTTCTCCCGCTGGAGAAGGCTGCAGTTTGAATGTGTTCGCCTTTAAAAAATTCACATTTTGAAAAATCTATTACATAAATGTTATTTCAGCGGCTTTAAAGATAACGGATCCAATTCAAGATTTTTCAATATGTCCTCGGTTACTTCAACAAAATTATCACGTATACTATCATTCGGATATCGCAAAACAGTAATCCCCCATTTCGACAAAACATCTTCTCTTTGTTTATCCGCTTCTCTATGCTCGTGCATTAAATGTTGTCTACCGTCTATCTCGATAACAATCTTCTTTTCTGTTATATAAAAATCAACGATATAGTTTTCAATATTATGCTGACGGCGCACATTTAGCGGAAGTCGCTTTAAAAAATCATACCAGAGATGTTTTTCTTCCGGTGTCATATTTTTTCG
>CAZHPZ010000045.1:0-2662 GCA_964534905.1 uncultured Lachnospiraceae bacterium | reverse complement strand
GTCGCTTTAAAAAATCATACCAGAGATGTTTTTCTTCCGGTGTCATATTTTTTCGCAAGGTTCGTGCATTCGCTACAAGTTTTTTGTTATAATTGATCATTTTGACACCTCATCCACCGCTTACGCGGTCACCCTTCTCCTGCTCGGAGCCCCAAAGCTCATATGCATTCGCTTGGAAACCCCACGCGCCGGAGAAGGCTGATTGTACATTCGAATTTGAGAATCAATAGTGCTTTATGCAAATAAGGGGAACGGCAAGCGTTCCCCTTATTAATGAATTTTAAGTTAGTTTATATAACTTTTAGAATTATGCGTGAAACTGTGCAAAGAATTCTGTGCAGTACTCGATTGTGAAGATTTCAAGGCTTTCAACTACAGAAGCATTCTTGGAATCATCAATTTCGAACTTGTGGTCAAGCTTACCAACTCTTGCACCATTGTTATCAACATCAAAGGATACATCAATTGCAACAAGCTTGTAGTCAAGTCCTGCAGCGCTTTCGATCATAAGATAGAGAGCAGCCTTAGCCTCATCCTTGTGCTCGTTTGTAGAAGCAGCATATGCAGCATCTACGTTAGCCTTAGCGTCCTTAATGATGTAGTCAAGTCTTGCGATCTTGTACTGAGCGATAAGAGTAGCGTCGAATACTGTTTCATCAAGCTCATATGTGCCAAGGATATTAGCGATGAGAAGGTCGATGTTCCAGTAATCTTCTTCTGTCTTAAGGTCAGCATGAAGCTCATACTTATCTGTAGAGCCGGGAACGAGTGTGTAAATTTCTCTTACGAAGTTTTCAACTGTCTCGATAGAGTTTACAAGATATGTGTAAGAAGCTCTGAGAGCAAGGTACTTGTTCCAAGCGGAAACTACGCTCTCTTCAGCCTTTGTGATACCAAGAATAGCGTCAACTGTCTCGGGACCTGTTGTACCTACTGTTGCTGTGTACTTAGCAATGATAGCGTCAAGTGCTTCCTTAGACTCTGTATTGATCTTACCAAAGCTGTTTACAGCGTTGATGAACTCTGTTGCAGCAGCTCTGAGGTCAGCAGTAGCTGTCTCAAATGCCTTTACGTAGCCTGCAAGAGAATCATAATCAACAAGGTTGTGGATCCACTCATTGTAGCCCTCAGCCTCGGAATCTGTGATTACGGAGTATGTCTTCTCCCAGTTAGCAACTGCAGCGTTAAGAGTCTTAATTGTGTTAGCAGAATTGATGTCTGCACCGAATGTTGTGTCAGCCTCAGCCTTGATGAGAGCGTTTACTGTCTCTGCATCGTTAGCAATCTGAGTAAGAACGTTCAAACGAGCTGCAACATTGTAGAATTTCTCTACTGCTGTTTCGAACTCTTCGTTCTCTTCCTGAACAAGTTCGTTATTAACGATGTATTCAAGAACAGCCTCAACCTTTTCAACGGCATTAACATGCTCGTCGGAAAGTGTAAGTTCAGTTGTTGTAGGAAGTGCATTTACGCTTGCGATGAATGCGTCAACGATAGCCTTGTCACAAGCTGTGAGCAAGTCGTTGATTCTCTTTTCGAATGCAGCCTTTTCGCCCTCACCGAAGAGAACGTCGTTAATGTCCTCAAAGTATGCCTTAGCGTCAAGGATACCCTGAAGGTCGTCGCCTGTGATAGCGTCCTTTTCAAGCTCTGTAAGCATATCCTCAAGTACGTCGATTACAGTCTTAGTAGCCTTAAGCTCTGCGTCGAAGTCTGCGATAACCTTATCCATAGCGTCAACGGATGTTGCTCTGAGGATAGCTATGTAAGCGTTCATATAGGACTCATAGAAGCCATCGATTGTTTCGTCATCGAAGTAATCATGAGCGTCGGTAACAAAAATCTCAAGTTTTTCATCCCACTTTTCAAAGCTCTCAATGAACTTGTTGTATGTTTCATCAAGCTTTTCAAGCTTTTCAGCTACAGCTTCTGTTGCAAGACCCCACTGGTCAAGCTTAATGCCGTTTTCTTCAAGCTTCTTAAGAGCTGTTTCTGTGTCTGTAAGACCAGCCTTAAGGTCGTCAATAATTTTGTTCAGCTCCGCAATCTTCTGTTCGTAGGACTTTTCTGTGTCCTCGAGCTTACCATTCAAACCATCTGTAACATTAGAGTCGTTACCAATAGCGATAAGAACGGAAGCAACCAATACGATAACAGCAACCAATGCGAGAATGCTGATAGTTTTGATGTTCTTAGTAAACATTCTTAAACCTCCATTAATAAGAATTGCTCCTTTAGTATACAACTTTTATAGAAAAATGTGTGAACAATTTGCATAGCAAATGTTAACAATGTGTTAATTGTGGCGGTTTTTGTCTTTTTTATAACATTTTTCAGCCAGTATTTTTGTTAATTTTTCTTAAATCGGTGTATGCAAAGGAGTGGGCTTTTGTTTGATTATATTATATGTAGGAATTTTCGGAGTGTGTTTTATCCTCTTGAAGTGGGTGGTAAATAGATAGTCGTCCAATCCTTGCAGGGCGGGCTTACTCCCGACGATTAGCAAATGACAGCTCGCAGAGCAAGGCTCCCTCCGGGAGGGAGCTGTCACCGCAGGTGACTGAAGGAGAGTGCGCGACAACAAAATTCACCCAAACTCAAAGTAACCGCAGGCTCCTTCCGTCAAAAATCAAAGATTTTTGCCACCTCCCTCTCGGAGGGA
>CAZHPZ010000044.1:0-8997 GCA_964534905.1 uncultured Lachnospiraceae bacterium | reverse complement strand
CGCTTCCGCTTCTCATTTACTCAATGACGAAAAAGACGGTCAAGCCCGATATGTATGCGCTTTCGACTATAATCATAGTTACCGTATTCACCCTTTTGATTATTTCCAATCTCAAAAGCTTCAGAAGCGGAAAGCGCAAGGTCAAAAAGGGAGGTAAGGCAATATGAGAACAAAGCTTTTAGTGACGATGCTCGTAATTCTTGCCGTTCTTCTTTGCTCGTGCGGAAATTCCGATGACAGTTCGGACGGGATAATAAAAAAATACGAAACAAAGAGTCTAAACGTCTACAACTGGGGTGAATATATTTCGGATGAGGACGATGAGGAGGCAGGGCTTTTCGACGTCAACGCCGCCTTTGAAAAATATTTCAATGAAAATCTCGCAGATCAGTACGGATTTTATATCAAGGTGAATTATTCCACCTACGCCACAAACGAGGATATGTATGCCAAACTCACAAATAGTGCGGTAGCATACGATATCGTTATTCCGTCGGATTATATGATCCAAAAAATGATAGCGAACGATATGCTTCTTCCGATAGATTTTTCAAAGCTTACCAACTATTCCAATATCAGCGACGACTTCAAAAATATGTATTACGATCCCGAAAACACTTACAGTGTTCCCTATTCTTACGGTATGCTCGGAATCATTTACAATTCGGAATTTGTCGACGCAGAGGATGTTGCGAGCGAAAGCTGGTCTCTTATGTGGAACGAAAAATACGCTGGAAAGATTCTTCAGTTTAACAATCCCCGCGACGCATTCGGCACGGCTATGTATTGGAAAAATCTCAACATCAATTCTCACGATTATGCCGATTGGGAAACCGCACTTGAGCTTCTCAAGGCTCAGAAGCCGCTACTTCAGGGATATGTCAACGATGAGATATTCAACAAAATGAAAAGTTCATCTGCCTATATCTCCGCTTATTTTGCAGGTGACTTTCTGACAATGGCGGCGGACAACACCGATCTTCGCTTCTATTACCCGAGCGAGGGCACGAATTATTTCGTTGACGCTATGTGCATTCCGAAAACATCTCGCAATCCCGACGTTGCCGCGGAATACATAAACTATATGATCGGAGTCGACGCCGCAACGGCAAACGGACTCTTCGTCGGATACGCCTCTCCAAACAGAGCGGTAACGGAAAGCGATTACTACAAGGAAAAGCTTTCATACAATTACGACACCGATGCCGTAAACGCATGGGATGTGCTCTACGGCAAGACAAAAGATGAGGCAAACAAAAATTATTCGTTCAATCCCGCATATGAGGATTTCTACAAGAACGGAGATATAAACGTACAGTCTCACGTTAATACACTTTGGGAGTCACTCAAAACAGAAAACTCAACTGAGCTTTGGGTACATATATGCAGCGGAGCGATAGTCGCAGGCGTTTTGGGCTTTGCACTGTATTCCTCATATATCAAAAAAGGCCGTTCTAAATTCTACCGTGAGAGAGATAAAAAATTAAAATCGGCAAAAAAATAAAGCCGCAAGAGGCGTCAGAGTATTAAATATGCTCCGACGCCTCGTATTTTTTGAAGCTTTTTTGCGAATAATAAGCATAAATACGTTTATTATTCGGAGATCTATATATGAAAATGCTATCTCAAAATTACAGAGAAAACGTAAAATGGCTTGACAGTATGCTGAATGTATCGGGCAATTTCGATGTGTTAAAAAAAGTCATAAAAATCAGAAATGACGAGCTTACTCTGTATTTTATTGACGGATTTATCAAGGACAGCGCTATGCAAAAAATGATAATACATTTTTTCTCTCTTACAGATCTCGGAGAAATCTCGGAGGATAGTGCAAAAGAATTTTTAGTGAGACACGTACCCTATGTTGAGGCGGATGTTTGCTGTGATATCGACAAATTGGTCAGATCGGTGCTTTCAGGTGCCGCTGTCGTTCTCGGATCCACATTTCTTGATAAAGGTCTGATAATAGACGCACGTACCTATCCCGCACGCGACACGGCAGAGCCGGAAAACGACCGTGTTATACGCGGAGCAAGAGACGGCTTTGTCGAAACACTTATATTCAATACCGCATTGATACGGCGAAGAATACGGGATCCGAAGCTCACCATGGAACATATGAGCGTCGGCAGCCGCTCGTGCACGGATGTTGTCATATGCTATATCGGGGACAAGGCAGATCTTGAGTACGTTAATGAAATCAAAAAGAGGATAAGCGAAATAAAGACCGAGGCGCTGACGGTTGGTATGCAGTCGCTTTTGGAATGCCTTGTGCGCACACGCTGGTATAACCCCTTTCCCAAGGTACGAATGACAGAACGTCCCGATGTTGCATCCGCTCAATTAGGCGAGGGAAACATTGTTATCATTTGCGACGGCTCTCCCGAGGTTATGATACTTCCGGCCTCTATTTTCGATTTTATGCAGGATACCAATGATTTTTACTTTCCTCCTCTCACGGGAACGTATTTAAGACTTTTGCGCTATGTCATATTTTTTATGACTCTGTATCTTATGCCGCTTTGGCTTATAGCGGTGAACAAGCCCGACTCCGTTCCACCGTTTCTTGCCTTTGTCATTCCACAGGAGACGGGCAGGCTTCCGATAATAATCCAACTTTTTCTGACGGAATTCGTAATTGACGGCTTGCGGCTTGCCTCGATGAACACTCCCGGTATATTCGCCAATTCCCTCTCGGTCATAGGCGGACTTTTGCTCGGTGATCTTTCCATACAGATAGGCTGGTTCATTCCCGAGGTTATTCTTTACGGCTCATTCATTGCAATAGCGAATTTTTCGCAAAGAAACTACGAGCTCGGATACGCATTTAAATTTTTAAGATTTATATTGCTCATACTCACAGAGCTTTTCGGGATATGGGGCTTTGCGGCAGGCGTAGCTTTTACGCTGATACTGCTCGTAAGCAACAAAACCCTGAACGGGAAGCATTCGTATCTCTATCCCTTGATACCGTTCAACGCAAGAGCTCTTGCCAAAATGATTTTCAGAATTAAAAAGGAATAAAAAAATCAGCGTGATACCCTTTGGGTATCACGCTGTGATTTTTATAACTCAAATGTTTTTATAGCCTTTATCGCTGTGCCGCTTTCATAATCGCGAACCTCACCGAGAGCAAAAAACTTGCCGTCCGAGGAACAAATCCTTACTCTTTTTCCAAGCTCATGATTTGTCTTTATCTTGCTTTGATATATCTCACATCCGCTTCGGCAAAGACGCTCGTAAAAGGTCGGCAGGCAGACTTTAGGCAACGACTCGAATAGATCCTCTATCGGAGATAGCATAGCGTATCTTGCGTTTATATCAAGCGCTTCAAGCTCCTCAAGCGTATGAGCCTGTGATATGTCAAAGCTTCCCGCAGCCGTTCTGCGGAGCGAGCTCATAACTCCGCCGCAGCCGAGCTTATCACCGATATCCGCACAAAGGGTTCGGATATACGTTCCCGATGAGCATTCGACACGGAGCAAATATTCGTTATTTTTATCCGTTGGGGTAGTGTCAAGAGAAAATATCTCGATATCGCGAGCCGCTCTCTCTATCTCGATTCCCTCTCTTGCAAGCTCATAAAGCTTTTTGCCGCCCACCTTCAGCGCACTGTACATAGGAGGTATTTGCTTTATCTTACCGACAAATGATTCGCAGGCATTCATAACCGCTCCCGTATCGGGAATATAATTACATTCAGTAAGCACCTCACCCGTGATATCCTCGGTATCGGTCGTAAATCCGAGTGCAAGACCTGCAATATAGGTCTTTCTGTCGGCGACGAGGTATTCCGCCGCCTTTGCCGCACGTCCGACAAGCACCACGAGCACACCCGTAGCAAGAGGATCAAGCGTTCCCGTATGACCGACTCTTCGCGTGCCGTAAAGTCTTCTTATCCTGCCCACAACGTCATGCGACGTCATTCCGCTCGGCTTATTTACTATAAGAACTCCACTCGGTTCATTGTGATTTTCACTCATACCGTCACCTTAAAATCGCACATGAGCAGAATATATCGGCTGTCCCTTGTCCGAAAAATTCTTTTCATACTCTGTCATAACATTTTCACAATTCTTTTCGGAGGCATGAAGATCGCGTGTTACCCATTCGATCTTAAGTCCGAACGCTTCAAATTCTTCAAGACTGAAGTCAAACAGTCCTTCGTTATCCGTCTTAAGCTCAAGACGTCCGCCATCACGCAAAAGCTTCTTATATATTTCAAGAAAGCTCTTATACGTAAGACGGCGCTTTGCGTGACCGGATTTCGGCCACGGATCGCTGAAATTCAAATATATGCAATCAAGGCTGTGCTCGGGAAAATATTCCGTTAAATTCTTTGCGTCACCGATTATAAATCTTAGGTTATCACTTCTCGAATCCTTAGCACGCTCCGCCTTTTCAAGCGCAAGGCAGGCAACGTCCGCAATTTTTTCCATAGCGATAAAATTCACATCTTTATGAGCGGCGCTCATACCGACGGCGAAATTTCCCTTTCCGCATCCAATCTCAAGATGAAGCGGTCTTTCTTCGACAAATACACTCTGTGGGTTTGATGAAAACTCCTCATTCGGCACTATAAGCAGGTGTGAACAAGCGGCAATTCTCTCCGCTCCGTGCTTTTTCTTTCTCATTCTCATATAAAAATCCGTCCTTTTGATTAAAATCGTGCTTTTTCTATTGACAAAAAAGCTAAAAAAATGTATCATTATATCATAAACAATACGGAGGTATTACTTATGAAGATTTCCAATTCAGAAATTCGCGCAAAGGCTCGCGAAGCGCTCGGTTCCAATATTTTCGAACGTAATTGGCTTATGTCCATCGTTGCTGTTCTCGTCGTAGCTTTGATTTCGGGATTTGCCAGCTCAGCATCATGCGGAATAGGCACATACCTTATTGTAGGTCCCCTTTCTGTCGGCTTGAGCTTCGCGTTTTTAAAGCTCGTAAGACACGAGAGCGATATGGAGCTCGGCTCCGCATTCAGCGGATTTAACAACTTCGGACAAAATCTCGTTCTCGGCATCATGCATAATCTGCTCGTTTTGCTTTGGTCGCTTCTTTTCATCATTCCCGGTATCATAAAAAGCTATGCCTACTCTATGGTTTACTTTGTAAAGGCAGATCATCCCGAATACGGCTGGCGTGAATGTCTTAACGAAAGCGAAAAACTGATGAAGGGCAACAAATGGAGATTTTTCTGCCTTAACTTCAGCTTTATCGGTTGGATATTCCTATCTGTTCTCACTTGCGGAATCGGCACCCTTTGGGTAAACGCTTATATGCAAAGCGCAAGTGCGGTATTCTACGAGGAAGTCAAGAGAGAAAATATGTACTACGGTATGTAATATCAAATAATGTCGGCTCAAGATGAAAATCTTCGGGCTGACATTTATTATTTGGGAAAATAGTCAAATAAGCCTTGACAATCCGTTAAAAAAGTATTACAATATGTATATATAATTATCTTTTGGAGGCTAATTGATGAATCTTACTAACAGTCAAATACGTGCTAAGGCACGTCGCCTGCTCGACGATAACGTTTTCGGCAAAGACTGGCTCAAGTCGGTGCTTATATACTTTGTCGAAGTGATCATTGTTGCGTGCACGGGAGGCTTACTCTATATTCTTTCGAATACGTTTCTTCTTCCGTTTTTACTTAAGTATCTCGGAAACATATCACCTATTCTTAATATCGTAATAAGTATAGTTCTTGAAATAATCGAGGTATTGTTGCTCAACATATTCATCGGTCCTCTTTCCATCGGTCTCTGCACGGTCTTCCTTGATCTCGTTCGCGGCGACGGAACGATAAAAATCAAAAAATTCTTCTGCGGCTTCAAAAACATAGCCGACAACTTTATGATAGGCTTTATGTACACCTTACATATAACGCTTTGGTCTCTGTTCTTCGTATTCCCCGGAATATACGTACGCTATTCTTACGCCCTTGCATTCCATGTTAAAAAGGATCATCCCGATTATAACTGGAAGGAGTGCTTTGACGAAAGCGAAAGACTTATGGACGGAAACCGTTGGAAGCTCTTCAAACTCCAAATAAGCTTTGTAGGCTGGACGCTTCTCGGCGCATTCGCATTCTGCGGCCTCGGCTCCCTTTGGGTAGCTCCGTATATCAACACATCGATCGCTATCTTCTACGATCAGGTAAAAGCGGAAAAGAGATTCGCATAAAACCGTTAATTCTCAAATTTTTGCCTGTTGGCTATAAAGCCAACAGGCTTTTTATTATACGTTAAATCTGAAGAGAACGATATCGCCGTCCTTAACGACGTAATCCTTTCCCTCGCTGCGAAGAAGTCCCGCATCCTTTACAGCGTTCATGGAACCGAGCTTCACGAGAACGTCGAAATCAACGACCTCGGCTCTGATAAAGCCGCGTTCAAAATCACTGTGTATCTTTCCGGCCGCCTGAGGCGCTTTCATTCCCTTGGTTATCGTCCACGCGCGAACCTCCTTGGGACCTGCGGTAAGATAGCTTATGAGTCCGAGCAAGGAATAGCTTGCTTTTATAAGTCTGTCAAGTCCGCTCTCCTCAATTCCCATATCCTCAAGGAACATTTTCTTTTCGTCGGGATCAAGCTCGCTTATCTCCGCCTCTATCTGTGCGCAAATAGCTATTATCTCGGAATGCTCTCTCTGTGCAAACTCCTTAAGCTCCGCATAGAGAGGATTTTCAAGAGGCTCGTGATCAGCCTCCTCCTCACTCACGTTCGCCACATATATTACGGGCTTCATCGTGAGAAGCTGAGTATCTCCGAGAAGTTCACGCTCCTCCTCGTCAAGATCAAGGCTTCTCGCACATTTACCCTCCTCAAGAGCAGCATATATACGTTCAAGAAGCTCCACAGTCGCACCGAGCGTTTTATCACCCTTCATAGCCTTTTTTGTGCGGTCTATTCTGCGTTCAAGTATCTCCATATCGGAGAATATAAGCTCAAGATTGATTGTTTCAAGGTCACGAATGGGATTTATATTTCCGTCTACGTGAATTATGTTCTCATCCTCAAAGCAGCGAACAACGTGAACAATAGCGTCCACCTGACGTATATTATCAAGGAATTTATTTCCGAGTCCCTCACCCTTTGAGGCACCCTTAACAAGTCCCGCAATATCAACAAACTCAATAACGGCGGGAGTAAATTTTTCGGGATTATACATCTGTGCAAGAACATCCAAACGCTTATCGGGCACCGCAACAACGCCTACATTGGGCTCAATCGTGCAGAACGGATAGTTTGCCGACTCCGCTCCCGCATTGGTAAGCGCATTAAAAAGCGTGCTCTTTCCTACATTAGGAAGTCCAACGATTCCAAGCTTCATAACTAAATCTATCTCCTTAATTAAAATACAATTTTATATAACGTCTTATTTTACCACATAAATCACTTTATTTCAAGTGAAATAAGACAAATAACGTGAGATTTTGCAAAAAATCTCACGTTATTCTTATATTACCATTAAAAGCGTTCCTAATCCTATCAAAGCACAGCCGATAAATGACTTGGGTGTAAATTCCTCGTGCAGGAATACAAAAGCGAGCACAAGAGTTATAACAACACTCAGCTTATCTATTGGAACTACCTTCGAAGCCTCACCTATCTGCAATGCCTTGTAATAGCAAAGCCATGACGCACCCGTCGCAAGTCCCGAAAGAATCAAAAAGATCCAACTTTTCTTGCTTATATCCGTAATTCCGCCTTGAGTATTGGTCATAAAGACCATTCCCCACGACATTACGAGCACGACCGCCGTTCTTATCGCGGTTGCAAGATTAGAATTTACTCCGTCTATACCGACCTTTGCAAGTATGGACGTCAGTGCGGCAAACAGTGCCGATAAAAGAGCCAACACGAGCCACATAAGCTCACCTCCGATTTCAATGTCAAGTATATTCTAATACTCTGCGTCTTCCCTGTCAAGCCGTTTGGAAAAATATTTTTCGAAATTTCAAAAAAGTCTCCTAAAGATCTTAAAAAGCAAATGTTTGTGATATATAATGGTTTCGTGACTATGACAAATATGGCAGGCTCGTGCGTGAGAACAACAAATATCTTGACAAAACCTATGTTTACGAGTATAATGAAATCGGAAACATAACAAGTGTAAAAGAATATTCTTATACAACGGGAACAGTGAGCGGCGGTTATTCGTCAAAGGCTCTTGTATACGGTGACGCGTCAAATCCCGACAGGCTGACAAGATACGGCTACAAAGATATATCTTACAACTCTAACGGTTATCCCACAAGATACGGAGATATGATTCTCGTATGGGACAGGGGCAAGCTTGTCAAGATGTACGAGGATGTCGATGATAACTCCTACAATTCAAAGGAAACGTATGAGTTCAAATACAACGCATACGGTCAGAGAATATCTAAGATCTATGATTACGATCCCGGTCCCGATTATTCGGGTAACTTCTTGATCGGATATGAAATAACGTATACATACGATAATTCGGGCAGACTGATACGAGAGGATCGTGAAGAGTATTACACCGAAAGTGCAAGCGTCACATATGAAACGGTATACCTGTATGATCAGTCGGATATCTTGGGATTCACCTTAAAGCGCGGAAACGTTGATTTCGGCACATACTATTTCAACAAAAACATACACGGTGACGTCACGGAGATCTATAATTCCACCGGCTCGGCTGTTGTCAAATACGCCTACGATGCGTTCGGAAATTGCACAGTTCTTCACTGCTCCGATTCGCTTGCGGATAAGTTTAATCCGATTAGATATCGCAGTTACTACTACGATATCGATACAAAGCTCTACTATCTCAACGCAAGATATTACAATCCCGAGTGGCATAGATTTATCTCTCCCGACAGCACCGAATATCTTGACCCTGAGACACCCAACGGGCTCAACCTTTACATCTACTGCAATAACGATCCAGTAAATTATGCAGATCCAAGTGGGCATTTGGCATTTTGCCTAGCTGCATGTCTTGTTATTGGAGCGG
>CAZHPZ010000043.1:0-9500 GCA_964534905.1 uncultured Lachnospiraceae bacterium | reverse complement strand
CCTCCGGCAAGGCTTGGCGAAACTTTTTATCGATTGGTTTGTGCGAACAACGTGCATTGCCACAAGGCTTGGCTAAACTTTTTGTCGATTGGTTCGTGCGAACAACGTGCGTTGCCACAAAGCTTGGCGAAACTTTTTGTCGATTGGTTCGCGCGAACAAAACGCAAGCCGCCGAGTGTCTCGGCGGCTTCTTTCGTCTCATTCGATTTTATTTAAACATAATTTCAATTTCATCGTCCGCGCACGTGCGTTCGGTGCACACGGACACGGTTGCGCCCTCTACGGTGATTGTCTTGATATTTACTCCGTACCTCTGCGCATCGGACGAATCAAGTGAGATCGGGGTGAAATTTGCCCTCTCGGAGTTTTTCGAGAGGTACTTGAAGAGTGCTTCCTTTCTCGTCCAGATCTCCGTTTTCGTCGCTCCCCTCTCTATCTCCTTCAGCTCGCCCGGGAAAAAGGCTCTGTCGCTCATCTCCCTTGCCCTTGCTTTGTCCTCAACGTCCACGCCGACAGGGCGGTTGCAAATCGCGAGCACGGCATATGAGTCCGAATGCGACACGGATATCTCACACTCTCCGCTCTCAAGATACGGCTTGCCGTTCTCACGGTATTTCAAAGTCCCTCTTTGCTCCGGGGTGAGCAGGGAAAGTGCGCAGGCGGACGCCGCGCGGAGTCTTTCGTTTCTCTTTCTTTCAAGTCTCTCCCTTGCCTCGGGCGAGAGCGTATCACATAAAATATTCATTTCGTCCCCGTTCTGCGGGACGATTTTTTTAATTATCAGCTTTAACACGTCGCTCTCCTTTCGGCACGGAAATTCACACATCTATATTATAAAGCATTTCGGCGAAAAAATCAATATCCGAAAAAAATCCGTTCCGTGTCATACCTTGGCACACCGTGGCACTCTGCGGCACATCGAAACGGTATAAAATTCAGACACACGAACGGAGAAGCGGCAAGGTCGCGATTCTCAATTCTCAAATCGATTTTAAAAGGGGGACTGATAAGATGAAAAATTAAAGACAGAGAGATATTTTTCGGAAACGGTATGTTAAGAGAGCTTTTCGAGAGCGGGGGCGTGCTCGGCGAGGCTGAGGCGTATATTGCCGAATGCTACGGAGAGGAGAGCGTGCAGAAGAGGGGCAGGACGGGCAGATTTCCGAATCTTGCGGGTTTTTGCAGGCGGCTCGGTGCGAGCGTTTCGTATCTCGTGCTTCTCGGGAACGAATATCCGGAGCTTTACGGAGCGCTGCTCTCCGTATTCGAGGACGAGGCTCTGAACTCATCCCAAAGTCCGACTCTTCTGTCGGCTTATATGAAAGAGCGGCTTTCATTCGGAGAAAAGCGTGATACGGGATCGCTCTTCCCTGTCGGAGACGTTCAGTTGATATTCGAGCACGACATCGGGGAGGACGGAAAATGAGCGGTGAGACCCGCCCATCCCGCCTCATTCGCATAAGCGGCACGCCGAGCGCCCGTCAACGTGAGTTCTTCGCCTCGCGTGCGAAATACACGGCATACGGCGGGGCGAGAGGCGGCGGAAAATCGTGGGCGTTGCGGCGAAAGATTGTCGGTCTTTGCCTGAATTACAGAGGTATCAAATGCCTGCTGATCAGAAGAACGCTCGGCGAGCTTCGTTCAAATCACCTTGAGCCGCTGCTCTCGGAATACGGAGAAATACTTTCGTACAGCGACACGGACAAGACTCTGACCTTTTGCAACGGAAGCCGCATAATTCTCGGCTACTGCGCCTCGGACAGAGATCTTCTTCGATATCAGGGGCAGGAATACGACGTCATTGCGATCGACGAGGCAACTCAGCTCACGGAGCATAGGTTTTCCGTTCTGCGAGCCTGCCTGCGAGGAGTGAACGCCTTTCCGAAGCGGATATATCTGACCTGCAATCCCGGCGGCGTCGGACACGCTTGGGTAAAGAGGCTCTTCATCGACCGTGATTTCAGAGTGGGCGAGGATCCGTCGGATTACGCATTCATTCCGGCAAGGGTATACGACAACGAGGCGCTTATGAGAGCCGATCCGTCGTATGCCGAACAGCTCGGGAGCTTGCCCTCGCGTCTGCGTGACGCTTGGCTGCACGGCAAATGGGACGTTTTCGAGGGACAGTTTTTTGAAAGCTTCAATGAAAATGATCACATTATACGCAAGTCTCTTATCCCGAGGCAGGCAAAATATTTCGTATCCTTCGATTACGGACTGGATATGCTTGCGGCACTTCTCTTTGCGGTCGACTGCGAGGGCAGGCTGTACGTCGTGCGTGAGATGTGTGAGCCGTCGCTGACTCTCGGAGAGGCGGCAAGGGCTGTGGCGAGTCTTTGCGAGGGGGTAAGAGTCGAATATGCCGTGGCGTCGCCGGATCTGTGGAACAGGCGTCAGGACAGCGGACGGAGCGGATATGAGATAATGCAGAGGGTTTCGGGAATGCCGCCGATGATACCTGCGGACGACCGCAGAATACCGGGCTGGAGAGTTCTCAAGGAATATCTCGCTCTCCGTGAGGGCAAGCCGAGTCTTATGATATGCGAGGACTGCACATATCTCGTGCATTCTATGCAATGCCTGCTTTGCGATCCGTCGAGAGCTGAGGACGCGGCAGGAGAGCCGCATTCGGTAACTCATGCTCCCGAGGCGCTCAGATACGGCGTTATGAGCAGGAGCGAGCATCTCGGCACGCATCTCTCCGGGGAGGACGACATTCCGTTTGCGTTTTTCGGAAAGGAAAGAGAAAAAAGAGGGACTCTTCGGGGCTATCTCGATATTTAGTGACAAATCGGCGCTTTTTCGTTCGTGAAAACAGAAAAGCAAAAAACAAAAGAAAGGAAGTAAAACAAAAAATGAACGCTTTGAACAAGACCTGGCTCCAATACGAGTCGGGCAAGGAGTACAAAAGGCGAATAGGGCTTTACGCCACCGTGCGTGAGAACGAGAGGTTCTACCGAGGAGATCAGTGGTACGGCATGGCGGACACGGATCTGCCGAAGCCCGTATTCAACGTTGTCCGCAGAGTTGTCGATTATCTGACCTGCGCTGTGACTCCCGAGAAGGTCGGCATAAGATACAGCGACGAGCGTATGCCGTATATAAACAATCGCAGAAGCGAGAGGATATCCTCTCATATAACACGTGTACTCACCGGAAACGCAAGATACCGCTGGGAGAGATCCAAAATGGATTCTCGCATTTACGAGCTTGTGAACGATGCAGCCGTTACGGGCGACGGCTTTCTCTACTGCTATTGGAAATCCGACGAGCACGGGGACGGCAGGTACACGGGCGATATCGTTACGGATATCATCGACGGAGTCAATGTTTTCGTCGCAGACGTTAACAGACACGATCTTCAGTCACAGGATTACGTTATCCTCTCGGGCAGGGCGAGCGTGGCGTCCCTGAAGCGTGAAGCGCGTGAGAACGGCGTCGGAGATGCGGACGTTATGCGTATCGGAGCGGACGGCTCGGACGACTGTGAGAGAGTCGGCGACAGGGGCAGGATCGAGCTTGAGGGAGACGAGGAGGAAAAGGCAACGTACCTTATCAAGTTCTGGAGAGAGGACGGCAGAGTCTGCTTTGAAAAAAGCACACGTGAATGCGTTATAAAGCGTGCGAAAACGCCGTGCAGGCTCTATCCCATTGTCCACCTTACGTGGTTTCCCACAAAGGGCTCCTTCCACGGCACGAGTGCGGTTTCTGGTATGATAGCAAATCAGAAATATATCAACCGAGCCTACGCTATGGTTATGAAACATATGAGCGACACCGCATTTTCGAAGGTCGTTTACGACAAAACGAAGATACCCGAATGGAGCAACGAGGTCGGCGAGGCGATCGCGGCTATCGGCGGAACGAACGTATCCGACGCGGTTGCGGTTCTCGGTGTGGGCAAGCTTCAGGACAAGTACCTTGATTTTCTCTCCAACGTCATCTCCGTCACAAAGGAGCTCAGCGGTGCAACGGAGACGGCGCTCGGAAACGTAACGCCCCAGAATACAAGTGCGATCCTTGCCGTTCAGGAGGCGTCGAGGATCCCCCTTAAGCTCGTCAGACACGCACTCTATCAGTGCATTGAGGATCTTGCGAACGTCTGGGCGGATATGACGCTTGCGTACTGTGCTCAAAACAGACTCCTGCCTACGCTCTCCTACTGCGGCACAGAGCGTGCGGCAATGTTCGGAATAGAAACGGAAAATATGCGTATGAGAGCACGAATCGACGTTGTTGACGCAAGCACGTACAGCTCGTCCGTCACGATATCCATTCTGGACAAGCTCCTTGACGGCGGTCACATAACCGCCAAGCAATATCTTTCGAGAATTCCGAACGAGTATCTCGAAAACGCCACGGAGCTTGTGAGAGGTAACGGCGATGAATGATGTGACTGTTAATACGGATATGAACCCCTCTGCAGTCGGGAATACGTCGGAGAGCGCGGAGACGGTGCCGTGCGCCGAGGAGAGTATAAAAAACGTCCCGAGCGACGCGGATACGCAGGAAAAGGACGAGCACGGTGCTCTTGCGGAGCTTGCGCTTCGTATCGATGAGCTTGAAAAAAAGCTCTCCGAGAGGGAGAGAACGCCCGAGAGGGACGAGCGAATGAGCGCCGAGATGAGCGATTTCGCAAGATTTTTTCCCGATGTCAGGGCGGATGAGATTCCCGAATCCGTTTGGGAGAGAGTCCGAGGCGGAGAGTCGCTTGCAGGCTCGTTTGCACTCTACCGCTACGCCCGCGAGCGTGAGAACAGACGCGTAAGCGAATACAACGAGGCAAACGGAAAAATGAGTGCCGGCTCTCTCTCACCCAACACTCAAAGCAGCTATTATTCCCCCGACGAGGTCAGAAAAATGAGCCGACGTCAGATAAAGGAGCATTACGATGACGTTATAGAATCAATGCGTCATTGGAACTGAAATTTTTACACAAACAGAAAGAAAAAATAAAAAAAGAAAGGAAATTTTAATTTTATGGCAATTACAAACTTTATTTCAACAATATGGAGCGAAAATCTTCTCAGACAGCTTGACAAGAAGTATATCGGAGTCCTCAACTGTTCAAGAGACTACGAGGGCGACATCAAAAATCAGGGCAGCATCGTAAAGATATGCGGCGTGGGCAACGTCACCGTGTCAAACTACACAAAGAATTCCGATATGTCAGCCCCCGAAACGCTCTCCGATTCCGCACGCACACTCAAGATAGATCAGGCGAAGTACTTTAACTTCCAGATCGACGACGTCGACAGAGCGCAGGCGAACCCCAAGCTTATGGACGAGGCAATGAGAGTTGCGGCTGCGGCACTTGCGAATGCGGCAGATGAATTTGTTTATTCTCTTTACGACGAGACGGATAACGAGGTGAGCGACGCCTCCGCCGACGCTGCGGGAATTGTCGATCATATCATCGATATCAAAACAAAGATGATGAAGGCGGGCGTTATGAACGGCGACGATATCGTCATCGAGGTGTCTCCCGAGGTGGCGGCACTCATTCTTAAGGCGAAGATAGACCTCGGCACGGATAATTCCGAAAGCCTTGAGGGCGGCAGACTCGGAAAGATCGCCGGATGCAATATCTACGTTTCAAATAACGTGGCGGTTGACTCTCAGGGATACCATAAGTGCCTTGTCCGCACAAAGCGTGCAGTCGCCTTTGCCGAGCAGATAAGCGAGGTCGAGGCTTACAGACCCGAAAAGAGATTTGCCGATGCAGTCAAGGGACTGCACCTCTACGGCGCGAAGATCGTTTATCCCGATGAATTCATCGTTATGAGCCTTAAGCTCGCGGAGTAAATTATGCGTAGGGTGGATTGCACGGATATCTTTGACGCGGTTCTTTTGAACGTCAAGAGAGCGTACCTTGCCAAATACGACGCCGTCAGCGTAAGGAGCAAGACGGTCACACAGAGCGGCACCGAGGATGAAAACCGTTCCGCAGCTTCAATAGAAACGCCGAAAAGCGAAACAACGGTGATTGCGGCGGAAAGCTCGTCAAGCGCAAGCGAAACGGTGCGCGAGAGCGTTGAGAGAGTAAAGGAGAGCGAGGTCATCGCAACACTCAGACGCGAGATCGAGGATAAATTTCCATTCGCTCTCGGAGCGGTCTGCGCCGATCTCGGAGTGCTCGATATCGCATACAGAAGCTATAAGGACTATGAGGATCAGGGCGAATATTCGGCTTTTTATATAGATACGGTAGACGAGTTTCCCCTGTGCGAGCGATTTGCTCACCCCTGCGTGATGTTTGTAAGCTCAATGCTTCTCCTTGATGTAAACGAGGCGGAGAGTGACGCGTTTTACGAAAAGTATATCGCAGCCGTCACGGCAATTTCGGAGGAAATTCCCCCGAGGTGCCACGAAATAGCGGAAAGATATCCGTTTTAAATGAAACGATAGCAGGCAAGATCCTTGCCTGCTATGCTTTGTGATATAAAAATATCGGTTGTATCGTCGGCTCGCCGCTTCGGAGCAGAATAACATGAGCCTTAAACGGTTGCTTGCTATTTTTGCCTCCCTCCGGGAGGGAGGTGGCAAAAATCTCTGATTTTTGACGGAAGGAGCCTGCGTTACTTTGAGTTTGAGCGAATTTTATTGTCGCGCACTCTCCTTCAGTCACCTGCGGTGACAGCTCCCTCTCGGAGGGAGCCTTAGTTTTGCGTTCCTAATTCCAAGTAGTCCTAAAGGGCTACTCAGGATCTTGCGCGGAGCACAGACTAAAATTCGCGTGCCCGGATCCTTCGCTGCGCTCGAGGATGACACATAAATGTGTCGGGCACTTTGTTAGCGCGAACCAATGCGATAAAAAGTTTTGTGTCGCTTTTTCAAAAGCGACTGCCCGCGCGGCATGAGCGCAAAACGGCGTTTCTTTTTGAGAACTTTTTCTTTGCGCCTATAGTGCCAAAGAAAAAGTGGATAAGAGGTGAGTGTAAATAAAATTTCTGTAATAAAACCTTGTATGGCAGAGGCTTGACTCCCGCCGCTTTTGTGCAGAATAATATGAATATTAAACGGTTGTTTGCTCTGCTCGCACTGATAATTGCCTCCCATTCAGGGTTTCCTAAAGTGAATGTAATATAAGCCTTCTCCAGTGGGAGAAGGTGGCAGCCGCAGGCTGACGGATGAGGTGTTATAAAGCAAAGGGTTTTTCCATGGCAATCGGCGGCGAGAGCAAAGCCCCACCTATGGGATTCTTGTATATCGGAACGTTGGTGTGCTGTTTTGATGTTTGTGATAATCGTTCATTCGCTTTTTCTTTTGAGAAAAAAGCCCCAAAAGAAAAAGCTTAGCAAAAAGAAAACGGCGATATGCGCTCGTGCTGCGCGGGCATCCGCTTTTGAAAAAGCGGAGCAAAACTTTTTGTTGCATTAGTAAGTGCGAACAACGCACGCAACTTTCTCTCACACTTCTATCCTTACGACATAAAATGATAAGGAAGCAGGCAATACAATCTCTCGCCTGCCTATAAACATCAATTATGCCGTGGCTTGCGGTGTCAGGCTCGGCGGAAACGGAGCTTTTTTATGACAAACTGCCTTTGCAATCTTTTGGAAAACGACTACGTTTGGCTTATCATCATCGCGCTTTTACTTCTGACATTCTGCTGCGGCAGATAAAAAACGGAGGAGCTTCCGCTCCTCCTGTTTTTATGTCGGCTTTA
Organism: uncultured Lachnospiraceae bacterium; assembly: GCA_964534905.1. GTDB lineage: Bacteria > Bacillota > Clostridia > Oscillospirales > CAG-272 > RGIG4608. The sequence continues at coordinate 1,831 of CAZHPZ010000043.1, read as the reverse complement.
AACCGTTTTTTTCGATCTTTTGCTTCAATCCTCGTAATAGTTCGGGAAAAGTCGCTCCCAAACACGGCGGCAGCCGTATGTGTCCGCAATGGACGAGTGTGCAACTCCGCCCTCCCATTCGATTCCGAAGCATTCCATAGCGTCCGTAAGGCTTGCGTGAACAAGGTCGGGACGGTTCTCGTGAATATATCTGACGTATTCTATCGCACAGCAGCGTATTTTGGATTTAAGAGCCGCTTGCTCCTCTTCGGTCTCGTAGATGTGCTTGATATGGCTGTAATCGGTGGAAACGCCATATGCGATGATATTATCGGCACCCTCGAATATTCTCTTGATCTCGGGCACAAGCTCTCCGAGTGTGGGCGCGTCCTCTACCATTTCAGGCGTGATTCCGTGTATCTTCTCCGTCTTTTTCCACTTCTGCGTGTGCGTGGGCTTGACAAAGGTGTTCATTATGAGGCTTCCCGTTCCGTCGATTATAGAAATGGAAAGGATCTCGTCTCTGTCATAAAATCCGGTAAGCTCAAGGTCGAAGAAAAGCACACGCTCTCTTTTCATATTAAAGCTTCTTGCACGGTATTCGTCGCCGATTTTTTTCTTTTCGGCAAGGTCAAGCTCGTAGCAATGCTCGCAGAGCTTTTTCTTGTATCGAACGAACTGTCCGCACTTAATGCACATAAGGGGCTGGCGCACGCTTGTTCTTTTGTCGTAAAAATAAAGCCTTGAGCCGTCCTTTTTAAGTGAAAATCCGACAGGCTCCTCGACCGATTCGTAATGAAGCTGCTCAAGTCTTTCCTTGGTATAAAATCCGAATGACGCCGCGCGGCGCACGCTCATACGCTCTATGACCGTTCCCGAGGGGAGCACCTCTATCTGCTCTCTGGAATAGCCGAAATGCCAATCGTCGACATCTGCCTCCTCGACCGTGTCGGGGCTGAAATAAAAAATAACCGTTTCGTCGTCGTTTTCCTTGAACGCACAGGGGAGAGCCGTTGATTTGAGGTGGAGCTTTTTAAGCTCGGCTCTCGTCAGATACTGCTTTGCCCTCGCCGATTCGTCGCTGATTGCACGGATCGTGTAGCCGGGGCGTAATTGCAACGTAGTTCTCAAAATAATTCTCCGTATATATAAAAATAATATTATTTATAAAAGCACTAAACATCAGTATATCATAAATCGGAAAATTTTTCAATAGGCGAAAACGATTTTGTGCCTTATATTTTCGATTTTAGTATAAATTTACGTATTTGTGATAACAATATAAGCGACAGACGGATCTGTCGGACGTGCATATAAATATGATAAAACGGAGGATAAAAATATGATTATGGACAAAATAGCACTCGTGCTTTCCATCATCGGCGCTCTTAATTGGGGAAGCATAGGACTTTTTGAATTTGACGTTGTGGCGTGGATATGCGGAGGTGCGGGAACGCTCGTGGCAAGGATTATATATACGGTGGTAGCGCTTGCGGGCGTGTGGTGCATATCGTTGCTCTTCAGGGATACCGAGGAAGCGTATCAAAAATAGAGAGACGCACCGACTGTCGTAATAGCTGTCGGGCACTTTGTTTCGCACAAACCAATCGACAAAAAAGTTTTGTGTCACTTTTGAAAAAGTGACTGCCTGCGCGGCACGAGCACAAAACGGCGTTTCTTTTTGAGAACTTTTTCTTTGCGCCTATAGTGCCAAAGAAAAAGTGGATAATAGACGAGTATAAATAAAATCTCTGTAATGAAACCCCGTAGGCAGGGGCTTGACTCCCGCTGATTACAGTGACGGAGGGATTGACTTATAATTTGTGTATTCACAATCCCTCAGTCGGCTTTG
>CAZHPZ010000042.1:0-9729 GCA_964534905.1 uncultured Lachnospiraceae bacterium | reverse complement strand
AAACAATACTTGAAATGTTTTCATGTGATGGTGATTATATTTTGGACTCTTTTCTTGGTTCTGGTACAACTGCAGCAGTTGCTCATAAAATGGGACGTCGCTATATTGGTGTTGAAATGGGCGAACAAGCATATGACTTTTGCAAACCCCGTTTAGATAAAGTTATTGATGGTGAACAAGGCGGTATTTCAAAAGCCGTTAATTGGCAAGGTGGCGGTGGCTATCGTTTCTATGAACTTGCTCCTACACTTATCAATGAAGATGCATTCGGTCAAAAAGTAATCAGTACTGATTATAATTCGGATATGCTTGCAGCTGCTATTGCACTACATGAAGGGTATAAATACGAGCCTGATAGTTCTTGCTATTGGAAACAATCTCATAGTGAAAATAATTCTTATCTTTTTGTTACTACAAACCATATAAGCAGAGAAATAATTGATAGTATTAAAACTGAACTTAAAGATGATGAATTTTTGCTAATATCGTGTAAATCTTTCGATTCTAATGCTGTTTCAGGGGTTAAGAATATTTCAATTAAGAAAATACCACAATCATTACTTTCAAATTGCGAATTCGGTGTAGATAATTATAGCTTAAACATTGTAACACCACCTGTATACGAGGAGGAAGACGATGATGAGTAATATCAATAAAGTTTTATATCCAGAATACACAGTAGATTCTATCGGCAATATAATGGCACTTAGAAAGCCACAAAAACGTAGTATCAAAATTCTTGATGATATTCTTGACGAGATAGAATTATCTAAAAGTCTTGATTTAGCTGATGCTACTTCGACTATTCATGATGTATATCCAATTTTTAAGGATTTCGAACATGATTTTATGTCGCTTACTTTTGCACTTGCAACAGGTGTTGGTAAAACTAAACTTATGGGTGCGTTTATGACATATCTTTATACTAATAAAGGCATCAAGAATTTTTTTGTCGTTGCACCAAATTTAACTATTTATTCAAAACTTAAAAATGATTTAGGAAATCCTTCGCCCGATAATGAAAAATACGTTTTTAGAGGTGTTGGTTGCTTTGCCTCAAAACAGCCCAATATATGGAAAGACGATGACTATAGAAATCGTCCTGCTCACGCTATCGGTGACAGTGATTCTATCAATATCTATATTTTCAATATTTCCAAGTTTAACTCGGAAGAAAACAAAATGAAATCTATAAACGAATACTTAGGTCAAAGCTTTTTTGATTATTTAAGTAGCCTTGACGATTTGGTATTGATTATGGATGAATCGCACCATTATAGAGCAAAATCTAGTGCATTGGCTATTAATACGCTTAAACCAGTATTAGGACTTGAACTTACTGCAACTCCGCAAGTGCAAAGTGGTTCTAAAGCTGTACTATTCAAAAATGTTGTATATGAATATCCATTATCACAAGCCATTAAAGACGGATATACAAGAACTCCTTATGCTCTTACAAGAAAAGATATTAAAGCATATAATCTAACTGAGGATGAGCTTGACAAAACAATGATTAATGATGGTATTCGTCATCACGAAAATATGAAAGTTGAACTTAAGCAATATGCGGTTAACAATAATCAAAAATTAGTAAAACCGTTTATGCTTATTGTTTGTAAGGATACTAAACACGCCGAAAAAGTACTTGAATATGTTAAATCAGACGCTTTTAGAAATGGTGCCTACAGAGACAAGGTTATTTTAGTACACTCTAATCAAAGTGGCTCAGAAAAGGAAGAAAATATACAATTATTACTTGATGTTGAAAAAGCGGATAATCCTATTGAAATTGTTATTCACGTCAATATCTTAAAAGAAGGTTGGGATGTAAATAACCTTTATACCATTGTTCCTTTAAGAACTGCAACAAGTAAAACCTTACGTGAACAAACAGTAGGTCGTGGACTTAGACTTCCGTTTGGTAAGCGTACAGGCGAAAAAATGATTGATTCCGTTACTATCACTGCTCACGATAAATTCGATGAGATTATTGCTGAGGCACAGCGTGGAGATTCTATCTTTAATGCCGAAGGTGTTATCTATGCCGAATATGAAAAATCTAAACAAGTTACTTATGTACAAATGTCTTACATGAGTGATGACGAAAAGAAAGATGAAATTTTTACTGAGGCAGGATTGGATATTAACAATCAAGAACATATTGATGCATATAATGCAGTTAATGCAAGTATTATCAATGCAACTAACGATGCTATAAAAAAACAACCTACAGTAAAAATTAATGTAGAGCAAGTTAAAGAGGCTGTTAAAAAAGATATAGGCGAAAGATATAATGACAATACTGATATTCAACGTATGATTGAGGTTATGTGGGGTGTTGCCGATAAAGTAATACAAAAAGTCGAAGAAAACACAATGTATATTCCTAAAATTAAAACAGAAAATTTAGGAGAGGAAAAATACATTATTCAAGACTTTGACCTCGATTTATCCCCTATGGTGTATGTTCCTATCGAAAATGATATTCTAATAAGAAATCTTCTTGATTCTAGAGAAAATGTACAAGTGATAAAAGGTAGCGTTATTGATTTTGATTCAGTAAAACCTGAAAAATTGCTTGTAGACGGTATTCGTGAAGTAAATGAAATCGATTATGAAAAATGTCCTAAACTTATACAAAAGATAGTCTTGCAATTTTTGAAACACTATAGAGGCAAATACGAAGAAGAAAAAGTAAGAAATATTTGCTTGATGTATAGAAAAGACATTATTAATAAATTTAAAGAGCAATTATTACAACATCTTGCAGTTTCATATGAAGGCATAGTTGAAATCGTACAAGGCATTGAAACCGTAATCAATAATTATTTGATTGATACAAGCAACGGATTAACAAACATCAATGAAGAACCAATGGATAGAAACATCAAATCAATCGTATATGAAGGTGCTCAAAAATCCGTTACTACACCATATAAATTTGATAGTAATCCTGAACGTTTATTTGCACTTGCTTGCGATAATTCACCTGAAGTTATACGTTGGTTAAGACCTGCGGCAAATCAGTTTAATATTACATATAATCGAGGACATCGTTATGAACCTGATTTTGTTGTTGAAACTGAAGATATGTATTATTTAGTTGAAGTTAAAGCAAAAAATAAAATGAATGATCCTGAAGTATTAGCTAAAAAGGATAGAGCCATTAAGTATTGTAATGTGGCATCTGAATACAATTTGGCTAATGGGCACAAAGCATTCAAGTATTTATTTATACCGCACGACGAAGTATCTGCTGCATCAAGTTTCAATAACTTAAAAGCAAGATTTCTAGAAGAATAAATAACAAATAATAGAAAACCATACCCTTGAGCGATTAAACTCTTGAGTATGGTTTCTTTTTTTACCATCTAAGATGCTTATTAGAAAAATCCCTAATTCAACACATCTTATATCAGGTATCTTTTTTAGTCTTCAACTTTGTAAACGTTTTTGTAGATCGTGCTCTTTATTTCCCTGTATTTTAATTCGTCTATCGGAGAACCCGAGGTCATAATATAGAGTGGTACAGCCTCGCGTCCCTTTGATATCGGAGGTTGAATATAATCGTATTCGTTCAAAAACATTCCGTTTCTTTTGTAAAATCCGACTCTTCTTTCAGTGAGCTCGTCCTCCGGATGCTCTACCTCAAGGCATACGAGCTTATTCGTGCTCTCAAGCACCTCACGTATGATGCTTGCGCCTATTCCGAGATTTCGACATTCGGGAGTTGTGGCAAGATGCTCAAGAAACAGAACGTTATCAAAATCCCAAAGTGCGAGAAATGCGACTATTTTACCGTTTTGACGAGCTCCGATGACCCGGTAGGCATCATTCTTCCAAAGTGCCTTTTGCTCATCATATGTTCTGTATTCGGTAAGTGGAAAGCTTTTTTTCATAATTTTGAAAATTTGATCAAAATCGGATAAATTAAATTGTTCTGTCATTTTTTCTTTTCCTTTCGCTTTTATATACGGTCATTATACAGCATTATTCCCATTTTGTCAAGAATTGCATCGGTGAATATCCGTTCGAATGAAGATAATAATGAACGGAGGTGATTGTTATAAAAAAATTAATTTTCGGCTCAGCTGCCCTTATATTTTCGCTTCTTATGTTGCTTGAGGGAATAGGAGTAAGTGCAAAGGAGTACTACTGGTACTGTAAGAGAAACAATGAGCATAAGCAGCCGTCCTCGGATACCGCATTTGATTTTGTCGAGAGCAGCGGAGGTATTTATATAGACAGGGAACATGGAGATGACACCGAGGACAAGGTAATATATCTGACGTTTGACGTAGGATACGAAAACGGAAATGTAGGAAAGATACTTGATGCTATGAGAGATGAGGGTGTATGCGGCTCGTTCTTTGTTCTCGGCAATGTTATAAGCAGAGAACCGCAGCTTGTAAAGCGAATGACGGACGAGGGGCATATCGTTTGTAATCATACTGTAAATCACAAGAATCTTGTCGGTGCTTCCGATGAGGTGCTGAAAAAGGAAATCATCGGGCTTGAGGAGGCTTATGAGGGGCTAACGGGAAAGAAAATGTCAAAGCTGTTCAGACCTCCCGAGGGAACATTTGACGAGCAAATGTTGAAGCGTGTAAGCGAGCTCGGATATCGTACAGTTTTTTGGAGCTTTGCCTATGCGGATTGGGATAATAATGCTCAAATGGGCGAGAGCGCGGCACTGAAGAAAATTCTCGATAATATTCATAACGGAGAAATAATGCTTCTTCACCCGACGAGTGCAACCAACGCGAAAATAATGAAAAAACTTATAAGAGAGCTTAAGGAGCAGGGATACAGATTTGCTACCCTTGATGAAATAAAATGAATAAAATTGCAATTTTGCTGATTCTTTCCGTGCTCCTTTTCAGCTTTAACGTATATGCGGCGCCTGCAGAGGTGAATATATATAAATGCGGCGGTACGAGTGAAAAGAAAATAGCCTTGACGTTTGACGACGGTCCTCATCCGAAATATACCGCACAAATACTTGAGCGACTTGAGCGGTACGGAATTAAGGCAACTTTTTTCGTAATAGGCGAGAACATCGGATATTACGGTGACGAAATAATTAGATCCGTTATCTCCGCGGGGCATGAGCTGGGAAATCATACCTACTCTCATAAGCATACAAAGAAAATGAAAGACAGTGAATTCTATGAGGATGTGTGTAAATGTCACGATCTTGTAAAGGAAAAATACGGATATGAAATGAAGCTTTTTCGTCCTCCCGAGGGATATGTTGACGCCAAAGTGAAAAGCATTGCCGCAGAGCTCGGATATTCTGTGATTTTGTGGTCGATAGATACAAAGGATTGGGAACATACCGGTTCATCCGCTATTACCGCCAATGTAAAGCTTAACGCATCGTGCGGAGATATCATTCTTATGCACGATTATGTAAGTAAGCCGAATACCACCATCGCAGCTCTTGACGAAATAATACCTCTTTTGCTTGAGAGAGGTTATGAATTCGTAACTGTCAGCGAATTGATAAAAAGCTCCTGATTTATCAGGAGCTTTTTGACAATGTGATTGCTTACGGATCAAAGCAATGTGATGATAATAGCCGCAGCGCTCGCTACCATAAGAAGTGCGAGAATCAAGGCAAGTGCTCTTACCGCATTGGTTTGATTTTTTTGATGATTACTTTTATTTTTCATAGTGTGCCTCCTATGTTATGTCTTTATAAATCAAAAATTTTTTTGATATCTTTTTCGGAAATAGCCGCTCCCGTTGCCGGGATTTTTATTTTTTTATACCCCTTGTCGTCAAGATGCTCGGCAAATTTTATGCTTGCGCGGGTAAGCATCTGCCCCTTCTTGCAGGTAAATACGGTGGAGCCGGCACTCGTTCTGCTTGCTTTGAGAGGAATAAGCGAGGATTTTATTACGATAGCTTTATTTTGGTTATTAACTATCAGTATGTCATACGGGTGCTTTTCTTCCTCGTAGAATGCGGTCACTATCGGAGAGGCGTCACTGTAAGCTCCTACGAGCTTTCTTCTCGTTCCCTTGGTTTGATAAGCCGTTACGGGAATTCTGACCGCCTTGCCATTTTCAAATATGAATACCATATTGTGTCCCTCGGGATACTCTCTTATTACCTTAATGAATATAGGCTTTTCACCAGGATCCATTCCGAGCTTGGCGGGAATAAATTCTCCCATATCACTTGCCTTGCAGTTATCAAATTCGCTTACGCTAACCTTGTAGACCTTGCATTGATTGGAAAAGATGATGAGATCCGCATGGGAGTCGGTGAACTCGTAAAATGCGATTTTATCACCGTCTTTGACCTTTTGCTCATCGTTTCCTCGGAGAGATTGGGGAGTTATACGCTTGAAGTATCCCTCCGATGTCATATATATATGAACATCACTCTTTTCTATGTGCTCCTCGTGAACATATTCTTCAATCTCCGATTCGTCTGCTATCATAGAAACACGGGGCTTGCCGTATTTCTTCTTGACCTCGGTGAGTTGCTTTGAAATATAGCCTCTGAGCTTCAGCTCGTCCGCAAGTATTTCTTCTATTTTGGCTATCTCGGCTTCAAGTCCCTCCATCTCGCTGATATGATTTACGAGATATTCGTGGTTAAGGTTGCGGAGCTTAATATTGGCAACGTATTCGGCTTGTATCTCGTCAATGGAGAAGCCCGACATGAGATTCGGAATAACGTCCGCATCATTTTCGGTTCCTCTTATTATGGATATCGCCTTGTCGATGTCAAGAAGTATGCGGCTGAGACCGAGAAGGAGATGAAGCTTATCCTTCTTCTTCTGAAGATCGAACGTGAGCTCACGTCTGCAGCATTGCATACGGAATTTAATCCATTCGTTGAGTATCTCCACTACGCCCATCTGTTTCGGAGAGCCGTTTATGAGAATATTGAAATTGCATTTGAAGCTGTCCTCAAGCGGCGTCATCTTGTAGAGTCTTGCCATAAGCTTATCGGGATCTGTGCCTCTGCGCAGGTCGAGTGTGAGCTTGAAGCCGGAAAGATCTATTTCATCACGGAAATCGACAATCTCCTTGATTTTTCCGTCCTTGATAAGCTCTGTAAGCTTTTTCATAATAAGCTCTATCGAGGTGGAGTAGGGAATCTGAATGATATCGATACAGTTCTGTGCCTTGTCGTAAACATATCTTGCACGTATTCTTACAGATCCCGAGCCTGTTTCATAAACCTGACGCATGGTATCACGGTTATATATTATCGTACCGCCTCCGGGAAAATCCGGTGCTTTTATAATGTCGAGTATTTTCTCGGTGTCGGTCTTCGGATTTTTCAGAATGGCAATCGTTGCGTCGCAAACCTCGGCAAGATTGAATGAGCAGATCTCGCTCGCCATACCAACCGCAATACCCTTGTTCGGTGTAACGAGAACGTTGGGAAAGGAAGTGGGGAGGAGAGTGGGCTCTTGCATTGTTCCATCATAGTTGTCAACAAAATCCACCGCATTTTTATCTATACCGCGAAACAGCTCCGCGCAAAACGGATCAAGCTTTGCCTCCGTATAACGAGATGCCGCGTATTTCATATCCGAGGAATATTGCTTGCCGAAACTTCCCTTGGAATCGATAAGCGGATGAAGAAGCGTCTCGCTACCTCTGGTAAGTCGAACCATGGTTTCGTATATAGCCGCATCTCCGTGCGGATTGAGCTTCATCGTCTGTCCGACGATATTTGCGCTTTTGGTTCTGTTGCCGGTGAGAAGCCCCATTTTATACATAGTGTAAAGCAGCTTTCTGTGTGCGGGCTTAAGACCGTCGATCTCCGGGATCGCGCGTGATACTATTACGCTCATAACGTAAGGCATATAGTTCTTTTCTATTGTCTCGGTTATGGGCTGAGGTATTGGCGGTTTATGTATTATTTCTTTTTTTTCGATTTTTTTACTGCTTCGTTTAGCCATTTTGGAATTCCTTTTCTTTGGCGTATTAAACCTTTTTGACTGTGTGTGCCGCAGCACGTATCATTCTGTTGTAGAGAGCAAGTCCGAGTCCGTCAAGCTTTGGCAAATGACCGTATATCTTGTCCGATCCGAGCTTATCTGCGTCTCGCAGAGCGGTAAAGAGCTTTTGTGCCTGAGTCTTGAGGTCGTCACGGTGTCCGACGCATATGCAGAGCGATGCGTCGAGATGCGCAAACTCCTCTTCATAGCAGAGAACCGCACATCCCGTGATTTTTTGCTCATTTATAAGAAAATTAAGAACATCGGAGTCCGTTCCTTCGAGAAGTACGAAGTCCGCATTTGGAGCGTAGTGCTTGTATTTCATTCCGGGAGAGAGAGGCTTTTCGTTTTCCGCAAGCTGATGAAGCACTGCGGGCGCGATGTCCACGTGTTCGCAAACACAGCAAAGTGCGTCATATGTTATGCCGCCCGGGCGCAAAAGAGTCAGTCTGTCTCCGTTTATGGAAACAATGGTTGATTCAAGTCCTATTTCGCATTCGCCTCCGTCGATTATCATATCGACTCTTCCGGACATATCCTCAATAACGTATTTGGCATTAGTAGGCGAGGGCTTCCCCGAAAGATTGGCACTCGGTGCCGCTATCGGAACTCCCGCTGTCTCTATAAGTGCATGTGCTACGGGGTGAGAGGGACAGCGTACCGCTACCGTTTCAAGTCCGCCCGTAACCGAATAGGGAATACATTCGCGCTTGGGCATAATTACGGTGAGCGGTCCCGGCATAAATTCACGGGCAAGCTTGTAATATACCTCGTTTGTATGAGCATATTTTTCGGCGTCCTCGGGCTTGGCTATGTGAATTATGAGCGGATTATCGCTCGGTCTGCCCTTGGCGGCATATATCTTTTTTGCGGCTCCGTCAAGTAAAGCATTTCCACCGAGACCATAGACGGTTTCGGTTGGAAATACGGCAAGACCGCCGTCACGAATGATCCGAGCCGCATCTGCTATTTGTTCGTTAATATTCTTTGAGGTATCTATTGTAATTATTTTAGTATCCATAATTGTCAGCTCTGAGTTGAATTTTTTAATTTTTCCGCCGTGTCTGCGGTAATAAGAGCGTCTATCATATCACCTATATCACCGTTTACAAAGCTTTCGAGAGAATGCGATGTATAGCCGATTCTGTGGTCGGTGATACGGCTTTGCGGATAGTTATATGTTCTTATTTTTTCGCTTCGCGAGCCTGTTCCTACCTGACTCTTTCTGTCAGATGATATTTTCTCGTCCTGCTCCTGCTGCTTGATGTCAAGGAGCTTGGTGCGGAGCATTTTCATTGCCTTGTCCTTGTTTTTGAGCTGTGAACGTTCTTCCTGGCACCATACGACGATTCCCGTGGGCTTGTGATATATTCTTATTGCAGATTCTGTTTTATTTATGTGCTGACCGCCCGCTCCGCTCGATTTACAAGTTTCGATAAGAAGGTCGGAGGGGTTTATCTCAACATCGACGTCCTCTGCCTCGGGGAGAACCGCCACGGTGACCGTGGAGGTCTGTATTCTGCCCTGAGATTCCGTTTCGGGAACTCTTTGAACACGGTGAACACCGCTTTCGAATTTAAAGCGCGAGTATGCACCCTCGCCCTCAACCATAAAGCAAATCTCCTTGTATCCGCCGAGCTCTGTTTCGTTAGACGATACTATGCTTGTGCGAAAATCGACCTTGTCGGCGTACATGGTATACATCCTGTAAAGCACACCCGCAAAGAGTGCGGCTTCCTCACCGCCGGCGCCGGCACGTA
>CAZHPZ010000041.1:0-9755 GCA_964534905.1 uncultured Lachnospiraceae bacterium | reverse complement strand
CACCTGAAAAATTAAAGCCTTGTGCAAGCGATTTTTCTCCGCCCGAGCTTTCCGAACACCCTCGGCACCCGCGAAAAAGTTCGCCTAATATATTATTAGGCGTCCAAAATCGGACATTTTTTACGGCATTTTATGCAGATTGTCGAATAAAATGTAAAAAATTATTCAAAAACTATTGACTTTTCGTATAAAAAGGAATAGAATATATGAGAAACAGGACGCCTAATAATATATTAGGCGTCCTGTTTTTCGTTATTTATGATAAAATTTCGAATTTAAATTCTGCAATATTCAAGCTTTTGGAGCTTGTTTGCAATAGTAAAATCAATGCGATATAATTGCTTAATTTTTCAAAAAAAGCAAATATTGCTCAAAAAGTATTTGTGCTATTTTCCCCACATCCTCCGGGCAATCATTATTAAGCCATTCGAGCGTTACCGCCTTTAGCCCTGCCATAAAGAACAACATATGATATCTCAGTTGTGCTGTGTTATCCATTTCATTTACGGAAATATATCTTTTCATCATAGCTTCCGAAATATGAAGATTATTTTCACATTTGAAATATGCTATGTAAAAGCTTTTGTTCGCCTTAATATAATTCACGTAATTTATAAAATGCTCTACCGTCAACGGATTTGATATTGCGAGAAGCTCACTTATACGGTCGGATTTTTCATATTCGGATTTTATTATCAAATCATTGATATCATCATAGTGAGAATAAAACGAGGTACGTGAAATATTTGCGATTTTACAGATATCCTTTACCGAGATATCATTTATATCTTTATTCTTTAACAATGTAATAAAAGCTTCCTGTATTTCGCTTTCGGTACTTTTATATCGTTTATTATTCGCTGTATTCATTATCCTTACATTCCCCGATTTTTTGTAGTTTTCTTTTTTATTCTATTATACTATAATTAGATTATATTTGCAAGTGTAAAGTTAATGGAGGGCTTATGAAGGCGGCTTTATATCAAGGAATCAAAAAAATAGAAATAACGAATTTAGATGATCATATCTGCGATGATAACGGAATTATTTTAAAAAACATATATTCCAGCATTTGCGGAACGGATGTAGCGGTATATAATCACGGCTTGGGGCTTGGGCATCGCATAACCGTAGGCGGCGAATTTGGGCACGAAACGATATGCCGCGTATACTCTGTCGGAAAAAACGTTAAAAATATAAAAGTCGGAGACAGAGCTTATCCCTATCCTCTGTCGGTAACAGGTGACAGCAAAAGAGCCGGAACGATCGGCGCTTTCTCCGAATACATTTACTGTCCGAACCCAGAATGGGGAAAATCAATCTATCGTGTTGACGAGAGCATTTCGGATAGGGCGGCGGCACTTATAGAACCATTCACCGTCGGTTGCAGAGCAGCAAGACGTTCGATCCCGAAAAACGGTGAAAAAGCAGTTGTATTCGGTGCGGGAACAATCGGAATTGCGGCGGCTATATCTCTTAAATATTTCGGATGCGCTCAAGTGGTGATATGTGACTATTCGGATTACCGATTAAACAAATGCAAGCAGCTCGGTTTCGACATACACAACAACAAATTCGACGATAAATTGACTGAATTAAAGAATATAATGGGAAAAGTGAGAGGAATCAACGGCGAGGCAATAGACTGTGATATTTGGATCGATGCGGCAGGTGCGGATTCCGTTTTCACCGCGTATGAGCAATACGGAAAATATAACAGCAGAATGGTAACGGTTGCAGTCGGCACGAACAAACGCGAGGTTGATTTTTTGGGATTAACGTTCGGTCAGAAATCAATCACGGGTAGCGGCGGATACACTCCGCAGGATGTTGCGGATGTAATCGAAATAATGAAATCGGGACGGTGGAATATCGAAGAGCTGATCACGCACGAATTTAAGCTCGACGATTTATCGGAGGCACTCGAAAAAGCAAGCGACGTCAACAATTCGCTGAATGTAATAATCAAATTTGACTAAGTAAAAATCAAAAAATATGCTGTTGAAATCAACAGCATATTTTTATTGCATAAAGTATTTTATTATTACTTATTAGCTCCGCAGCAATGCTTATATTTCTTTCCGCTTCCGCAGGGACAGGGATCGTTTCTTCCGACCTTATCACCTTTTTTAACGGTTATGATACGCTTTGCCACCTCGCCCGAGGCTGATTCGCTTATCGGATTTGCAACCTGCACTCTTTTGGTATCGGGTGCTTTTTTTGTAAGCGAAAGAATCATTCTTGCGGTATTCTCACGAATATCGTTGACAAGCTCATCAAACATATCCGCTCCGCGGAATCTATATTCGGTTACGGGATCTCTCTGGGCATAGCTTTCAAGTCCCACACTGCGTTTAAGATCGTCCATGGCATCGATGTGATCCATCCATTTGCGGTCAACGTTTCTAAGCAAAACGGCACGCTCAATCTCACGCATATTCTCCGCTCCGAAAAGCTCTTCCTTAGATTCGTAAACCTCATCGGCAGAATTCGAAAGAAGCTCTGTTATGGCGTCCGTATCCTTTTTCTCGACAAGCTCTCTTACTTGCTTTATAGGATATTTTTCTCCGAGCAAGGGGATAAAATTCATATCAAGCTTACGGATGTCAATCGAATTATCTTCGGGTACGGAGCATTCGCTTACCTTGTTTATAACCGTTTCTCTTATCATATTCCGTATCTTGTCTGATATATCCACGCCGTTGAGAACGTCCTGTCTTTGCTTATATATAAGCTCTCTTTGAAGATTCATTACGTCGTCATACGCAAGCACGTTTTTTCTTCTCTTGAAGTTTATATCCTCGACCTTTTTCTGCGAGCTTTCTATAATGCCCGAAAACGCCTTATAATCTATTGCATCGTCGTCGGTCATGCCGAGATTGTTTGCAATTAGATGCATTCTTTCGCCTCCGAAAAGACGCATAAGGTCATCCTCAAGCGAAAGGAAGAAGCACGATTCACCGGGGTCTCCCTGACGTCCCGCACGTCCACGCAGCTGATTGTCTATTCTTCTTGATTCATGACGCTCCGAGCCGAGAATAAACAGTCCGCCCGCTTCCCTTACCTTTTGTGCCTCGGGCTCTATTTCAAACTTATATTTCTTGCTGAGCTCGGCAAAGGTATGTCTTGCGTTCATTATCTCCTCGTCGTCCACGGTCGCGCTTCCCGTAGACTGCGCAATAAGCTCTTCCGAAAATCCCATTTTTCTCATTTGGCTTTTTGCCATAAATTCGGGATTTCCGCCGAGCATAATATCGGTACCTCTTCCCGCCATATTGGTTGAAATCGTTACTGCACCGTACTTTCCCGCCTGTGCAACTATCTCCGCTTCCTTTTCGTGAAGCTTTGCGTTAAGCACGGTATGCTTTATTCCCTCTTTATCAAGTAAGCGTGAAAGAACCTCCGATTTATCGATGGAAACGGTACCCACAAGCACGGGCTGTCCCTTTTCGTGACACCTCTTTACCTGCTCGACTATTGCACGGTATTTTCCGTTAACGGTCTTGTAGAGCACATCATTACGGTCTATTCTTATCATCGGCTTATTCGTCGGAATTTCAACAACGTCAAGTCCGTATATTTCACGGAATTCCGATTCCTCTGTAAGAGCGGTACCCGTCATACCGGAAAGCTTTTTATACATTCTGAAATAATTTTGGAACGTAATTGTAGCAAGAGTTTGATTTTCTTTCTCTATCTGAACTCTTTCCTTTGCTTCAATAGCCTGGTGAAGTCCGTTAGAATAACGTCTACCGGGCATAAGACGTCCCGTGAATGCATCTACAATCATAACTCCGTTTTCGTTAACTACATAGTCCACGTCACGTTTCATTGTACCGTATGCGCGTATTGCCTGATTTATATGATGTGCAATTTCATTATTTTCGGGGTCGCTGAGATTTTCTATTCCGAAGAATTGCTCGGCTTTTTTTGTTCCCTCTGCCGTAAGTATTGCATTTTTAGCCTTTTCGTCTACAATATAATCGGCGTCGACCTCATCGTTATCTTCTTTATTATCAAGCTCCTTTACAACGAGCTTGCGGAATTTACGCACAAGCGCATCCGCCTTGCTGTAAAGCTCGGTGGACGGATCTCCCGCGCCTGAAATAATAAGCGGAGTTCTTGCCTCGTCTATAAGAATCGAGTCAACCTCGTCTATTATTGCAAACGAATGTCCTCTCTGAGAAAGATTTTGCTTGTAAACTACCATATTATCTCTCAGATAATCGAATCCGAATTCGTTATTCGTTCCGTAAGTGATATCTGCGGCATAAGCTTCCTGCTTTTGCGCGGGTGTCTGACCGTGCACGACTATGCCTGTTTTGAGTCCCATAAAGCCGTAAACTCTGCCCATTTCTTCACTGTCACGGCATGCAAGATAATCGTTAACCGTAACGATATGAACTCCCTCTCCGGTAAGCGCGTTAAGATATGCCGGCATAGTTTCAACAAGCGTTTTTCCCTCTCCGGTTTTCATCTCCGCAATTCTTCCCTGATGAAGAATGATACCGCCCATAAGCTGAACTCTGAACGGGCGCTTTCCGAGCACGCGGTCATCCGCTTCTCTTATTGCCGCAAAAGCATCGGGTAAAATATCATCAAGAGTTTCACCGTCTGCAAGTCGTTTCTTGAACACCTCGGTCATACCCGAAAGCTCCTCATCGGTCATTGCGGCATACTTGTCTGCAAGATCCTCTATGGCACAAACCGTTTTATCTATTTTTTTAAGTTCTCTTTCGCTGTAAGTGCCAAAGAGCTTATCAAAAAGTCCCATTGATTCCTCCAAAATACAAATTATCGCTTTATTATACTACATATTGCCGAGGATTACCATACTTTTTTGTAAATTTTTTGTTTTTGTATTGAAAAAGTCGTCAATATAATATATAATTGTTAGGAAATTATATTTTTAAGGATGATATTATGGCTGATATAAATATAGTACTTCACGAACCGGAAATTCCGCAAAACACGGGAAACATAGCACGCACCTGTGCCGCAACAGGAGCAGCTCTTCATATAATTAAACCCATGGGCTTTACGGTGGATGACAAAAAGCTTAAGCGCGCCGGACTTGATTATTGGCATCTGCTTGATATAACGTATTACGAAAATCTCGATGATTTTTATTCCAAAAATCCCGAAGCAAATGTATTTTATTACACTACCAAGGCTCCGAGAAAATACACGGAGGTTGATTTTTCTGGAAAGGTATATCTTATGTTCGGAAAGGAATCTAAGGGACTTCCGGAGGAGCTGCTTGCACGAAATTACAACTCTTGCGTAAGAATACCGATGAGAAAAAATCTCAGATCGCTCAATCTTTCGAATTCCGTTGCCATAGCCGTATACGAAGCATTCAGGCAAAGAGATTTCGACGGATTACTTGACGAGGGTACGCCCACGAGCTTTTCGTGGGAAGATTACAAAATCTAACGGAGAAAAAATATGAAAATACTTATTGCTATGAGCGGAGGCGTCGACAGTGCCGTTTCGGCTCTGCTTCTGTCAAAGGATAACGAAACTCTCGGAGTTACAATGAAGCTTCACGAGGAAACGGACAGTACAGTATACGGAGAAAATTCCTGTTGCTCGGAAAAGGATATTGCAGATGCAAGAAGCGTTTGTGCCACACTCGGTATTCCGCACGAGGTTCATAATTTCGGAGCGGCTTTTCGCCAATGTGTTATAAAAGATTTTATAGATTCATACAAAAGCGGAATAACTCCAAATCCTTGCGTTGTTTGCAACAGGCTAATCAAATTCAAGGAGCTTATGAGCCTTGCGCTTGATCGCGGATTTGATGCCGTGGCCACGGGACACTACGCGAGAATAGAGCGACGTGAGGACGGAAGATATCTTCTAAAAAAAGCGATAGATCTTTCAAAGGATCAAAGCTATGTACTCTACACTCTCACGCAGGATCAGCTTTCTCACACGGTGTTTCCTCTCGGCGAGATGACAAAGATTGAGGCACGTGAGATTGCCGAGCATGCGGGATTTACAAATGCGAAAAAGCATGACAGTCAGGACATTTGCTTTATTCCCGACGGTGATTACGTTAATTTTATAGAACGTACAACCGGAGAGCATTTTCCCAAAGGAAGCTTTATCGACAAACAAGGAAATATTCTCGGCACACACGAGGGTATTATAAAATATACGATAGGTCAGCGCAAGGGACTCGGTCTTGCTTTAGGTGAGCCGATGTATGTTTGTGCGAAAAGCATAGAAAAAAACACCGTAACCCTTGCAAGAAACGAAGAACTCTTTTCACGTGAGCTTACCGCATGCAGAATAAATCTAATATCCTTAGATTCTATCCCTTCTCCGATTAAGATCAAGGCAAAAATAAGATATAATCAAAAGGAACAGCCGGCGACTGCCGTGCAGATAGCTCCGGACAGGATAAAGATAATTTTCGATGAACCGCAAAGAGCGATAACACCGGGGCAATCCGTTGTAATGTACGACGGAGACATCGTTGTCGGCGGCGGAATTATCGAATAATCAAATTTTATTGAATTTTTAATTTTTTCTTGACAAATCCAAGCCGATATGATATAATAAACTTACTCGAGGGAGTAGTTTGCGTATAACGTGATATGTCAACATACATGGCCGAACGGTCTGGCATATCTTAATGAACAAGACTCAAGTGTAGAAATACACTTGAGTCTTTTTTTTTGAGTAAAAAATAATTATAATATAAACTAAAAGGAGAAAAAAATGAATTTTCACAGCATTTCAAAAGAAGAAGCCGTTTCTCATCTTTCAAGCCGAGATCATGGTTTGAGCTCATCTGAAGCACAGACAAGGCTTGAAAAGTACGGCAAAAACAAGCTGGCCGCCGCGAAAAAGGAATCCTTGGCAAAAAGATTTCTGAATCAATTGGCTGAACCCATGACAATAATTCTCATCGTTGCAGCAGCCATATCCGCGGGACTTGAGATATACGAGGGCTTAAGCTCGGGACATTTCGGATTTCCCTCCGATGTGGTAATAATCCTTGCAGTCGTCATTATCAATGCGGTTCTCGGTGTACTTCAGGAAAGCAAAGCCGAAAAAGCGATAGAGGCACTCCAAGAAATAGCCTCCGCAACAAGCAAGGTAATACGCGACGGAAAGCTGATCACATTAAAGAGCGAGGATCTCGTAATCGGAGATATAATCGTTCTTGAAGCCGGAGACGCCGTTCCCGCCGACGCAAGAATCATAGAATGCGCATCACTAAAGGTTGAGGAAGCCGCTCTGACCGGTGAAAGCGTTCCCGTAAACAAAACCGATGACAAAATAGACGGCACCGACATTCCTCTCGGCGACAGAAAAAATATGGTATATATGGGAAGCGTTGTTGTATACGGAAGAGGGAAGGCGATAGTTTGCGCAACCGGTATGGACACCGAGATGGGTAAAATAGCCGACGCGCTCGCAAATGCCGAGGAAGGAAAAACCCCTCTTCAAATCAAGCTTTCTCAGCTTTCCAAGGTATTGACAGTACTTGTGGTAGCTATTTCCGTCCTTGTTTTCGGCATAAGCCTTGCACGAGAGCTTATTATGACAGGAGCATTCACATTCGATAAGGTAATGGGATTTTTTATGATAGCGATATCGCTTGCCGTTGCGGCAATTCCCGAGGGACTGTCCACAGTTGTTACGATAGTTCTCTCCATCGGTGTAACAAATATGTCGAAAAGAAATGCCATTATCAGAAAGCTCACGGCAGTTGAAACTCTTGGCTGTACGCAAATAATCTGCTCTGACAAAACAGGCACGCTTACGCAAAACAAAATGACGGTTGTCGAGCATTACGGCGAGGACGAAGCATTGCTTGCGAATGCTATGTCTCTTTGCTCCGACGCAGAATTCGATACCGATGCAGGCACCGCAGTCGGCGAGCCCACGGAATGCGCGCTTGTAAACTATGCGGAAAAGTTAAATCTTTCGAAGAATACTCAAAAGATACGTTTTGCCCGTATAGGAGAAGCTCCGTTCGACTCTATGAGAAAAATGATGAGCACGGTTCATCAGAGCGCCGACGGATCTGTCATTCAATTTACAAAGGGCGCTCCCGATGAAATTCTCAAGGTATGTACATCAGCTTTGATCGGCGGAAAGCAGATAGCGCTGACAGATGAAATCAGAGCAGAAATGCTTAGTGCTAACAAGGGAATGGCCGACAAGGCATTAAGAGTTTTGGCTGCTTCATACAGAGAGTATGCCGACGCACCTGTGTCTTATGATCCCGATACACTTGAGCATGATCTCTGCTTTATTGGAATGGTGGGAATGATAGACCCCGTACGTCCCGAGGTTAAACCTGCAATTGACGAATGCCGCCTCGCGGGTATTCGCCCCATTATGATAACGGGAGACCACAAGGATACTGCCGTTGCCATAGCTATGCAACTCGGGATCATATCCGACGCATCCGAGGCAATAACAGGTGCGGAGCTTGATCTTATCTCCGATGAGGATTTTGAAACTCTTGTGGAAAAGTATTCCGTTTACGCACGTGTTCAGCCCGAGCACAAAACAAGAATCGTAAACGCTTGGCGTAAAAAAGGCAAGGTTACCGCTATGACCGGTGACGGTGTTAACGACGCTCCCTCCATCAAAAACGCAGATATCGGAGTCGGAATGGGCATAACAGGCACGGACGTTACCAAAAACGTTGCCGATATGATACTTGCCGACGATAATTTCGCCACAATAGTTTCCGCAGCAGGAGAAGGAAGAAGAATATACGATAACATCAGACGAGCAATACAATTTCTTTTGTCGTCCAACCTCTCCGAGGTGCTTACGATTTTCTTCGCAACAATACTCGGAATCGAGAATATATTCCTTGCGGTTCATTTGCTTTGGATAAATCTTATAACAGACTGCTTCCCCGCACTCGCTCTCGGAATGGAAAAGCCCGAAAACGGCGTTATGAAGCGTGCTCCGCGTGATTCAAAAGAAGGTATTTTCGCAGACGGACTCGGTGCATCTGTTATATATCAGGGAATTTTGGTTACCCTTATAACTCTCGCTTCTTATTTCATCGGACGTGATTGGCTCGCGGGTCTTCATCATGCAGAAGCAATAGCCGCAGGCGAATACAGTGCCGAAATGCTCGGTACCTCTATGGCATTTCTTACTCTTTCAATGGCTGAGATATTCCACTCATTCAATATGCGTTCACTTCAAGGCTCGATTTTCACATTAAAATCTCAAAACGTATGGCTTTGGGGTGCGGGAATACTCTCCTTCATTATGACTACCGTTGTAATTGAGATTCCCTTCCTTGCAGACGCATTCAGTCTTGCACGCCTTGATTTTATGGAATACGGAATAGCGATGCTCCTTGCCGTTTCGGTAATACCCGCAGTAGAGCTTATCAAGCTGATTGTAAGACTTGTAAAGAAACACAAAGCTGCTTAACTTAAAAAACATAGCTATATGCACATCGACGTCGTGTACGTTTGGTGTGCATATTCTTTTTAAAATTTCCAATTGTTAATATGTTAACAGAATGTTTACAATTATCAAATGATAAATTGCAAAAAAGCTATGTTCAAATCGGTATTTTTATGGTATAATGAGGAGTGGAATAAGCGTAATGTTTCGCAAATATGTACTATGTATATATCTATATCCGACATTTTCAGAACGGACAAGCTATAGACGCTTATAAAAACATTTTTATATTAATTTTTGGAGGAATCAAAAATGGCAAAAAAGTATTGTTACCTCTTTACTGAAGGTAATGC
>CAZHPZ010000040.1:0-10368 GCA_964534905.1 uncultured Lachnospiraceae bacterium | reverse complement strand
TTACCCACTGACTTACGTCCTCCTTAAAGAAGTCCATTGCCTCATATTCAGGATCGTTAGTTGTGGTTGTAGTGGTTGTGTTGGGTGTTGTTGTCGTTGTTCCGAAAAGGGAATTCGAAATATTGTTATCCGTTAAAAGGACAAAGCCGACCGTAAGCAGGATAATACCCGCGGCAAATGCGGCTATAGTAATAATTGTACTTTTTTTCATAATTAACTCCGTTTATTTAAATTGTAGTAAAAAAAGGGACCTATCTTGTCGTAAACAGAATTAGTCCCTTATTTTAACCGCCTACAAAGGCATTCAAAGAGGGTGTGCTTAAATTAAGCCTCTTCTTTGATAACTTCCTTGCCATTGTAAGAACGGCACTTCTTGCAAACTCTGTGAGAGAGAACGAATTCTCCACACTTGGGGCATCTTGTGATACCGGGAAGGCTGAGCTTCCAGTTGTTCGAACGTCTCTTATCTCTGCGAGCCTTGGATACTTTTCTCTTTGGTACTGCCATTGTCCTACACCTCCTTGTTAGTGTGATACATAACATTATCTATGATATTATACTACATCATTTCTCATTTGTCAAGTAATTTTTTCAAAACTGCGAGTCTCGGATCAATTTCTTTTGTCACGCAACCGCAATCTCCGCTCTTTTTCGGCTTTCCGCACACGGGGCAAAGTCCCTCACAGTCGTCCGAGCAAAGAAGCTTTCTCGGAAAATCGAGCATAAGCTCTTCCCTGACGGCGTCGTCAAGAGTAAGATGTCCGTCACAAATCACGATATACTCGTCAACATTCTCCTCAAGCTCCTCCTCGCTGACCATACCCTCGGTAACGACTGTCCTTTCAAAATCAAGTGAAAAGACGCCGCGCACCTCGTCAAGACAGCGTGCGCACTCTCCGACATACGGAAGATCGGCCTTGAGAGAAAGACGCATATAGCCCGCCGCATTGGTGATCTTACCGTAAACTCTTGCTCCCTCGCTAAAGGTTACATCATCGATTATTTCAGGCGTGAGAACGAAATCAACATCAACACAATTCACCTCTCCGCGAAGCATAGGTCCGAGATCTATCGTCATAAGCAGGCTCCCTTCTAAAAAATTACTGAAAATGCATAACGAAAGTATTATAACCGAAAAAAAACACATTGTCAAGCGATTTGAGAAAATTTGCTCAAATTTACTCAAATATCGCCTCATTATTTATAAAAGCACCGATATTTACGACTTATCTATTGCAATAATCCGAATTTTGTGATAAAATCAAGATATATTTACAAGAGGAGGTCACTATGGAAAAATTCCTTTACTCCATAACACTTGACAAGCTCATAGAAGAATTTAAATTCGAAGAAATATTTATGCCCGCCTCTCCGTCGGACATTAAAATAGTAAATAAAGAGATAAATCGACCGGGACTTGCGCTTGCGGGCTTTCTTACGGTGTTTGAGCCGTCGAGAATACAGCTTATCGGACGCGCCGAAACAGAATATCTGCACGATCTTGACGAAGAAACACGTACCGCACGTCTCGACTCGTTTTTTGCTCAGCGTCCCGTCACGGTGATCATCACCTCAAATCTTGACATTGACGACGCCATCATTGAATCGGCGAAAAAATACGGAGTGCCGATTCTGCGCACAAAAACGAAAACAAGCCCCGTTATGGCAACGCTTATAGCCTCTCTCAACCAGCACCTTGCAAACAGAATAACACAGCACGGCGTTCTTGTCGAGGTATACGGCGAGGGCATGCTGATACTCGGAGAGAGCGGCATCGGTAAGAGCGAAACGGCAATAGCGCTCGTAGAGAGAGGACACCGACTTATAGCCGACGATGCGGTAGAGATCAAGCGTGTCAGCGCGCAAACTCTCGTAGGAAGCGCTCCCGACCTCATACGCCACTATGTCGAGCTTCGCGGAATAGGTATAATCGACGTTCGCCGTATGTACGGTATGAGTGCGATAAAAATGACGGAGAAAATCGACCTTGTCGTCCACCTTGAGCCTTGGATCGAGGGCAAGATGTACGACCGATTCGGACTTGAGGATCAAACCTACAACATACTCGGAATAGACATTCCGTCGATAACCGTTCCGGTACGTCCTGGACGAAGCCTGCCGATCATTCTCGAAATAGCGGCGATGAACCACAGGCAGAAAAAAATGGGCTACAATACCGCGGCAGAGCTTGAAAAGCAATTATTGAAGCAATTCGGAGCAGAAGATGAGCAGTAAATACGAAAGCTACGGAGCAATATCCTCCGTTTACGACAAAATAAATTCCAATATCGATTATCATGCTTGGGCAGACTTTTTCGAAAAGTGCTTTGACAGATATCTTCCGAGCCGCCCCGAGCTTGTGCTTGACCTTGCCTGCGGCACGGGAAGCATGACGCTGGAGCTTGCGCAAAGAGGTTACAATATGATAGGCGTTGACGCGTCATCGGATATGCTCGGCATAGCTTATGAAAGAAAATTCGAGCTTGACACGACTCACGACGTCCTTTTTCTGCTTCAGGATATGAAGGAATTCGAGCTTTACGGCACAGTCGGCGCCGTAACCTGCTGTCTTGACAGTATTAATTACCTCACCGAGGACGGCGAGCTTGACTCCTGCCTTGCCTGCGTTCACAACTATCTTGACCCCGACGGACTTTTCCTTTTCGATATAAATACTCCGTACAAATTCGAAAACGTGTACGGTGACAACACATATGTCTACGAGGAGGAGGACTGCGGCGGCAACGCCTTTTGCGTATGGCAAAATTATTACGACTCACAGAGCTGTCTTTGCGACTTTTCTCTGACCGTATTCGAGCGTGAGGAGAACGGCACCAAATATCTTCGCCGTGACGAATCGCAGACCGAACGCTGCTACACGAGGGAGGAAATAGAGGATTCACTTACAAGAAACGGATTCGAAATACTCGGATTCTTTGCGGATTTCGACCTTTACGAGGCAACCGGCAAAAACGAACGCTGGTACATAGCGGCAAGAGCAAAGAAATAAATACAACGGGCTTTTGAGACGCTCTCTCAAGCCCGTTTTTTATAAAAAGCTATTGAAATATACGCTCAAATATGCTACAATCAAATTACGAAAGGAATATACTGATTCTGTATCGATTATTATCAGAGAACGGAGGTACTTATTATGAAGAAAATAATCTGCCTTTTGCTCATTGCCTCATTTTGTCTGTCTTTGGCGTCCTGCGTGCCCAATCTCAAAAGATACGCCGTGAAATTCGCATATGAAAAGACAGATCTCACAGATTTCGATATCGAAGGCGAGGCTTACAGCGCATTCTCCGAAAAGATAACCGAATTCGCACTCCGTCTTTCCGAGGCAGTCTGCCGTGACAGCGATTCGGGCTTTGCTCTCTCACCGATAGCCGTTTATATGGCTCTCGCCTCTGCGGCCGAATGTGCGTCGGGTGAGACAAGAGACGAGATTCTTTCCGCTCTCGGCATATCCTACGGCGATATGACGGAAATGACAAAATATATATATGCTCTTTGCAACGAGGAATACATCAGCGTTGACGAAGACGGCAAGGAAAGCGTCGACGCCTATGAAATGCTCTCCTCATCTCTGTGGCTCGACACGGACGTTATCTATAAGGGTGACTGCGTGGAAAGCCTCGCTCGGCACTACGGATCCGACGTTTACTCCGCACCGTTTTCCGGCGGAAATGCGGGAAAAATGATAAATCAGTTCATAGAATATAAAACAAACGGATTTATGAGAGGCAACGTGGATATATCGAGGAGCTCGTCCCTTGCATTCATCAATACGTTCTACTTAAGCGAGATGTGGAATACGCTCGGCAGAGGACTTTCGTCCACCTTCGACCAGTACGACTTTACCGATGATAACGGTAACGTAACAAGGCTTCATCTTCTTCAGAGCAATTATTCGGACGGACGAGAATTCAAAACCTCGAAATTCTCGTCGTTCTATGCGCAAACCCTGCACGGCTACAAAATATTCTTCATTTTGCCGGAGGAGAGATATTCCGTTTCCGACGTTTTCACCTACGAAAACATTATCAAGGCAATAAATCTCAACAACTACAAGACGAGCGATCTGCTCGGAATGATAACATACAAAACGCGTGTTCTCTTCCCCGAATTTTCAGCCTCGTTCAATTCAAGTCTCAACGACATTCTGTCAGAGAATTTCAATATAAAGTCTGTATTTGACGACGAGAAATGTGATTTTTCCGCCCTGACGGACTCGGACGTATACTGCAAGGAGCTTATACACAAATGTGTAATAAAGCTTGATTCAAAGGGTGTTTGCGACTCGTCCCAAAAAATATCGGACGCCGTCGGAGTCTCGCAAGCCGCCGATTACGGCGAGCAATACAAGGATTTTGTGCTCGACCGCCCGTTCGGATTTGTACTGACCGATACACACGGCAACATTCTTTACACAGGCGTTGTAAACAGCCTTAAATAGATAAAAAAAGATAACGGATAATTCAATCCGTTATCTTTTTGTTTTTTATTTATACAAATATCTCTTTATCTTCTGAGATGGCGTCTTTTCAAACGGCTCCTCCATAAATTCGATAACATCGACTCTCTTGTAGCCGACAAGCTTTCTGTTCATAGCATTTATCTTTTCCCTGATAGCGTTATAAACATCCTCACGGCTGTCAAGCCCAACGCTTGAGGCATAGTCGAAATCGGGATATATGAGCGCGGTTATGGCAAGGTCGTTATCCTTTGCACGTCCGACAACAACACTCTCCTTGATATTCGGAATAGCGGAGAGATACTCCTCAATCTCCTCCGGGAATACATTCTTTCCGTCCTGAAGAACGATAAGATTCTTCTTTCTTCCGGTGATGTAAAGATAATTATTCTTATCTATATATCCGTAATCTCCGGTATAGAACCAGCCCTTGGGAGAAAGCACGTCGCGTGTTGCCTGCTCGTTACCGTAATATCCGAGCATTACGTTATCACCCTTTACGACTATCTCGCCGAACTCGTCATCGGGCTTTTCTTTATCGATAAACACCTGTACTCCGTCGCAAAGAACACCGCAGGATTTGGGATTGTAAACATCAAACGGAACGCATGCGACAAGGGGCGAGCATTCGGTTATACCGTAGCCCTGTGTAACCTTTATGCCGATTGCACGGAAAATATCCACAAGCTCGGAACGCAAGGCTGCACCGCCGCAGATGATTTTGTTGAGTCTACCGCCGAAGCCCTCGGTTACCTGACCGAAGAGCTGCTTGCTGAGGTCGATATTGATCTTACCCGCAGCCTGAGCGAGCTTTATCGCAAGATTAAACTTCTTCTCAATGCCCTGCTTTCTTACAGTCCTCATAATCGTGTTATAGAACACCTCAACATAAAGAGGCACAACAACCATAAGCGTGGGCTTATACTTCTTCATATTTCTCGAAACGTGCTTTATCGAATCGTTTATACAGATCTTAACTCCGTGGTCTATTCCGCCGAAAAGTCCGCAGGTAAGCTCGTATGTATGATGCACGGGAAGCACTGAAAGGATTGTATCGTCGACGGTTACTCCCGCAAGCGGAACACGTGCGCCGTTTATGACCGCACATATATTTCTCTGGCAGAGCATAACTATCTTGCTCGTTCCCGTTGTACCCGAGGTGAAGAGCATAATGCTCATTTTCTCCGTATCCTGCTCGGGAATCTCGATATCGGTAACGGCATTACCCGTATGCGCTATATGGGAAGCAGACGTATGTCTTTCAAGCGGATATTCCTCTGCGCTTTCAAAATCGAACTCGGCGTCGGTAAGTCTTATGAAATGGCTGACCTTTTCAAATTTATCCTCGTTCTCCTCGATAAACGTCGCCCATGTGTTTGAATATGCAATAACCTCCGCATCGGCAACGCTCACGAAATCGACGAACTGATCCTGTGAAAGTGCAACGTCGATAGGAACGATAACGCCCCCCGACGTAATCGTGGCAATATATATAGCAAGCCATTCGGGTGAGGTTTCGCCTATAACGGCAACTCTCTTTCCCGCAAGGCCGCTGTGAATAAATCCGCGCGTCATAGCCGCCGCATAATCGCGGTACTGCGGATACGACATTTCATAATCCACACCGTTTCTTTCAAAGGCAAACAAGGGCTTGTCGCCGAATTTCTTGCAGGCAAGGTCTATTATACCGTATATCGACCTTACAGGCTCGTCGTAATATTCGTTACGTTCCATAATAATCTCCTTTTTTGTTGGAATTAAGCTCGGAAATGTTCTTTTCAAACGAAAAGAGAACTCTGTAAAACGTCTTTATGTCCTCCTCGGGAGTATCGCCGCGCGCCGCAATGATATATCTCGTAATATCGGCGCTGATATCGTCGGTGATTTTTTGGCTCTTCTCGGTCAGAAAAAATCTTTTTCTGTAAGCCCTTCCCTCTCCGTGAGCTTTTGCGACAACGAATCCGCCGTCGCCGAGCTCTCGCAGAATACGTGACGAAAGCGCTCTGTCCGTTCCGCATTCACGGGAAAGCTCCGCCGCCGTCATTCCGTTCTCGCTCACCTTTATCTTCATAAGGCATCGCATATGAACCGAACGTAATCCGTATTCTCGCATATATGACATTTCCATTCTTTTTATGGCTTTGACTATCGTGTCAAAGCTTTGGTAAAACATCAAAAATTTGTTGCTGTCCATCTACCCTCCAAAAAGTTGTTGACTTGTCAACAAGTTGTATTTTACCACATATATATGAATTTTTTGTGAATGTTTTCGAATATTAATGCGTATTTTTTATGAAAAAGCATAGAATAACGCGATTTTTTCACAAAATTCGCATTAGTTAAGCGAAAAAGCGTCAATGGAAAACATTCTGTGTATCATTGCCGCAATGTCGGGATTTTGTGTCAGCTCTGGTGAGTTAGTAATAAGCTCCCTTGCCGCCTCAGCGGCGTCGTTCAGCACGGAGCCGTCCTCGTTCATATCGGCAAGTCGGAAGTGAAGTCCTCCGCTTTGGCGAACAAGAGGATCGGAGGAGCCTCTTATAAAGTCTCCGGGGCCCCTGAGTGCAAGATCCTTTTCCGCTATTTTAAATCCGTCGTATTCCGTTTTCATCGTATCAAGCCTTGCTCTTGCTTTCTCTCCCTTAGCATCGGATACAAGCACGCAGTATGATTTGAGTGATCCTCGTCCTACTCTTCCCCGCAGTTGATGAAGCTGAGCAAGCCCGAAGCGCTCCGCATTTTCTATTATCATAAGTGTGGCGCGGGGCACATTGACTCCGACCTCTATTACAGTCGTTGAAACGAGCACGTCAACATTGCCGTCGGCAAAATCCTTCATTATTCTGTCCTTATCGGTGCCCTTCATCTGACCGTGCAAAAGAGCGACCCTGAGGCTCGGCAGAGCACTTGCAAGCTTCTCGGAAAGTTTCACGGCAGAGGAGATGGGCGGAAGCGCTTCCCTTTTTTCACCGATATCGGAAAGTGATATCTCTCCCGAGCCGTCATCCGCCTCATTATCTATCGACGGGCACACAACATATACCTGACCGCCGAGAGAGACTTGCTTTTGTATGAACGCATTCAGCCTGTCACGGTACGAGCTGTCAACCGCAAAGGTATCGACTCTCTGCCTGCCGCGCGGCATTTCGTTTATCTTCGAAAGATCAAGATCTCCGTAAAGCACCAGAGCAAGCGATCGAGGTATGGGCGTTGCACTCATTACGAGCACGTGCGCGCGCTCTCCCTTTTTCGAAAGCGTAGCTCTCTGAGCAACGCCGAAGCGGTGCTGCTCATCGGTAACAAGCACTCCCGGAGAATAAAATTCCACGCCCTCGGATATTAATGCGTGCGTTCCTATTACCGCGTCCGCACGCTGTTCGGGATCGGCAGATGCAATTTTCTCACGCACGCGTTTTTTTTCATGAGGTGAAAGCGAGCCGACAAGCAGCTCGCACCTGTATCCGAGTCTTTCAAGCATAGGTACTATCTCGGCATAATGCTGACGCGCGAGTATCTCCGTAGGCGCCATAAGCACAGCCTGTCTACCGCTCTTAAGCGCTATGTACATTGCGCAAAGAGCCACCGCCGTTTTTCCGCATCCGACATCACCGACTACAATTCGGCTCATCGGTGTCGAACGAGCCATATCCGCACGGATATCCTCAACCGCTCGCCTTTGGTCTCCCGTCAGCTCATACGGAAGCATAGAAAGTATTTCGTCAAGCCCCTCAACCTCACATTGAGGTGCTCCGTACTCCCTGCGAGCCTTGCCGGACAGCTCCATTCCGAGAGAAAATATAAAAAATTCATCAAAAATAAGTCTGCGCTTCGCACGTGCGACCGACTCGTAATCGGCAGGCATATGTATCGCCCTGAGAGCGAACGGAAGCGTACAAAGTCCGTACTTCCTGCGTATCTCATCGGGAAGATGATCCTTGATCTCCGTTGCAGTCACCGAAAGAGCGTTTTGAACATCCGCACTTATCCTCGTCCTCGACAGCCCCTCCGTCATCGGATATATCGGAACGAGCGGTGGAAGTGACACATCCTCGCGCACCATCTCATGTGCGGGCGAGCTCATCTTATAACGATTGCCTACACGCTCAATCTGCCCATAAAAGCGGAACGTGGCGCCGAGCGGAAATTTGTCCGCAAGATAATTCTGATTAAAGTACGTTATCTCGCAAACGCCGCTGTCGTCAAATGCGCTGAATTTCAACAGCACCATTCCTCGGCGTATCATAGATTTTTTCGGCACAGTACCGACAGTCAGCACAACGGAGCATTTTTCTCCGCTTACGCACTCGGAGAGCAGCTTAACATCGCCCCTGTTTTCATACGCACGAGGAAAGTGATAAAGTAAATCCGAAACAGTGCTTATTCCGAGCCTTTCATATTGTGCACCGCGCACCGCTCCGACACCCGTAAGCACCGTAACCGGCGAATTCATAACATTTGGCATATTGCTCTCCTTTCATATACATAATATAATGAGATTTATAATCGTTAATTACATTTTTCGACTTTGGTGTCCTGCTTGACCTCCGAATCTCGCCTTTCTCTGACCCACGGATAAATGCGAAGATATATCTCGCCGTCACAGTGCGAAATTTCAAACGGCATATCAACGCTCTCACCGCTCCTCAAAAGCAGATTGAGACACGAGTAAAGCGAAGCATATCTTTCCGGATCGGAACATTTGAACACAATATCAAAGCAAATCCCACGAGATTCAAGCACGGCTGTTATATGGGACAAACGCTCGTCGGTGTATCTGCGCGACAGAAGTGCCGTGCAGCAAATAATCAACGCATACAGATCCATATCTATCCGATTTTCGCATACATCGTCGCAATAAGAGACGGAATTCATATCAAGCCCGCTTCCGATAAGCCTGAAGCACTCAATCGCAAAGTCACGAAGCAGCAAAAGCTCCTCCGCATTCGTCCTTGCATTGTGCAGCCGTCCGAGACGCACGTCTCTCATAACCGCGTGGACAAAGGAATTCCCCCTACTCTTAACAATCACCCTGCCGTCATCGGATTCTATAAAATCGTCCGTCGCATGCGGAATTATAACAAGCACAACGCCGAATTTCAAAAAAGCCGAATGCTCAACTATTACAGGACCGATAAGCGAACGAGCAAAGAAAACTCCGTCCGACAAATACGAATTTATTTGACGCCGAAGTGCCGAGGCGTCACTATCACCGAAAATATCATAAAGATTGTTAATGCCTCTTGACAATTTTTCTCTGCACGCAAGCAGCTTTCCGTTAAGGGAAAAG
Organism: uncultured Lachnospiraceae bacterium; assembly: GCA_964534905.1. Lineage (GTDB taxonomy): Bacteria > Bacillota > Clostridia > Oscillospirales > CAG-272 > RGIG4608. Next base: position 601 of record CAZHPZ010000040.1, on the reverse strand, counting down.
AGATAAATGTCCTCGTAAAAAATCTCGGCAGAATTACAGTAAGCACTCATAATTTTCATTTTCCATGCATAATATATTAACAGTAGTAAATACATTTTAAACTAAAAAGAGCAAAAAGTCAATAATTTTTATCAAAAGGGTGTTGACAAACACATTTTTATGTGTTATAATATTCAAGCAATTAAGAGTGGTCGCATACGTGGCGATGCAAATTACGCCGGGGTGGCGAAATTGGCAGACGCCCGGGACTTAAAATCCCGTGGTACGAAAGTACCGTACGGGTTCGATTCCCGTTCCCGGCACCACCCGAATAATATATCGCGGGGTAGAGCAGCCTGGTAGCTCGTCGGGCTCATAACCCGGAGGTCGTGAGGTTCAAATCCCACCCCCGCAACCAAAATCAAAGGACACCATACGGTGCCCTTTCTTTTTTATTCGGGGATTTGAACCGAACGACCGACGGGTTCCCGGAGGGAGTGGGTGTCGAACACGACCGCCGCCGGTGGCGGAAGCAGGGAGCGTGAGACAGGAGAAAATAACGAGCGTCGCAAGCGACTGAGTCGCACCGCGAGTCGACTGTATTTTCGACCGGGCAATGAAA
>CAZHPZ010000039.1:0-10994 GCA_964534905.1 uncultured Lachnospiraceae bacterium | reverse complement strand
TTCGCCTTTACCGGAACCTGCTGTCTTTGGATAACACAAGTATTATACCACAAAAAAATCAATTGTCAATAGCTTTTTTAAAATTATTTTTAAAAAATTGAGCGGACTTCAAAAAGCCCGCTCTTTATGATTTTATTTTATAAATTCCTCGTAAATGGCTCTTACGGATTTCTCATAATCGGCCTCTTTTACCGTAACTACAATATTAAGCTCGGATGAGCCTTGGTCTATCATTTTCACATTAACTCCTGCATGTGATATTGCATTGAATACTCTTGAGGCTGTTCCGACGGCACCCTTCATACTGCGTCCGACTACCGCTATAAGTGCAAGACCGGTTTCGACATTTATGTTATCTGCGTCCGTTTTCATATGAAGCTCGGCGATGAAGTCATCTGCTTGCCTGTTCAGCTCCTCGGAGCTTACGAGCATACTCATGGAATCTATTCCGGATGCAAGGTGCTCGCAGTGTATATTGTATTTGTCAAGGCAGGCGAATACTCTTGCCGCAAATCCGAATTCGCCTCCCATACGGTTTTTCTCAACGTTAACCACCGAGAAACCGCGCTTGCCCGCGATTCCCGTAATGACACGGGTGACGGCGTCACTGCCGGCAAACGGCAAAATCACAGTACCCTCATCCTCGGGAGCATTTGTGTTTCGTATATTTATCGGTATTCCTTCCTTTTGAACAGGGAATATAGAATCCTCGTGAAGCACCGAGGCTCCCATATAAGAAAGCTCTCTAAGCTCCTTGTACGTTACCTCCTTTATAGGCAGGGGGTCGCTTACTATACGCGGATCTGCCATAAGAAATCCCGAAACGTCCGTCCAGTTCTCGTAAAGATCTGCTCCCGCCGCACGAGCTACGATCGAGCCCGTAATATCCGATCCGCCGCGGGTAAACGTTTTTATCGTGCCGTTCGGCATGCTTCCGTAAAATCCGGGAATGACGGCGTTTTTGTGCAACGCAAGCTCTTGCTTCATCGCTTCATTTGTCTTTTCCTCATCGAAACTTCCGTCCTCCTTGAAGAATATTACGTTTTCGGCATCTATGAAATCAAAGCCCAGATATTTAGCAAGTATCAGGCTGTTAAGATATTCGCCTCTGCTCGCCGCAAAATCACTGCCCGAGCGAAGCATCATAGCATTCTTTATATATTCGAGCTCGCCCCGTATATCAAAATCAAGTCCGAGAGATCGGATTATGCCCATATATCTGTCGCATATATTGCCGTAGTAGTCCGATATATCCTCTTTACTTCGTATCATATTATAGCAGTGATAAAGCATATCGGTTACCTTATCATCGGAAAAATGTCTTTTTCCGGGGGCGGAGGCTACTACGAATTTTCTGTCGGGATCTGCATTTATTATGCTTGCCACTCTCTTGAAATGCTCGGCATCGGCCAATGATGTGCCTCCGAATTTTACTACCTTTAACATTTGGTCAGCTCCTTTTAGAGATGAAAAGAAAAATCAATTCAACAATATTATATGTACGAATTTGAATTTCGTCAGTCATACGCTTCATTTTATCACAAAGGATGAGATAAGTAAATAAGTTTTTTGAAATTTATTTCATACTTTGACAATATTTTCTCTCGCGTTGTAATATAATTTATCTGAAATCTCATGGGGGATGAAAAAATGATAGTTTACGGTGATCTGCTGTTTCTTATAAATTTCAGTATGGATTTTTTATCGTTTTATATATCCTGCCTGATTTTACATAGAAAATTACCCACGCTTCGTGCCGCATTGGCGTCTGTCATTGGAGGCGTATATGCCGTCGCTTCGCTTTTCTTACATATTAAGCAACCTTGGGCACTTGCTTTGGATATTTTTGTACTTATCGCTATGTGCGGCGTGGCATATTGCGGTCGCGGTGTGAATGCTTGGCGATTTTTAAGGTTTACGTTTGTATATGCTTTGGCATCCGTGCTTCTCGGCGGAATTATGACGGCTCTTTTTTCTCTTTTTAACGAATTTGATTTTCTTTCGGGAGAAATGGGAGCGGAAGACGGAATAAATGTTTGGGTGTTCGCCTTGCTTGCACTCGTCTCCTCGCTGTTCACAATTCGCGGCGGAAGATTTTTGCATTCGTCGGCGAATAAGAGGGATGTATATATTGAAATAGAGGAGAACGGAGCGATGGTTATATTGCATGCTCTCGTCGACAGCGGAAATTTGGCTGTTGAGCCCATAAGCGGCAAGGCGGTGATATTCGCCTCGCTTGAGGCTTGCCGAGATGTTATTGATACCGAGGCATACGAGTCTCTGTCGGCTAAATCGGAAATAGACGGAATGCCCGTTTGTGTTGCCTCAAGAATACGCCTTATTCCGAGCAGAGCAATAGGAGGCAGTACGCTCTTGCCGTCATTGAGGTTCAAAAGCGTCAAGGCGCTTGAAGGGAAAAACACAAAGGAGCTTGATGTATACGTGGCTTTTGTTGATGTAGCGTCATTTTCGGAGTACGAGGCTATAGTGCCGGAGAGAAGTCTTATGTGATTTTTAATTAAATGGTTTACGGAGATAGATATGTCTGAAAAAAGGATAAAGAATGTAATGCGCGGTTTATATAGGTGTACTGTGGGAAATCTGAAGCGTTTTTGCTTTGAGGTTAGGGTTGTGCTTGCACGTGTGGCGCGGAAAATGTCTGAGGGAGAAATATACTATGTTAACGGTCCCGATGTGCTTCCCGCTCCGCTTACGAGGGATGAGGAGACCGAATGCATTGACAACCTCGATATAGATCCGAGTGCGAGAGACATGCTGATAGAGCATAATTTGCGTCTTGTTGTATATATAGCGAAAAAGTTTGAAAGCACCGGGATAGGTATTGAGGATCTTGTGTCCATAGGAACGCTCGGGCTTATCAAGGCTATAAATACGTTCCGCTCGGATAAAAATATAAAGCTTGCCACATACGCATCACGTTGTATAGAAAATGAAATACTTATGTATATAAGAAAGAACAGCTCACAAAGAGGCGAGGTGTCGATTGACGAGCCGCTCAATGTGGATTGGGACGGAAACGAGCTTTTGCTTTCGGATGTTTTGGGAAGCGAGGAGGATAGCGTTTCGTATGAGCTTGAGCAGGCGGAGGAGAGAAGAATAATAAGGGAAGCGGTGCTTAAACTGAACGAGCGTGAGAGAACGATTATAGAAATGAGATACGGACTTTTCGGCAGACGGGAGATGACGCAAAAGGATGTTGCGGATGAGCTCGGAATATCGCAATCGTACATATCCAGACTTGAAAAAAAGATAATTTTGCAGTTAAAAGCGGAGATAGAAAATAAAATTTGAAAAAATTCAAAAAAACTATTGCAAAATATAAATTTATATGTTATAATCATATGCAATGTGAATAATTTTGCTAAAAAGTGAGGTGTAAATAAAATGAAGACAGGTATCCATCCTAAGTATGAGGAAGTTACAATTAAGTGTGCTTGTGGTGAAACAGTTACAACAAAGTCCACAAAGGGCGGAGAAGTAAGAGTTGAAATTTGCTCTAAGTGTCATCCTTTCTTTACCGGTAAGCAGAAGTTTGTTGACGCCGGCGGTAGAGTTGATAAATTCAAGAAGAGATTGCAGGCTAGCGCAAGATAATTCAAAATCGGTACATTCGCAAACTACGGGCAAGAGATGTGCTTTTTCGGCACACGCTTGCCCTATTTGTGTTTTCATCACAGTATGCTTGTATTTGCTTGATTTGTAGAGGTTTGAAATGACGGAAAAGGAAAAGTACATTGCCGTTTTTGATTCCGGGCTCGGTGGAATAAGTGTTCTCAGCGAGCTTGTTAAACGGCTTCCGAATGAAAATTTCATGTATTTAGGCGATTGTGCCAATGCACCTTACGGTATGAAGAGTGTTGAAGAGGTACGGAAGCTTACATTCGCCGTTTATGAGAAGCTGAAAAAAGAGGATATTAAGGCGTGCGTTATAGCGTGTAACACCGCCACGAGCGCTGCGGCACGAGAGCTGAGAGACAGATATCCGAATGATATAATCGTCGGAGTTGAGCCTGCCTTGAAGCCTGCAGCACTTTGCGGTGAGCATCCTACGGTTGCCGTGCTTGCGACGCCGCTTACTCTTGCACAGGAAAAATTCGCTTCCTTGCTCGGAAGATATTCCGAGCATGCCCGTGTTATACCGTTCGCATGCCCGGGGCTTGTGGAATTTGTGGAGCGTGGGGATACCTCAAGCGACGAACTGAGGGAATTTCTGGAGAATACTCTGGAGCCGCTGAAACACGAAAATATCGATGCGGTAGTGCTCGGGTGCACGCATTATCCATTTGTGAGAAAAGAAATATCGCGTGTTCTCGGAGAGGGCGTGCTTGTCTTTGACGGAAGTGTCGGAACGGCTAAGGAAACGGAAAGACGGCTTGAAGAGGCGGGACTTTTAAATGACAGTAAGCATATCGGTAATGTAATATTTGAAGATTCAAGATATCCCGACATTAAAAATCCCGAAGAATCTAATGTTACGAGATTTGGAGGTAAATATTTATGCAGATGAATTTAAAAAAAGCCGAGGATCGCATATCCGGTGCGGTGCTCGTCGGAATAGTAACCAGGGAGAGTAGTGCAGATGAGGTTGAGCGAGAGCTTGACGAACTTGCGAGACTGCTTGACACCGCCGGTGGCGAGGAAATAGCGAGACTTGTTCAAAACAAGGAAACGCCTGATCCGAGAACCGTTATCGGAAGCGGAAAAATAGCGGAGCTTGCCGAGCTTTGCAGAAAAAACGACGTGGAACTCGTTATTTTTGACGCGGAGCTTTCTCCGTCTCAAATAAAGAATATAGAGGACGATCTCGGCGGAGATATCAATGTTATAGACCGTTCTATGCTCATACTCGATATATTTGCCCTCCATGCCACGAGCGGTGAGGGCAAGCTTCAGGTAGAGCTTGCTCAGCTTAAATATACCGCGCCGAGACTTGTGGGAAGGGGAGTTGAGCTTTCAAGGCTCGGAGGCGGAATAGGTACGAGAGGCCCAGGTGAATCAAAGCTCGAAAGCGACCGTCGTCATATGAAACGCAGAATAGTAGCGCTCTCTGCCGAGCTTGATGAGCTTGAAAAAACGAGAAAGACGATGAGAGCAAGCAGGGACAGAAGTCAGATACCGCAGATAGCGATTGTCGGCTATACAAATGCGGGTAAATCGACGCTTCTTAATACCCTGACCGATGCGGGAATACTTGCGGAAAATAAACTTTTCGCAACTCTTGATCCTACCACAAGAAAGCTTAAGCTTCCGTGCGGAGAAACGGTGCTTCTTACCGATACCGTCGGATTTATAAGAAAGCTTCCGCACCACCTCGTAAAGGCATTTAAATCAACGCTTGACGAGGCTGTATATGCGGATATACTTCTTATCGTGGTAGACGCACATGACGATGAGGCGGCGGAGCAGCTCGGTGTTACGGAGAGTCTGCTCTCGGAGCTCGGAGCGGCGGGAAAGCCTACAATATATGTGTATAATAAATGCGATCTCGGAGTCAGTGCCGCACTGCCCTCATATATTGCCGATAATAAGGACCCCGACAGAGTAATATGCGCCATAAGCGCAAAAAGCGGAGAGGGTATAGATAATCTGCTCGGAAAGATAGAGGATATTATTCATCACGGCAAAAGTCGAGTTACGTTCAATATACCGAATTCGGAGCAGGGAGCGCTTGCCGTGCTATATAAAAATGCGACAATAGAAAGCATAGAATACGGAAGCGAGTGCGTGAGCGTTGTGGCTACGGTCGATGAAAAAACACGCGGAATGCTCAGAAAATACGATACCGAGCCTCCCATAAAAGAGGAATATTGATATTATTTGCGATCAAAGGAGGGCTGTCTTTTGGCTGATAGCGAAAAAAAGCTTTATATAACCGTTAAGGGCAGAGGAGAAGCCCGATTTGAGGAAAAGAGATCTGTTTTTATAGGATATTGCATCCATACAGAGTGTGAGGAGGACGCACTTGCGTTTATCAAAGAGATTAAGGAAAAGCACAAGGACGCTACGCATAATGTCTTCGGATATGTTATGCGAGGCGGCATTCTTTGCCGATATTCGGATGACGGAGAACCGCAGGGAACTGCGGGAAAACCTGTGCTTGACGTAATAAAAAAGACGGGTGTCGACGACGCTTGCATTGTTGTAACGAGATATTTCGGCGGAACCTTGCTCGGTACGGGTGGACTTGTGCATGCATACGGAATTGCCGCAAGGCTTGCGCTTGAGAACGCAGGCATTGCCTCTTTTGAGGAATATTCGGTATTTGAGGCGGTATGTACATATTCCGATCATCAAAAGATAAGCCTTGAACTTGAAAGAAGCGACGCAATCATCGACGTAACAGACTTTTCCGATACAGTGAAGATAACTTTTGCGGTTAAGCGTGAGCTTGCACCGCAACTTACGGGAAAAATATCCGAGATGAGCGCGGGAAGGTGCACGCCCGTGCATATTTGCGATAGATTTGACGCTAAATAAATTATTATTTGACAAAAAAATAAAAAAATCAAAAAAATTCAAAAATAAAAAAGTATTTTTGAATTTTTTTTCGTATATTAATATTTGAATGCGAAGAATTGATAAAAAAGGGGGAGGGATACCGTGCTGATTCCGAGAGAAATAATTGAAGAAATAATAAGCCGCACGGATATTACCGATCTTATAGGCTCGTATGTCAATCTGAAAAGAGCGGGATCGAGCTTTAACGGTCTGTGTCCGTTCCATAGCGAGCGCAGCCCGTCCTTCACCGTATTCACGCGAACCAACAGCTTTTATTGCTTCGGTTGCGGGGCAGGCGGAGATGCAATAACGTTTGTTATGAGGGCGGAAAATCTTGATTATCCGTCTGCGGTCGAATTTTTAGCTGCAAGAGCGGGAGTTACGATTCCGCAGGATAAGAATGCTTTTCAAAACACGGGAATGAGTAAAAAACGGGTTTATGAAATGAATCTTGAGGCGGCAAAATTCTTCCGTGAAAGCCTTTTCGATAAGAATATCGGAGGAGATGCACTGAATTATTTTCTCGGTGCCAGAAAGCTTTCGCCCGCCACCGTAAAAAGATTCGGACTCGGATATGCTCCGAATAATGCGTGGGCTCTTACAAACCATATGAAGCGCCTCGGATATACCGATGACGAGCTTGTGGAGGGATTTCTTTGCGGAAAAAGCCAGAAAAGCGGAAAGCTTTACGATTATTTCAGAAACAGAGTTATATTCCCTATAATTGATGTTACGGGAAATATAATAGGATTCGGCGGACGCGTTATGGACGATTCAAAGCCGAAATATCTGAACACCTCGGACACACCCGGATTTAAAAAGAGCAAAAATCTTTTTGCCCTTAATTTTGCCAAGAACCATTGCTCCGAGCAGCTTATACTCTGCGAGGGATATATGGACGTTATCGCTCTTCATGCCGCCGGCTTTGAAAATGCGGTGGCAACGCTCGGAACCGCATTGACGCAGGAGCAGGCGAGAATGATGACGAAATATACCAAAAGCGTGGTGCTTCTTTATGATTCCGACGAGGCAGGTCAGAGGGCGGACGACAGAGCGATAAAAATACTTTCGGAGGTCGGAATGGACGTCCGTATAATCAAGCTTAGCGGTGCCAAGGATCCCGATGAGTATATTAAAAAATTCGGCGCGGACAGATTCCGTGCATTGCTCGGAGAGGGCAAGACGGGATTCGATTTCAAGGTTTCGAGAATACTTTCTCAATATGATATACAGATTCCCGAGGATAAGATAAAGGCTTCCCGTGCAATTTGCGATATCATTGCTGAAAGCTTTTCGGCGGTCGAACGGGAAATATATATAGCAAAGACTGCCGAAATACTTAAGCTTCCCGCAGATGTGATAAGAAATAACGTGGAGCTTACGCTTAAAAAGCGGATAAAAGAGCAAAAGAGCGGAGAGAGCAGACAAGCCCAAATGTCAATTAAAAATATCGGAGACAGAATAAATCCCGATTCCGTGAAATATGTTCAGGCTAATGCGCTTGAAGAAATAATTCTCGGACTTCTGCTTGTTTATGACGAGTACAGAAGCGGAGTTTGTGCGGGCAAGATATCTCTTGCCGAGTCTGATTTTGTTACTTCGTTCGGAAAGCGTGTTTTCTCTGCGATAAAGGAATTGCAGAGTGAGAACGAATGCTTCGTTCCGGCTATGCTCGGTCAGTATTTTAATGCCGACGAGATGGGCAGAATAGAAAAAATGAAGCAAAATCGACTTGCACTTGCGGAAAACGGAGTAGAGGTGCTTGAAAAATCCATTGACGCGCTCAAGGCAGAGAGCGTGAGAAGAGCATCCGAGAGCAGCGGAGATAAGTTTGCGGTACTTCGTGCAAAACAGGAAAAAATAAAAAAATCAAAAAATAGATCAGAAGGATAGTTATGAAATCAGAAAAAGAAATGAGTAAAAAGCTCGATATTGACGAGATCGTTGAAAAAAGCAAGAAGAACGGACTTGATTCGGTAGACCTTGACGAGGCACTTGAGGAAATGGACTTCGATATGGATACTCTGGATAAGCTTTACGAAAGTCTTGAGGATAACGGAATCCCGCTCCCCGGAGATATTTCAAGCGCAGAGCTTTCGGAAATCGAGAGTGAGGTTGAAAAGCTCAGCACAAGCGACAGCATGGAGAAACTTCTTGAACAGGGCGGAGTTCAGATAGACGACCCCGTTCGTATGTATCTTAAGGAGATAGGACGTGTTCCGCTTCTTTCCGCGGAGGAAGAAAAGGAGCTTGCCGAGAGAATGGCACAGGGAGACGAGGAGGCAAAAAATAAGCTTGTTGAAGCTAACCTTCGTCTTGTTGTAAGCATCGCAAAAAGATATGTCGGAAAGGGTATGTTCTTCCTTGACCTTATTCAAGAGGGAAATATCGGTCTTATGAAGGCTGTCGATAAATTCGACTACGAAAAGGGATTTAAGTTCTCCACATATGCTACATGGTGGATAAGACAGGCTATAACACGTGCCATTGCCGATCAGGCGAGAACGATAAGAATTCCCGTTCATATGGTTGAAACTATCCATAAGGTTTCGAGATACAGCCGTCAGATGCTTCAGGAGCTCGGACGTGAGGCTACCGCCGAGGAAATAGGCGAAAAAATGGGAATGTCTGCAGATAAGGTAAGAGAAATAATGAAGATTGCACAGGATCCCGTTTCGCTTGAAACTCCCATCGGTGAGGAGGAGGATAGCCACCTCGGAGACTTTATCCCCGATGATGATGCGCCTCAGCCCTCTGATATCGCATCGGCAACTATTTTGCGTGAGGTTATCGAGCGTGAGCTCCATACGCTTACTCCCCGTGAGGAGCATGTTATCAAGCTCAGATTCGGTCTTTATGACGGACGCTCACGTACTCTTGAGGAAGTCGGTAAGGAATTCGACATTACAAGAGAGCGTATCCGTCAGATAGAGGCGAAGGCACTTCGTAAGCTTCGTCACCCCAGTCGTGCAAGACATCTTAAGGGATTTCTTGACTGATAAATAAAATATATATACATAGGAGGACATACTATGAACGATTACTTTAAGACCTATTCGGACGAGAACACAGAGGAAAATGTTCTTGCGGGAATTGTCGGAGCTTTCCTTTTCGCACTTGTCGGCGGACTTATTTGGTTTTTGTTGTATCTTATCGGATTTATGGCAAGTATAAGCGGACTTGTTGGCGCAGTTTGCGCTATAAAGGGATATTCGCTCTTTTCAAAGAAAGAGAGCATCAAGGGAATTGTAATATCGGTCGTTATAGCACTTCTTGTAATGGTGCTTGCATGGTATCTCTGTCTTTCACTTGACGTTTATACTGCATATCAAACCTGGTATGAGGCGGGTGAAGTAGCGTTTACACTTACCTTTGGAGAATCGGTTCAATGTGCGTATCTCTTCCTTGAAGAACCGGAAATAGCACTGTCGTATTTCGGAAACCTCGCTATGGGACTTGTATTCTGTATTATAGGCGGAGGCAGCTATGTTTATAATAAAATCAAGAGCTTAAAAAACGCCAAGAATGAGTCCGGCGCTGCTTCTTCTCCGGAGCCCTTTTTGGATAATGACAGTACTGAAGATAAATAGAAATGTATGTAAAGATTCCTTGATATTCAAGGAATCTTTTGCTATTAACTAAATGCATTACGATTTTTGAAATTTTGCATACAATCTTTTTAAGTCGGTTGAAAAGTATCTTAAACTGTGATATACTGTGTATACAATTCGAATGGAGGTGTGGCAGATGAAAACGGAATTAATTACTTTGGAAATATTAGATTAGTCTAATCTTGCCAAGGCTCCTGAAATACGGCGTGACGATATAAGCGAAGCCTTTGTGGACACCGTTGATACGATAATGGAACTTACCGAATATGGACTTGATCATAATTGCAAAGGACACACCTATGCGATCAAGCAGGACGATGAATATATCGGATTGATTTTGTTGGGAGAAGCGTTTGCATGGGATACCGACCCCGAAGAAATGAAAGGCGTTCCGTTTTACCGGCTAATGGGATTCGTAATAGATAAATGTTATCGAAACCGTGGTATTTGCGGTTATGCTTTGGAAAAAGCCATTGATATGATTTACGCAGAGTTTGGCGCTCGTCCTATTGCCCTCGGCGTACACAAGGATAATATCGGTGCGGAACGCTTTTATCTTAACCACGGTTTTCGCAAAACGGATGCTATGGAGGGCAATGACTATTACTATTTGCGGTATCCGAATGAAATCTAATTGCATTACTTATCCGCAAACATTATCGAAGCTGTATGCAGAAGCGGCAAAGAAATTAGGGGAATTATATAGAAATTAATTTATCTAATGTTTGGAAAAGAATAAAAAAAGAATCGGGACTGAAATAATATGATGAGAGAACTAATGCACGATCCGCTATTTCTTGCCGGAAAGTCGGATGTCGCAACAAAAGAAGATTTACAGATTGCACAAGATTTGCTTGATACGCT
>CAZHPZ010000038.1:0-11316 GCA_964534905.1 uncultured Lachnospiraceae bacterium | reverse complement strand
CTGTAAAGCACACCCGCAAAGAGTGCGGCTTCCTCACCGCCGGCGCCGGCACGTATCTCTATTATAACGTTTTTCTGATCGTTCGGATCCTTGGGAAGAAGCAGAATCTTGAGCTCCTCGTAAAGTGAGAAACTCCTTTCCTTGCAAAGAGTGATCTCTTCCTGAATCATTTCTTTCATATCCGAGTCACAGCCCTCAAGCATTTCGAATGCGTCCGTAAGCTCCTGCTCGTTCTTTTTGTATTCTCTGAATTTTGTGATTACGGGAGCGAGAGAGTTAAATTCTTTTATTCTTTTTGTAAATTCCGTCGGGTTTGCCGCAATATCGGGATCATTCATTTCACCCTCAAGCTGAATGTATCTCTGTTCGGCAAACGTCAATTTAGTAAGCATTTATAATAAGTGTCCTTTCCGTCAAATTTTAATTGCGGCGATGGGCGCTCAACTAAAATTTGCAGAATGCGCAGAACGCTCTATATGCCTCGTAAAGGTCAACCTTTGAAATAACCTCAAAGGGGGAGTGCATTGCGATAACGGGAACTCCGAGGTCAACCGTGTCGATATTGTGCTTTGCGATGTACTTGGCAACCGTGCCGCCGCCTCCGACGTCAACCTTTCCGAGCTCTGCGGTTTGCCAGATTACTCCGTCCTCAGCCATTGCACGTCTTACCCAACCGATAAATTCGGCGTGAGCGTCGTTTGTGCTTGACTTTCCGCGAGCGCCTGTGTATTTGTTGAGAACAACTCCGCAAGAGAGAAGAGCACTGTTCTTCTTTTCGAATACCTCTGCAAAATTGGGGTCGTAAGCCGCCGAAACGTCTGCCGAGAGACATTTTGAGTTTGCTCTTACGATTCTGGGATTAGCGCCCATAGCGATGGATATCTCGTCGATGAGATCCATCATAAAGTCAGACTGCATACCGGTGTTTCCGTCGCTTCCGATTTCTTCCTTGTCGGCAAGTATGCACATAAGAGTGTGCTTGCTGTCGGAGGAGTCGATTATGGATTTAAGAGCGGGATATGCACAAACTCTGTCGTCGTGTCCGTAAGCGCCTATCATAGAGCGGTCAAGGCCTACGTCCTTAGCCTTGTGAGCGGGAACAACGCAAAGCTCTGCGGTGAGAAAATCCTCCTCAACGATACCGTATTTTTCATTAAGTATTTTCATAGTGTTGAGCTTTATTGCGTTATCATCGTCACCGAGAGGACGGCTTCCTACGAGAATATTAAGCTTTTCACCCTCAATAGCCGAACCGAGAGGCTTTGTATCCATACCGTGAGCAAGGTGGGGAAGAAGATCGTTGATGTAAAGAACGGGATCGTTGTCGTCCTCGCCGATTACTACGTTTACGCTTGTTCCGTCCTGCTTTACGACAACTCCGTGAAGAGCGAGGGGGAGCGCAAGCCATTGATACTTGCGGATACCGCCGTAGTAGTGAGTCTTAAGGAAGCTCATTCCCTCATCCTCGTAAAGGGGTACCTGCTTGAGGTCGAGTCTCGGGGAGTCTATGTGAGCTGCAGATATTCTTATTCCGTTTTCAAGGCTTTCTGTACCTACCGTGAACAAGAAGAGATTCTTGCCGCGGTTGTTGTAATAGAGCTTGTCACCCGCCTTGAGTGACTGACCGAGAGAATAGGGCTTGAAGCCTGCCGCTTCTGCGATTGCGATGGACGCATCTACTGCCTCACGCTCTGTCTTTGCATCATCGAGAAATTTCTTGTAGTCCGATGCGAAGCTGTAAGCCGCATCTATTGCGTTTTCATTTGCCTTTTCGTATACAGATGCTTTTTTGTAAAAAAGCTGTTCTTTAAGTTCTTTTGTTTCCATTTTATATGCTTCCTTTCAATTTTAATCTGATTAATTATTATAGAGATCCTCGTATTTTTCCCAATACGAAATCACTTTTTTTACATAATTTCGAGTTTCCTTTATTGGAATCGATGAGTAATCACCGTCGGTGTATCCGTCATTCTCCAAAAAACTCGAAAAATTGCCCTCTCCCCAGTTGTACGCTATTATCGCACGCTCCCAAGAGCCGAATTTGGAGTAGAGGTACTTGAGATAATACGCCCCGTATTTGATGTTCGTGTCGGGAGAGTAGAGCATTGACGAAAACGTCGGATCGCCGAGTCCCTCTGCGAGCCATTCGTATGTAGATGGCATTATCTGCATAAGACCTATCGCACCGGCAGAGCTTTTTGCGCTACTGTCAAAATTGCTTTCAACCTTGATCACGGCTAAGATAAGCTCGGTTGGGACACCGTATTTTTCTGAATATTTTACGACGGTGTCGTAATAATCCTTCGGATAAATAAGCTTTTCGATACCCTTCAGAATGAGATTGCCGAAAAATCCGATTATAAACGCTAAAATGAGCAGTATTATTACTACTCTCGTGTTATAGATTCTCGAAAGCCTCATTTAAGATAGATGCCCTCCTGATTTAAAATGGATAAAAGCTGATTTTCCATATCCTCCTTTACAGAGGAGTTGTTTATGTAGAAATCCGAATTTTTTATGAAGAATTCGTCGTCGGGCTGTGAATTTACTCTTGCAAGCGCTTGCTCGTAAGAGATATCGTCACGCTTGATTATTCGCTCAAGTCTCAGTTCCTTGTCGGAAATTACCGAGATTATGATATCGCACTTTCCTACGAATACGTTTGAGGAGAGAAGTGCGGGGGCGTCTATGACTGCGGCTTGATAACCGGCGTCCATATATTCGGTCAACAGTGTATTGACCTCTTTCCAAACGTATTTATGAGTTATTGTATTTAATACCTTGAGATTTTCGGGTGCCTTGTCACCGACGAAAACAAGCTGAGCGAGAGCTTGTCTGTTGAGACTGCCGTCCTCGTTTATTACGGAATCACCGAAGCGTGATCTTATTTCATCTGTGCATTGTGATGGAGAGGATACGAGCGTGTGATAAATATGATCGGTGTCGATGCAAGGAATCTTGTGTTCAGATAAAAGCTTGCATACCGTTGTTTTACCGGCTCCGCTCGGTCCGGTCAATCCGATGATTTTCATTTTAACCTCCGTGTTATAATTTTTCACAAATATACATTTTATATTATACCTCAAAAAAATCAAATATGCAAGTTGTTTTACATATAAATATTATAAATAATAATATTTTTGATAAATTAGATTGAAAAAAAGGCATATTTATGGTATTATTATGCTAATAAGGATAAGCGAGGTCGCGGTATGAGAGAGCTTCTTGATTTTTTGATTAAAAACAGAATACCGTTCGAGAAAAATGTAAGCGGTGCACGTCTTACTTCATTTAAGGTAGGCGGAGATGTAAGCGTGCTTGTAAAGCCTTGCGGCAGAGAACAGCTGCGTATGCTTGTAAAATTTCTCAGAAGAAACAGTATCAAGCATCTCGTTATAGGCAGAGGCTCCGATGTGCTCATTTCGGACGACGGCTTTGACGGAGCTGTGATAAGCCTTTCCGAAATGTCGGAAATAACCGTTTCGGGCAGTGAAATTTACGCAGGTGCCGGGGTTAGCATGCGTGCTCTTGCACGGCAGGCTCAGCAGGTATCTCTCTCCGGACTTGAATTTGCAGATGGTATTCCGGGAAGCGTAGGCGGCGGAATATATATGAATGCCGGTGCTTACGGCGGAGAAATATCGGGAGTTATGATAAAATGCGAATGCTTGGATGCGGAGCGTGACGAGATAGTAGTATTTAGTGCCGAGGAGTGCGATTTTTCATATCGCCACAGCATTTTTCAAGAAAACAAGGACTTGATAATTATCGGCGCTTCGTTTAAGACGGAGCAAGGAGATCCCGAAGAAATAATGCAAAGAATGAATACGATGAACGCCTTAAGACTTGAAAAGCAACCGCTTGAATTTCCGAGTGCGGGGAGCACCTTTAAACGCCCCGAAAATAATTTTGCGGGGAAGCTCATCGAGGATGCCGGGCTTAAGGGATTTCGTATAGGCGGAGCATGCGTAAGCGAAAAGCACGCGGGGTTTGTTATAAATTGCGGCGGAGCCACGTGTTCGGATGTGCGAGCCGTAGTAGAGCATATAAAAGAAGAGGTATACGGCAAATTCGGCATAATGCTCGAATGTGAGATCGAATTTGTTTAATTGAAATATGACGCTTTCTGAAAAGATAAAAAATGAATTTACAGAGGAAATACCGAGCAAGACCTGCTGCAGACGTGCTCTGATACACGGATTGCTTTTCGATGCGCAAATCGAAGGAGACAGAATCTTTATCGATACGCAAAATACGCAATATGCGGAATTTTATCGCAGTCTGATATCAAAGCAATTTTCAAGGGATGCGTCGATTTCCTCGCTGAAAAAAGCAGGTAGGGAGTACTGGCGAGTCGAGGTCGAACTTCCGTCACTTGCGGCAAAAATATCGGCTCTTGATTCAGAGGGCTCGTCCGTTAAGGATTATATGGAATTTAAATGCGCACTCTGCAGAGTGAATTTTTTGAGAGGAGTTTTTATTTCAAGGGCAACTCTTTCATTTGAACCGGGAAATAACCATCTGGAATTCAGAATAAAGGGCAAAGAGAGGGCGCGTGTGCTTTGCGATTATCTCGGCGCATGTGCGACCCGACCGAAAACCGTACAGCGGCACGGAGCGGTCGGCATATATTATAAAAAAGCCGACAGTATTGAGGATATACTTAATCTTATGCAGGCAACGGACGCTCTTTTCGATGTTATAAACAAGAGAATAGAGAGGGATATAATCGTACAGGAAAATCGTGCGGTAAACTGTGAATCCGTAAATATTATGAAATCGGTTGAAAGTGCGCAGAAGCAGATACGCGCCATCGAAATAATAGAGGAGGCGGGGCTCCTTGATAAGATAGGGAGCGAACTTACGGAAAGTGCGAGATTGCGCCTTGAAAATCACTCCGCTTCTCTTTCGGAGCTTGCTAAAATGCATAATACTCCGATAACGAAATCGGTATTGAACAACAGGTTCGTAAAGATAATAAAAATGAGCGAGCGGATCTTGGAGCAAAAAAGAGATAATGCCGAAAAAATATAAAATTTTACCGAAAGGAATATAAAATGTCAGAATTCGTTCATCTTCATCTGCACAGCGAATACAGTCTGCTTGACGGAGCATGCAGAATAAGAGAGATACCGAAAAGAGCGGCTGAATGCGGTCATGATGCGGTTGCACTTACGGATCACGGAGTGCTTTTCGGAGTACCCGCGTTTCTTTCCGAATGCAAAAAGCAGGGAATCAAGGGCATAGTCGGTTGCGAGGTATATGTTGCACCGCGTACGAGATTCGAACGCTCTGCGGGTACATCACAGACGAACCACCTTGTTCTGCTTTGCAAAAACGAGACGGGATATAAAAATTTGCTCAAAATGGTATCCGCCTCTTATACAGAGGGCTTTTATTCGAAACCGAGGGTTGATACGGAGCTTCTGAAAAGATACAGCGATGGGCTTATTGCCATGTCTGCGTGCCTTGCGGGAAAAATTCCGAAACTCATTTCGATGGGGGATTATGAGGGCGCAAAGCAGACAGCACTTGAATATTCCGAGATATTCGGAAAAGACAATTTCTATATAGAGCTTCAGGATCACGGAATAGAGGATGAAAGACTGATATTGCCGGAGCTTGTAAGGCTTGCGGAAGAATGCGATCTTCCTCTTGTTGCAACAAATGACTGTCATTATCTGCGCCGCTCGGATGCGGATACGCAGGCGATACTGATGTGCATACAAATGAACCGCTCAATAACCGAGGGCAGACCTCTGGGATTTGAAACAAATGAGTTTTATTATAAAAGCTCAGATGAAATGAAGCTCCTTTTCTCAAGGTATAAGGGAGCGATAGAAAACACGGTGAAGATAGCACAGAGGTGCAATTTCGAAATGAATTTCAGCGGAGCAGTGCTGCCGAGATACCCCGTGCCAAACGGAGAGGATTCGCAGAAATATCTCTTTACTCTTGTTAAGTCGGGACTTGAACAAAGAGAGAGAAGCGGTGATATTAAGTATTCAGAGCATAAAAAAGATGAATATCTTTCACGAATAGATTACGAGCTTTCCGTAATCGGAGAAATGGGATATGCGGATTATTTTCTGATAGTTTGGGACTATGTTAATTTTGCTAAATCCAAGGGCATTCCCGTAGGACCCGGAAGAGGCTCGGGAGCGGGAAGCCTTGTCGCATACCTGCTTTCTATAACAGATATAGATCCTATAGAGTTTGACTTGCTTTTTGAAAGATTTCTTAATCCCGAGCGTGTAAGCATGCCGGATATAGATATCGATTTTTGCTATAACCGTCGTGATGAGGTCATCGAATATGTAAAGGAAAAATACGGTTCCGATCATGTTTCTCAGATTGCAACGTTCGGAACCCTTGCCGCCAAGGCAGCCGTAAGAGACACGGGAAGGGCTATGGGAATGAGCTATTCGGACGTTGATGCGGTTGCGACAAAAATTCCGCGTGCCATGGGAATAACGCTTGACACCGCACTTCTTGATCCTGATTTCAAGGCTGTGTATGAGGCAAACGCTCAAAACAGAAGACTTATAGATACAGCCAGAGCGCTTGAGGGAATGCCGAGAAACGTTTCCGTGCACGCAGCGGGTATTGTTATAACGGATAAACCTATATCCGAATATGTTCCGCTTGCCCTCAGCAACGGTATGCTAATAACTCAGTACGATATGGATGCGGTGGCGTCGCTCGGACTTTTAAAGTTTGACTTTCTTGCTTTGCGCTATCTTACGATAATCAGCGATGCCGAGCTTCAGATAAAGGAAAAAAATCCTGATTTTGATATAGCTCATATTCCTCTTGACGATACGGAAACTTACGATCTTATATCATCGGGAAGAACGGAGGGCGTATTTCAGCTTGAAAGCTCCGGAATGAAGCAATTTCTTTCTCAAATGAAGCCGAGAAGCCTTGAAGATATTATAATAGCGATATCGCTTTACCGCCCGGGGCCTATGGATTCCATTCCACATTATATTGAGTGCAGAGAGGATCCGTCAAGGATCAGCTATCCCTTACCTGTGCTTAAGGATATACTTTCATCAACCTCCGGTATAGTTGTATATCAGGAGCAGGTAATGAGTATATTCAGACTTGTTGCGGGATATACACTCGGGCACGCCGATATAGTTCGACGTGCAATGTCAAAGAAAAAGCATTCCGTGCTTGAGGCGGAGCGTGTCGGCTTTGTTCGGGGAGCGGCGGAGCGAGGAATCGACGCCTCGGCTGCCGAGGAACTTTTTGATGATATGATAAGCTTTGCCAATTATGCGTTCAATAAGAGCCATGCTGCGGCATATTCCGTAATATCTTACAGAACAGCATATCTAAAGGCACATTATCCGAGGGAATATTTTGCGGCATTGCTTACGTCTGTGCTCGGGAATATGCCGAAAATTGCCGAATATATATCCGATTGTGCAAAAATAGGTATCGGCGTCTTGCCTCCGGATATAAACAAGAGCGAGATGAATTTCCACGTCAGCGAGAATAATATCAGATTTGGACTTCTTGCGGTGAAAAATGTCGGTCAGAGCTTTATAGAACGTCTTATTGCTGAGCGAAAAAGAAGAGAGTTTTCCTCGTTTGACGATTTTGTCGACAGAATGAGCGATTATGAGATAAATAAGCGTCAGGTTGAATCCCTGATAAAATCGGGTGCTATGGACAGGCTCGGAAAGCGGCGCTCTCAGCTCCTTGCAAGCTATGAGGCGGTGGTTGACGGTGCAACGAGTCAAAGAGGCACAAATATTGCAGGTCAGCTCGATTTCTTTTCTATGTCGGGCGGAATGGCGGATTCACTTGAATTTAAATATCCCGACCTTGACGAGATACCGCTTTCAATAAGGCTTTCACAGGAGAGGGAAGCAACTGGACTTTATTTTTCCGGGCATCCGCTCGACTCATATTCCGAGCATATGAACGATGTGCCTCACGAGGATATAATTAAGCTTTCCGATGATGGATTTGCCGACAAGCATAAGAATGTAACAATTATCGGACTTGTGTCGAATGTCAGCGTCAAGGTTACCAAAAACGGAGAAAAAATGGCATTCTTTTCGCTCGGTGACAGATATTCGGAAATAGAATGTATAGCCTTTCCGAAGTCTTATGTTAAGCTCGGCTCGTATATTGAAAACGGAGCGGGGCTGATAGTGTGCGGAAGCTTGCAGATACGTGACGATGAAAATGTCAAGATTATAGTCGCATCCGTATCTCCTCTGTTGAAAAACGGAGAATACAGAGCGAAGTCCGCACAGAAAGACACGTTACGCACATCAAGGGCGGAATCGTCAAAGTTCGGAGCAAGCACTGCGGAGCCTCATAAGCTTTATCTGAGAGTCGATTCCTTGGATTCTCCGAAATTTAAATATGCGAAAAATCTCGTTGAAATATTCGAGGGAGATGTTGAGGTCATATTCTATGACTCATCATTGAAAAAATATATGCCCTCGGGACTTCGCTTTGATGCGACCGAATATACGCTTGCACAACTGAGCGACGTGTTAGGCAAGGAAAACGTAGTGCTTAAATAAATATTCAAAGAGGAGGTGCTTAAGGCACTCTCCTCTTCTTTGTCGCTCTTGAATATTCTTTTAAATAAATCGAAGAAATCTTCTCTGTCATAGCCCTTGCGTTAAGCTCATCGCAATATCTTTTGTAAGCGCCTGCGGAGCATTTTTTATATAGCTCCTTGTTACGATACAGTCTGATTACAGCTTCTGCAAGAGCGTCGGGATTTTCTGCGGGAAAGATAAGTCCGTTTTCTTCGTTTTTTACCATATACGTATTGCCTCCGTAATCGCTTACAATACATGGAATTCCGAGACTCATTCCCTCTGAAAGTGAAAGGCTTGATGTTTCTGTGCCGTATGAGCAGTTGACATTGACATCTATTATATTGAATATTTTTGCAATATCATCAACAAATCCGCAAATATGAACGTACCCATCAAGTCCGAGTGCGTGTACCGCGGACTTTAACATCTTTTCTTCACTTCCGTCTCCGACAATAAGAAATCTAAAATCGGGATATTTTCGCCTGCATATTCGGGCTGCCTTTATGAATGTTGTATGTCCCTTGTATCTTTCAAGTCGAGCTATTATGCCGATAACAAAATTATTCCTTTCTATTCCGAGCTTTTGGCAAATATCATCTATTTCAATGCTTGAAATAGCTCTGATAGGCTCAACGCCGTTTATAACCGTGGCAATCTTTTTTTCATCGCAGCCCATATCCGTAAGATTTTGCCGTGCGGCGTCTGCCACGGCAATAACGGACGTTGAAAGAATGCCGTTTGCCAAGCCCACGCACCATCTGATCGGCGGAATTTTATGAATACTCGAAACCTCAAACGCACAGTGACGTGTATATATTCTGCACGGTATACCGACTGTGAGAGCGGCAAGCCGAGATGAAAGGGAAGCGTGTGAATGAACTATATCCGGACGGTGCGCTCTCAATATATGTCGGAATTCGAAAAATCCTTCAATAGAAAAGGAGACGTCCGCACCGTGCTCGGCTTCGATCACAGAGCAGGGAAGCTTTTTCAAATATGGTATAAGTCTGCTCCCCGAGGGGATAACAACGGTAGTTTGAAAGATATTCGTGTCCGTATTCTTTATTTGATTGCATATAAGCCTGCCTGCACCGCCTATGTTTGTGTCACTTAAAAAATGAAATATTTTTATCATAGCACCCTCGTGTTTTTTATTATTGTTTAAGAAAAATATGTTTTTTATTCTTGTATTATCAGAAAAAATGATGTATAATTAATATAGAAATTCGAAAGGACACGGATAATGGTAAAGCTGATAATAATAAGACACGGAAACAGTATAGGAAATTTTAAAAGAATTTTTATAGGACAGACGGATTGGGGACTTTCTGAGCTCGGAGAGGAGCAGGTACGCCGTGCAACGGAATATCTTTCGCAATTCCATATAGACGAGATATATTCAAGCGACCTCTGCCGCGCGTATAATACCGTATTGCCGACCGCCGAAAGACTCGGACTTACGGTGCATAAGAAAAAGGGACTTCGCGAGATATATGCGGGAGAATGGGAGGGTATGAGCTTTGCGGATCTGCCTGTTAAATTTCCCGAAAGCTTTGATAAATTTCAAAATGATATAGGAAATGCACACCCCGACGGCGGAGAAAGCATAAAAGAGGTGTTTGACCGCATAAGCGATACGATGGAGAGAATACTTGCCGAGAATGACGGCAAAACGGTTCTTATCGGTACACATGCAACGGTGATTCGTGTTATGAATTGCCTGTGGCACGGTGACGGACTCGAAAATCTTCAGAAATATAATTGGGTAAGCAATGCGGCAGTGTGCCATATTGAGTATGAAAACGGAAAATATAACGTTATCGAATACGGTCATGATGCTCATCTTGAGGGAATTATTACCAAAGTGCCGCTTACACGTGAGGATCTTGAAGCAGAATAACAAATTAAAAAATGTCGGTTTTGGCTATTTTTCACAAAATATTTCAAAAACCGATATTTTTTATATAAACTATTTACAAGTTTTCGAAAATGTGTTATAATGTAATCGGAAAAGGAATACCTTTTCTTAATTCAACCCGAAAGGAATGATACGATGAAAATTACTATTGTTGGCAGACAGATGAATGTTTGGGATTCAACCAAGGAAATGGCTGAAAAAAAGCTTGCTAAGCTTGACAAATATTTCGGCTCGGAGGCTTCTGCGACAGTAACTTTCAGCTGCAAGCGCGAGCGTGATAACGTTGAAATCACGATTCGCGGTGCAAACACTATCTTTCGTGCCGAGGTAGAGGACACAAGCTTCCAGAATGCTATGGATAGATGTGTTGAAATTATCGACCGTCAGATCAGAAAGAACAAAACAAGACTTGAAAAGCGTCTTAAGGAGGGCGAATTCACATTTCCCGATTTTGACGAGGTTCTTGACGAGGATCCGGAATTTATAGTCAGAACCAAGGAATTCGAGCTTACGCCTATGTCCGTTGAGGAAGCGATAATGCAAATGAATCTTATCGGTCATCAGTTTTTCGTTTTCTTTAATGTTGAAACGGATAATGTTTCCGTTGTTTATACAAGACGCGACGGAACATACGGACTTATAAATCCTATCATTTACAGATAATAATTTATGCCCGCCTAAAAGGCGGGCATTTTTTGCGTAAAGTCCGTTTTTATATAAAAATATTGACATTCAAAAAAATGTGTGCTATTATGATATCGAAAGGGACCACAGCCCTCGAAAAAGCGCAGAATGAGGGCTTTCCTTATCCTGCGTTTTTTTGCT
>CAZHPZ010000037.1:0-11521 GCA_964534905.1 uncultured Lachnospiraceae bacterium | reverse complement strand
TTCTGAAGAGCAGAACGTGTTACCTTAGTGGGATCTACAATTCCGCAGGATACCATATCGCAATATTCTTCCTTGTATGCGTCAAATCCCCAGCCGATCTTGCCGGAGCTTACAATTGTGTTAACTATTACACCGCCGTCGAGGCCTGCATTTTCGGCAATCTGACGTACTGGAGCCTCAAGAGCCTTGAGAACGATCTTAACGCCTGTTTTTTCGTCGCCCTCCAATGACTCGGCTACCTTTGCAACCTCGCTTATGACGTTAAGGTAAGCTGTGCCGCCGCCGGCTACAATTCCTTCCTCAACAGCAGCACGTGTAGCATTGAGAGCGTCCTCAATTCTGAGCTTCTTTTCCTTCATTTCAACCTCTGTAGCAGCGCCGACCTTGATAACGGCAACTCCGCCGGAGAGCTTTGCAAGTCTTTCCTGGAGTTTTTCACGGTCAAATTCACTTGTGGTTATCTCAAGAGCACTTCTGATCTGATGTACTCTTGCGGAGATGTCCTCGGGATTGCCTGCGCCGTCAACAATTATGGTAGCGTCCTTTGTAACCTTGATCTGTCTTGCGTGACCGAGGCATTCTATTGTGGCGTCCTTAAGCTCAAGACCTATTTCGGAGGATACTACCTCACCGCCTGTAAGGATAGCGATATCCTTAAGCATTTCCTTTCTTCTGTCGCCAAAGCCGGGAGCCTTAACCGCTACGCATGTGAATGTTCCGCGGAGCTTGTTGAGAACAAGCGTTGTAAGAGCCTCTCCCTCAACGTCCTCTGCAATTATAAGAAGTTTTCTGCCTGCCTGAATTACCTGCTCGAGAACGGGAAGTATCTCTTGGAGATTGGATATTTTTTTATCTGTAATGAGAATGAGAGCATCGTCAAGAACGGCTTCCATCTTGTCCATATCAGTTGCCATATAGGGGGAGAGATAGCCGCGATCAAATTGCATACCCTCAACAACCTCGGAATACGTGTCTGCCGAGCGTGATTCTTCAACGGTGATAACACCGTCTGCGGTAACCTTTTCCATGGCATCTGCAATGAGTGCGCCGATAACCTCGTCGCCCGCGGAGATCGTTCCTACTCTTGCGATGTCGTCGGAGCCGTTAACCTTTTTTGAATTGGCGATAAGGCATTCAACCGCACGGTCAACAGCCTTTTTGATTCCCTTACGAACTACCATAGGATTCGCACCTGCGGTAACGTTCTTCATACCCTCTCTGATAAGAGCCTGTGCGAGAACGGTTGCGGTTGTCGTTCCGTCGCCTGCGGCGTCATTTGTTTTTGTGGCAACCTCCTTGACAAGCTGAGCACCCATATTTTCCGCTGCGTCCTCAAGCTCGATTTCCTTGGCGATGGTTACACCGTCATTTGTGATAAGGGGAGCACCGTATTTCTTATCGAGAACTACGTTTCTGCCCTTGGGACCGAGAGTGATCTTAACTGTGTCTGCAAGCTTATCAACGCCGCGTGAAAGGGCATTTCTTGCATCAATTCCGTAAATTATTTCCTTAGCCATAATTAAAGCACCTCCGAATATTATTCTACGATAGCAAGGATGTCGCTCTGCTTAACGATGATGTATTCAACGCCTCCGCATTTGACCTCCGTGCCCGAATATTTACTTGTAATTACCTTGTCTCCTACCTTGACCGTCATTTCAACATTGTGTCCGTCAACGAGTCCGCCGGGACCTACTGCGATAACCTCCGCAATCTGTGGCTTTTCCTGCGCCGAAGCGGTAAGAATAAGTCCGGACTGGGTTTTCTCCTCAGCGGCAACGAGCTTAATAACAACTCTGTCTGTAAGCGGTTTGATTGTCATAATATATTTCCTCCTTAAAAATAAAGAATCGAATTTTGGCACTCAAGACCTACGAGTGCTAACAATACATATTTTACACTATTTTATATAAAAATCAATAGTTTTTTTGATTGTTAACATTTAATTCACAATTATATACAAAAGGGTAAAAAATTACCCTCATAAATTGAAATCAAAGCAAATAAAATGATTTAAAAAGGATTGAGGGGGAAGATATGGAGCATATAAATAAATATTTATCCGGAGTGCTCTTGCCGCTCTCTCTTGCATTTTTTGCCGTTTTCTTTCTTATCAAACTTAAGGGTGCTCCGCTTACACATCCGAAGACAATGGTAATGAGCGTATTCGGAGGTGGTGAGGGAGAGCGAAAATCATCGGTCAGAGCGGTTATATTGGCTCTTGCGGGAACTCTCGGAGTCGGCAATATCGCAGGTGTCGCAAGTGCGATAGCTCTCGGCGGAGCAGGGGCAGTGCTTTGGATGTGGATAAGTGCGCTTCTCGCTATGATTCTTAAATACAGCGAGGTTGTGCTTGCACTTGTTCACAGACGCTCAAGGAACGGTGAATATTATGGCGGAGCAATGTATTATATGCGTGATTTCTTTAATTCACGCAAAAAATACTCGATAGGTATTGCTTATTCATCGATTTTTACTCTTTTGTGCCTTTTGAACGGATTTACAATGGGATGTATGATACAGTCAAACGCGATATCGCAGTCCCTCAAATCCTCACTCGGTATCGGTGAAAAAATAAGCGGTGCGGTGATTGCGGCTTTGATTTTTGCGGTGCTTATCCTGAACGGTAAAAAAATCTTTTCGTTTTGTACACGCTTGGTGCCGGCAGTCAGTATACTTTATATAATTATGTCGCTTGCGGTGATTGCTTCCGAATTTGATAGGCTCGGTAACGTATTGCGTGAGATATTTGCCGATGCATTTTCGTTTGAGGCAGCCGGTGCGGGAGTATTCGGATTTTTTACCTCAAGAGCACTTCGCTTCGGTACCGTAAGGGGCTTGTTTTCAAATGAGGCAGGATGTGGAACGTCACCGATAGCGCATGCTACTGCAGATACCTCCTCTCCCGCAAGGCAGGGAATACTCGGAGTGATTGAGGTGTTCATCGATACTATCGTAGTGTGTACTATGACTGCGTTTGTCATTTTGCTTAACCGTGATACGGCATTTTTATATCGTGATAATCCGATTATGATGGCATTGTCCTCGTTTTCTGCTCTTTTCGGAAGAGCGGGCGCACTGCTTTTGAGTGCTTCTGTTGTGCTTTTTGCATTTGCCACTATAATATGCTGGGGATATTACGGAAAGGAATGTGTTTATTATTTAAATAAAGGAAAGACGGCGGAGCGTATATATTATATTGTCTATATTTTGCTTGCATTTTTCGGCTCATTTATCTCACTTGAGGGAGTGTGGGCTGCGGCGGATTTTGCTTTGGGCGCGATGAGCTTGATGAATCTTGCCGTTCTCGGAGCAATGAGCGGAGAAATAAAGAGGGAGACGCTGAATTACTTTAAATAGCGAATTAATAAAAGCAGAGTCTTGTGAGTTAAGGCTCTGCTTTTTTGCTATGATAATATGTCGTAGATTTTGTATGATTTTCCGAGTGCTTGAAGCTTTGCCTCTGCTTCTTTGCGGCTGATTGGCTCGCTGATTATCGCAGTTCTGTTTTGATCCTCGAAATACACGCCACCGTCAAGCTGTCCCTCCACGAGCAATACTTTTTTGCAAATGCATTCATCCTCTGTAGCTATATCACAGGCTTCTGCATCCGACCAGCTTACTGCGGGAATGCGCGTATCGTTCATCTTCTGTACAATATCCATAATGTCGGCAACAACGGCGCTGGCGGTTGGAAGTTTTCCCGCACCTTTGCCGTAGAAAAGAACCTTGTCAAGCATATTTGCATCAATCAAAATGCCGTTGTAAACGTCGGAAATATGAGCCAAGGGATTGATTTCCGATACAAAGCGAGGTGAAACCGATTCATATATTTTCTCGCCTATCAGCTCGGAATGTCCGATGAGCTTTATAGTATAGCCGAGTGCTTTCGCAACGGCAAAGTCCTCTCCGGTAATGTCGGAAATTCCCTTGCGGTAAATGCTATCGGTCGGAACGCATCTTCCGTAGGAGAGGGAAGAGAGAATGCATATCTTTCTTGCGGCATCGAGTCCCTCAATATCACTTGTCGGATCAGCTTCCGCATAGCCCTTTCTTTGAGCGTCACGGAGTGCGTCGGCGAATGAAACCGAATGCTCGTCCATCTGAGTGAGAATATAATTTGTTGTGCCGTTAAGAATTCCGTTTATTTCCGTTATTTTGTTGGAAACAAGGTCGTTGCATATGGGGCGTATTATCGGTATGCCGCCTCCGACGCTTGCTTCAAAAAGATATCTGACGCCATTTTCCTTAGCTATCGAGAGAAGCTCCGTTCCGTATTTGGCTACAACCTCCTTGTTTGAGGTTACAACGCTCTTTCCCGAGAGAAGAGCCGCCTTTGAAAAATCATATGCGGGATGGGAACCGCCCATCATTTCCGCAACGACCGATATCTCGCTGTCGTTAAGTATCGTGTCAAAATCGTGGATAACTCTGTCCGCAAGGGGAGAATCCGGAAAATCCCTGAGGTCGAGAATATATTTTATTTCTATTTCTTCGCCGAGCTTTTGCTCTATCAAGGCTCTGTTTTGCATAAGTACCTCGGCAACGCCGCTGCCGACAACGCCAAAGCCTAAAATAGCAATTTTCTTCATAAATAAACGCTCCGTTTCTTGTCATATTCGACAAAATATTACTGACTCATATTATAATATCATAAATATGAGCGAAATGCAAATAAAACTATTGAAAAAATAAAAAAATATGATAAAATATAGTGTGTAGTTATCTGTTAGCGGAGGAATTTATATGGCATCAAGCGTTATAGGAAGTAAAAAGAACGTAAAGATTTTCGTTTTGTATCTTATGGAGAATATCAATTATCCATTGGATTATACCACTTTGAACGATATAGTTATGCAGACAGATTACGTTATGTATCTCGATTTTGCGGAAAGCTTTAACGAGATGCTTGACGCGGAGCTTATAGTAAAGCTCCCTGGGGAGGATGAAAATCAGCCGATGTATTCGGTATCGGAAAAGGGAAGATATGTTGCACGTGAGTTGAATTCTGACATTTTGACATCAATACTCGATAAAAGCCTTTCGGCGGCGCTCAGATATCTTGATTTTAAAAAGCGCGGCGTAGAAGCAAAGGCATTTATTTCAAAGCGCGACGACGGTAAATATGACATAGAGTGTAATATGATGGAAAAGGGAGATCTTATTTATTCTACCAAGGTCACTGTTGACACACTCGCAAGAGCGGAAAGGATGAAAGAAAATTTCTATGGCAGACCCGAGGGGATTTACAAGGCTACGCTTGCTCTTTTGGCAGGTAATGTCAATTTCTTGCTTGACTGAATTGTACTTTTTGTGTGCATTTTAGTTATTTCTTATAAAATTATTTTAAAAAATAAAAAAAATTCAGAAAAAACGACAAATTTTTGTTGACATTTTTTAAAAATGTAGTATAATAGAAGCATAAATATCGTATTTTTCGGGCGGACGGACGTAATCGATGAGCAATAGATCAGTTGAGAATAAAAAGGAAATGTATAAATTGATGGATCTCGTTATTTCGGGAGATTCACAAGCATTTTCAAGGCTTGTCGATAAATACGGTCCGATGCTTAAAAAAATACTTGATTCTTACACTACCGAAGATATGTCAACAGAGGATATTGAGGATCTCGGTCAAGAGGAGCTTATCGCTTTTTACAGGGCTATTATAAGCTTTGATAAGGAGCAGGGCGGCGTCGAATTCGGCTTGTATGCGAAGATATGTATTACAAACAGCATGATATCGTATAAGCGAGCGTCTGCGAAAAGACGGAATGAAGCTCTTATAGGCGACGAAAGAATGAATACCATTCTTGATCCGGAGGGAGAGGTGTCAAAATTTATCGAGATGCAGGAGAGCGAAAGGGAGCTCGGAGCGCAGATCGAAAGATCTCTTTCTCAATATGAAAATGAGGTTTGGTCTTACTACGTGAACGGTTATTCCACAAAGGAAATTGCTCTGCGACTCAACTCAAGCGACAAATCAATCGATAATGCTATTTTCAGAATCAGAAAGAAGTTAAAAACTCTGCTGATAGCAGATTGATATACCCATTTAGCTTAATAAAAGCGCTCCGAGGGAGAGATGGCGGTTAAAATCCGTCAAGGGCAATAATAAATCCAATCAAAGTGAGGACAAATCAATGTACGAGAACGAAGAAAAAGTTGTTGAAGCTACCGAGTTTCAGGATGAAACACTTGTTTGCAAGGACTGCGGTAAGGAATTCGTATTCACCGCCGGTGAGCAGGCTTTCTATAAGGAAAAGGGCTTTTTGAATAAGCCTAAGGCTTGTAAGGCTTGCCGTGATGCAAAGAAGAACGCGCAGAAGGAGCCGAGAGAATTCTTTACGGTTATCTGCTCCGAGTGCGGCGGAGAAGCAAAGGTAACTTTCCAGCCCTCTGAAGACAGACCTGTTTATTGCAGCGCCTGCTTTGCAAAGAGAAGACAGCCCAGAGATTGATATACATTTTACAATATATATAAATTGCTTATGTTTTCTGAAAGCAAGGAGCTCGCTCCTTGCTTTTTTGCATATATAATTTGTGTAAAATGTTCAAATATTGGTCAAAAAAATGGTTGAAATAACCAAGACTTTATGATATAATATGTAGAATTTGAAAAAAACGGAGGATAAATAGTTGTTTTCTAAGAATAGTATAAGAATAACCGACGGGCCTGTACTTCCGAATATGATAATGTATTCGTTGCCGATTATGTTTACCAATGTATTGCAGCTTTTCTATAACTCAGCGGATATGTTCGTCCTCGGAAACTTTTGCGAGGACAGTAACGCTCTCGGCTCGGTCGGATGTACAAGCTCCCTTATAAATATGATACTCGGAATTTTTATAGGACTCGGCGCGGGAGTGGCTGTTATCCTTGCTCAAAGCCTCGGAGCGAGAGATAAGGATAAAACAAGCAAAATTATTCATACCTCTTTTTGCGTGTCGGTGTTTCTCGGAGTTATAGTTACCGTCATCGGAAATCTGATTGCCGTTCCGATACTTCATCTTATGAGCACACCGGATGAATTTATCGACGGTGCCAGCCTCTACGTAAGAATCTATTTCTTCGGATCCGTTGCGAATATAGTATATAATTTCTTCGCGGGAATACTTAGATCCCGTGGAGATACGGTTCGCCCCTTGCTGTTTTCTATGGTAGGAGGAGTTGTTAATATCTTTTTAAATCTTTTCTTTGTGATTGTGCTCCATATGGGCGTTGAGGGTGTTGCGATAGCTACCATTATTTCTCAATTTATTTCGGCAACTCTTGTTATTATTCACGTGGCACGCCTTGATGATGAATGCCGCCTTGATTTCAAAAAGCTTTCCGTTGATATGTCCGTGCTTAAACAACTTGTAAAAATAGGACTTCCCGCGGGAATTCAAGGATCACTCTTTTCTCTCTCGAATATGCTTCTCCAAACGGGATATAATTCGCTTGGCCCGGTTGCGGTCAATGCGAACGTTGCGGCTCAGAACGTGGATAGCTACATATATAACATACTTAACTCGTTTTACCATTCCACGCTCACCTTTTCATCGCAAAACTTCGGTGCGAAGAAGTTTGACAGGGTGAAAAAGGTATCCGTTACGAGTATTGCGTCCGTAACGGTGCTCGGACTTATATTGGGTATTCTTTCTTATCTTTTCTCCGATGCGCTTGTGGGGATATTTAATAAGGATCCCGAGGTGCTTGTACTTGCAAGATACAGACTTGCTATAATGGGTGTTCCGTATTTTCTTTGCGGAATTATGGACGTAGGATCAGCTTTGCTACGTTCCATCGGATATTCGCTTAATGCTATGATAATAACCTTTTTCGGTTCATGCTTCTTCAGAATAGCGTGGGTGTATACGGTTTTTGCCGAATATCCCGATATACGTGTGCTCTATATCGTATATCCGATTTCGTGGATAATCACGGGAGGAGTGCTTCTCGCTATGTTCTTCTTCTGCTATAAAAAAGAGAAGAAAATGATGATGTATAATCTGAAATGAATGTTTAAACAGTAAGAAAAGCACGGCTTTGCCGTGCTTTTTACTATTTTTGTCCCTTGCCCTTGACGAACAAAGCGGCTATATATCCGAGGCAGAGTGCAGCAGTCGTTCCGCCTGCGGCGGCGGTCAGACCACCGGTCAGTATCCCGATAGCGCCCTTTTCGTCGATTGCACGTTTGACTCCCCTTGCTATATTGTATCCGAATCCGGTTAGCGGCGTAGTAGCTCCGGCACCTACCGCCTCCGCAAACGGACGGTATATTCCGAGCGCACCGAGTAAAACTCCCGCTACAACGTATGACACAAGTATTCTTGCGGGTGTAAGACGTGTTTTGTCAATCAAAATTTGCGCGATTACGCAAAGTGCTCCTCCTGCCAAAAATGACCATAAATATTTTAGCCAGTCCATATATCCTCCTATATTCCGCTCTCAAGCTTGATAAGATGTGCGATTGCCGGTATGCTTAAGCCCTGCTTTAGACTTGACGGACTCATCATAGCGCCGGTACCGACAAGAAGCACGCTCTTGTATTCACCACTCTCAAGCTTCGGTAAAATATACGAGGCAAGCACTGTGGCAGAGCATCCGCATCCGGATCCGCCCGAGTGGACATCCTGATGCTCGCGGTCGAATATTATATTTCCGCAGTCGAAGTGATTGCTGTCGATAGGAAATCCCTCTATTCTCATAAATTCTTTCAGTATTTTGCTGCCCTCATCGCCGAGATCACCTGTAAAGATTGCATCGTAATCCGACGGATATGTGTGACTTTCGAAAAAATATCTTTTTAATGTGTCGAGCGCGGCTGGCGCCATAGCTGCTCCCATATTCGATGCGTCGTTTACTCCTTTATCTATGACTATGCCCGGCATAGCCTCGCTTATTTTTACTCCTCCGCTGCCACTTTTCGAAATAATGAATGCCCCTGATCCCGTTACCGTCCATTGCGCCGTAGGTGAGCGCTGCCCTCCGTATTCGAGAGGATTTCTGTATTGTTGCTCGGCGGAGCAAAAATGCGATGATGAAACTGTTGCGCATTTTTCAAATGCTCCGCCTGTTATCAGAAGAGAAGCAAGCATAATGCCCTCGACTGCGGTCGAGCACGCTCCGTAAAGACCGAAGTAGGGAATATCAAAATCGAGCAGACCGTAAGCCGAGCCTATGCACTGATTCAGAAGATCTCCGGAAAGCATTGCGTCAAGCTCTGTCTCCGATACCCCCGATTTCGTTAATACGGTAGACAGAGCAAGGCGTTGCATTTCACTTTCGGATTTTTCCCATGTCTTTTGACCGAATCTGTCACTTTCGTCGTATACGTCAAATTTATCTCCGATAGGCCCTTCATGCTCTTTTCGACCCACTACCGACGCTGCACATATTATTTCCGCATTGATTTTTAATATTTGTTTTTTCATATTATGCTCCGTATTGAATTTTCTTTATTATTTTTGTCATTTGAACCGGAATTATACATATTTTCGAAAAAAGTGCAGAGAATGTGATTATAATATATTGAATAAAAATAGGTGAGGAATATATGGATAAAACGGATTACAAGGAGCTTGGCGCGAGAATATTTTGCTTTGCCGCCATCGGTGCGTTGATTACCGCTTTCTTTAAATATCTTTTTTCTTATTTTGTCCCTTTTATTATAGCGTGGATAACCGCTTATGCAGTCTATCCTGTGGCTCGATATTTCAGTCGCAAAACAAAAATGTCGAGAAAAATATGCTCGGTTGCTCTGGTTTTTCTTGCACTTATTTTAATACTTTTACTGATGATTTCGATTGGAGCCGTTGCCGTTCGAGAGGCAGATAAGCTTTCGGAATATTTGAAAAGCAATGGTGATACCGTTGAAAAATATTTCGATGGGGTGTCGCAAGAAATAGAGTCTTTTACGGAAAGACTTTCTTTTCTCGGTGATAAACGAAATTATGAACAGTCATCCAAAATAACGAAGGCAATAAATTCCGCATTCGAAAAAATATATCAGTCTGCGGTTGAAAGACTCGGAGATGCGATATCAAATTTCGCAACTAATGTGATGACTGCCTTGCCGAGTGCCGCTCTTGCACTTGTGGTTACCGTTGTCGCCTGCTTTTATTTTGCGGCGGATATAGATAGAGTGAATGCCAAAATCAAAAGTCTTTTACCGCAGAAGGCTTCGGCATTTTTGGTGAGACTTCACGATAAGCTGAAAAACAGCTTGGGCAAATATATAAGAGCCTACGGAATACTCTTTGCCTTAACGTTTTTTGAACTTTTGGCGGGCTTTTTGATATTGAAAATCGACTATGCTTTTGCTGCGGCGCTTGGTGTGGCTTTCATTGATTTTTTGCCTGTGTTCGGAACCGCAGCTGTGCTGATTCCGTGGAGCATATTTTTATTGATTACCGGAAAATACAAACTTGGTATTGGAATGCTTGTCTTGTTGGGCATAGTTACCGTGGTGCGCCAAGCGGCAGAGCCGAAGATAGTCGGCAAAAGCTTCGGAATACATCCTTTGATAAGCCTTGCGTCAGTATATCTCGGGTATAAAATATTCGGCTTTTTCGGAATGGTTACAGCACCGTTTGTTGCCCTTGCTTTGTTTGCGGACGGCAAGGACGAAAAAGACGTAAGATGAGCGGAATGGCCTCAATGCTTTTGCTTCGGTATTAAATTGATATCCCCTGTGTCATTTACCGTCATTAAAAACACATTCTTCGCGGATATTTTCCGATAAGATAAATATTTTTGAAATAATGCCTTGCTTTTTCCGAGAGCCTTGATGTTGTAATCGTTCCATGTGCCCTGAGATATTATTATATGAAGCGTGCCGACATCCTCGGCCTTGATGCTTAATTGTTCAAGGGTCGGTTGTTGAAATTCCGCCTTGGGTATGACGCTCAATAGTCCGTTCTGCTCCAAAATTGCGTATTTTACCTGGGACGGATCGGATATTCCGTTTAATCTTAATTCGCTTAAAAGCTCCTCGGGAGATATTCTGTTCTTTGATAGCTCCTTTTGCATTATGATTCCGTCTTTGATTAAGGTGCTCGGCGGCGATGATAGTATATTTTTCAGAAATGAATATCGGCTTGTTAAAAAAGAAATCACAACCTCAAAAACAATAATTGCCAGCAACGGAATTACGGCATGTGAAAGGGGAGAATCGGGATTTGTTATAGGAACGGCCGCAATCTCGGATAAAAGAATTGTCGTTATCAGCTCAGAAACCTCAAGCTCTCCGAGCTGACGCTTGCCGAGTAATCGCATAGCACCTATCAGAAGTGCATAAACCGTTACCGTGCGAATGAACAAAGTAAACATTTTAACCTCCAAACGGTAATTTGAATTTAGTATTTTGGGCGTTTTAACCAAATATTCATAATTGCGAAAAAAAGTGAAAAAAACTATTGACAAATGAAAACAGAATGTGATATAATAACAAAGCTGTCACCTCAAAGGGTGATACGAAAATCGGTCATTGAAAATTGAACAACAAGAGATAGAAGAAGTACAAAGCGAAAAAAG
>CAZHPZ010000036.1:0-12618 GCA_964534905.1 uncultured Lachnospiraceae bacterium | reverse complement strand
TAAGATAAATGTACCGCTGTTCTTAGCACGATTCCTTGTAAGTGAGCAGGCTTGCTACCGCCGTGCGCCGTGGTTAATATATCTTCACGCAAATCACAGACAATATTCCCCGCGCTTGGTCATCCTCGAACGAGTGCCACAGGCACGAAGTGAAGGATCTTGCGCGGCGTATAAACTATATCTCGCGTGAATCGCGTGCCCAGATCCTTCGCTACGCTCGAGGATGACACATAAATGTGTCGGGCACTTTGTTTGCACAAGCCCTTAGC
The DNA here is from genome assembly GCA_964534905.1 of uncultured Lachnospiraceae bacterium. Taxonomy (GTDB): domain Bacteria; phylum Bacillota; class Clostridia; order Oscillospirales; family CAG-272; genus RGIG4608. The sequence goes on along the minus strand of CAZHPZ010000036.1, from coordinate 12,349 downwards.
CTTCTCCAGCGGGAGAAGGGGGACCGCGCAAGCGGTGGATGAGGCGTTACAAAGCAAAGGATTTTTCTGTGTTGCACGGCGGGAGCAAGTGCCCGACCGTTAAAGACGGTCATCCTCGAGGGAAGCATCGTAGATGCGACCGAAGGATCTGGGCACTTGTCTGTGTATTACCTTTCGTCAAGCGGCGGGAGCAAGCCACCCACCCTACGGGTTTCTTATGTATCGGAGCGTTGTTGTGTTGTTTTGATGTTTGTGATAATCGCTCATTCGCTTTTTCTTTTGAGAAAACAGCCACAAAAGAAAAAGCTTGGCAAAAAGAAAACGGCGATATGCGCTCGTGCCGCGCGGGTAGTCACTTTTGAAAAAGTGACGCAAAACTTTTTGTGGCATTGGCAAGTGCGAACAAAGTGACCGACGCGACATTTGTCTCGCACTTTGGGAGAGCCAAGTATTTGCACAGATTTTGAAAACGGTGTACGCCCGTAAACTAATCCGCTTCGATGCATATACTGTCAAAAACGGCTTTCGGAGGTTGATTTATGCTGCTTTGCGCTCCTTACGATCGAATGCGTGCGGTGGAATACGCACGGGCTTGGGCTCTTTCCCGCAATCCGCTCTTTTTTGATTTTACTGGCGGAGGCGGAAATTGCACTAATTTCGTTTCTCAATGCTTGCTTTGCGGCTCTCTCACTATGGATCCGACCGAAACTTTCGGATGGTATTACAAAAGCGTCGATTACCGCTCTCCGTCGTGGGCAGGAGTGCGTGAATTTTACGAATTTATGCTCGGAGTCGGTGATTTTGCCCCCGTGAACGCTCGTCGCGGTCCGTTTTGCTCCGAGGTCGATCGCGGAGAGGTTGAGGTCGGGGACGTGATACAGCTTGCAAATGAGCAGGGCATATTTTATCATTCCTTACTCGTCAGCGGCTTTGCGGACGGCGACATTCTGATTTGCGCACAGTCGAACGATGCGCTTGACCGTCCGCTCTCTACCTATTCTTACGCCGCCGCACGCTTTTTACACGTCAGAGGCGTGCGTATTGAGGCGGAGTCGGAGCCATCATATTTTCCGTCGCTCATTGACGGTATCGGAATACCGCCCGCGGACACTGCCTTTGTGCAAACGGAAAAATAATTCGATGTGCTTACGGGTTTATCGGAATAATGCAACTTATCGGAATAATATATTTCTCGTTTGCGGAACAATGCATCTCAATTATCCTCCAGCGCGTGCCTGAGCTTTTCAAGCGCACCCTTTTCTATACGGCTGACGTAGGAGCGTGATATACCGAGCTTTTCGGCAATTTCCTTTTGCGTATAGGCGTGGGAAAGCTCAAAAAGCCCGTAACGCATTATGAGCACCTGACGCTCACGCTCTCCGAGAACGTTTTTCATCAAACGCACGGTGCGGGATATCAGCGTTTTTCGGTCAATCTCCTGTGCCGGATCCTCGTTTGTACTGATTACGTCCATATATGTCAGAGGATTTCCGTCACGGTCGATATCGATAGTTTCCGAGAGCGACACCTCGCTGCCCCGACGCTTCCGCACACGAAAATACATCAGAATTTCGTTCTGAATACACCTGGCGGCGTATGTAGCAAAGTGCGTTCCCGTGCCGGAGCGGAACGAATCCACCGCCTTGACAAGACCTATTGTGCCTATGGATACGAGATCCTCACCGTCGGGGGCGGAGCCGTAATATTTTCTGACGATGTGAGAAACAAGGCGGAGATTGTGCAATATCAGCCTTTCGCGAGCCTTTTCATCACCCGCTCTCGCAAGAATAAACGCGGCTTCCTCTTCCTCCCGTGAGAGAGGAGTAGGAAATTTATTCGGAGTGTTGACTCCGAGAATCAGCTGGTATATGTGGAAAAGCATTGTAAATATCAAAGTAAACATAAAAATCTCCTCTCGGTTTTGATAAATTTTATGCGATTTATCGGATTTTTTGCTTGTACGCCTAAAAATTCGATTGAGGAGATATAAAAATGCACGAGTTTTTCTCGAAATATATTTTTTCTTGAATTTATTAAGGATAAAAAAGACTTTTTTATCAAAGCATTGTTTTCGCTCCGATTTTGTTGTATAATAAAGGAGAAGAAAGGCGGCGGTGAATATGAAAATCAAAAATGCGGAAATTTTATGTGTCGGTACCGAACTTTTGCTCGGCGAGGTGGTGAACACGAACTCGGCATACCTCGGACGTGCGCTTGCAAGACTCGGAATATCGGTTTATCATTCGACTGTGGTCGGCGACAATCCGAAACGACTTACCGAAGCGGTCGGCGAGGCGCTGAAAAGCGCCGATCTGCTCATAACGACCGGTGGACTCGGACCTACTTATGACGATCTGACAAAGGAGACTGTGGCAGAGGCGCTCGGACTTCCGATGGTCAGAGACGAGGCGATATTACGCGATATTCGTGAATATTTTGCGTCCACGGGAAGAGATATGCCCGAAAACAATGCAAAACAGGCTGACATTCCCCTCGGAGCAATAGCTCTGCCGAACAAAACGGGCACGGCTCCGGGCATATTCCTGCAGAGCGGTGAAAAGGTCGTTGTAATGCTCCCCGGACCTCCGTTTGAGGGAGAGCCGATGTTTGAGGAATATGCTTTTCCTCTGCTCCGCCAAATGAGCGACAGGATACTTGTCAGTCACAACATTCACATTATGGGAATGGGAGAAAGCGAGGCGGAAATGTATCTGCGTGACATTATGACCTCGAGCGAAAATCCCACGCTTGCACCATATGCCAAGGAAGGTGAAATGAGGCTTCGCGTCGGAGCACTTGCCGAAAGCGAGGAGGAGGGTGAGCGTATGTGTGCGCAGATGATAGAAAAAGTCAGAGAAACCCCCGTCGGAAAATTCATTTACGCCATTGACGCCGAGAAGCCCGAGGAGCTTGTAATACACGGGCTTGCACAGCTTGGACTCACTATTTGCGTTGCAGAATCCTGCACGGGCGGATATCTCGGAAAGCGTTTGACGGACGTCTCCGGCGCGAGCGCGGTGTTCAGGGGCGGATTTATAACATATTCGAACGAAGCAAAGGAAAAGCTTCTCGGAGTAAGTCGGGAGACGCTTGAAAAATACAGTGCGGTAAGCGCGCAGACCGCAGAGGAAATGGCACGCGGTGCGAGAGAGCGAATGGGCACCGATATCGCCGTTTCGATAACTGGCGAGGCGGGACCGACGCCGGACCCCGCAACTCATAAGGAGGTAGGCACAGTGTTCGTAGGCTTTTCAAGCGAGAGGGGCACATATTCCGCGGAAATGCGCATTACCTCACGCAGAGGACGCGATTATATACGAAAGGTCTCAACGAGCAGAGCACTTAAGGAAATTATTGCTTTTTTGAATTCCGATAATTAAAAAGTTTACAATTCGTATACAAATTATAAACGATTCGTTCAAATAAATGCTTGATTTTTTGAACGTTTTAGATTATAATAAGTATGTAAATGTTACCGATAAAGTTAACGTTTACCAAGCATTGCAACACACCTAAACACTTGAAAAAACGAAGATTGCCACCGGACGCTGTTTATTTTTTCTCTCCTTAAATTGCTATCCGGCGAAAGCCCTGCCGCTTGATCACCAAACGGCTCGGTAACCTCCACCAGCGGTAATGATTTCGCTTTTTCAAGTGTCCTTTTTGTAAACTTAATAAATGTAAATAAGCCCTCCAACGGAGGGCTTTTATAATACTTTGAACAAATAGGGTATTAAACGGTCGCTTACTGTGTTCGTACTCTCCTTTGACTCCTACTCGGGGGACCCCACGTACTGGAGAATGCTATGGTTTGTGCTAACAATCAAGACTTGATAAAACTTTTTGCTGCTTGGATTGCGCGAAGAAGGTGCGTTATTGAAACTGAGGGTATTGAACCGAATATACAAAACAGTCCCGAAAATCAGAGTGATTTCGGGACTGAATTCGTTTATGACTGCCGTGCAACGCACGGCGCTTTGTTTTTTTTATTTCTTTGCCGAGATGATACCGAGCGCACCGTCTGCGATGAGCATTATTCCGACGCCTGCGATTATGTAGTCTATTCCGTTTGCAAAGGCAAGCGCAAGACCGACGATTATCGTCAGGACAGGGAATACGATGTGCAGAGCAGATCTTCTTTTCTTGGACATTTTTAAGGCGTCGAGAAGATCGACGGCACCCTTGACGGCGATGAGCACGCCGAGCACAAGCAGTACTATGCTTGCAAGCGACCAGCCGAGCACGAGTATTGCGATTCCGGCGGTTATGCTGATTATCGCACTTATTTTAAATCCCTTTGAAAGGTCGATAGCACCCGAGACGATGAATACGATTCCCGCTGCGGTCATTGCCCAGCCGAGCACATCGTCCTTGAATACCAACAAAAGCACGCCGAGAATTATATAAAGGATCGGCGTTGATAAATTAGATCCTGATTTTTTTGCCATAAATGTTCCTCCGAGAAGCTGTTCTTCTCAATTGTTTTTCTCTTGCTTTTCAGCCTCCGCCTCAAGCTTGCTCTTAACCTTTTCAAGCTTTTTGTCGGAGATCTTGAATTCGTTCTTTCTTACGGAATAGATGTCCTTAAGCTCTTCCTCGGTATATCCCATATCGAAGAAGAATTTAACGTCGTCCGCAATTCGTGCCTCGCGCTCTGCGGCGAGTCTTGCACGTTCCTCACGCTCTGCCTTGAGTCTTGCTTTCTTGTCGAGCTTTAAGCGGAGCTTTTCTTTTTTCTTTTCGAGCTTAAGACGCTTCTTTTCTTTCTTTTCCTTGCGCTTTTGCTTAGCTTTTTCACGCTTTTCTTTCTTTTTAAGCTTCTTTTCCTTCTTTTTGAGTTTCTTTTTCTTTTTCTTGCGTTTTTTCTCCGCTTTTTTCTTTTCCTTCTTCTTCTTTTCGGCGCGTTTCTTTTCTTCCTTCTTGCGCTTTTTCTTCTCTTCCTTTTCGCGCTTTGCTTCTTCGAGCTTTTCAAGGCGCTTTTTCTCTTTTTCGAACTTTTTCTTTTCCTTTTTGGCTTTTTTCTTTGCCAGCCTTGCTTCGCGCTTTTCTTTTTTGATTCGAAGCTTTTCAAGGCGGGCCGCCTCTGCCGCGTCTATCTCGGCGTCGATCTGAGCAATCTCGGCTTCCTTGGCGAGTCTGCGCTTCTCGCGGAGTGCGTTTTTCTCGGCATAGAGAGCTTCAAAATCGGTTTCGAGGAATTTCTTTATTCCTATCGGAATAAGAGAAACTATGAATGCGCACGCGCTGAATCCTATGAAATAGAGTATCGTAGAGAACAGCCAACCTAAAAATGAGCCTCTGAGTGCGTCGTGTATAAGATTATGTACGATTATTTCACTGTCAAAATAGCGGCTGATGAAGAACATATTAAACTTGGAGTTCTCCGTGATGCCTACGAGATGAGCGAGCTCATTGAGCGTTATCGCAATTCCCATATTTACCGCAAAGACGGGCATAGCATAGAGTGTTGTCTTAAAATCCGCCTCGACGTATTTGGTGTAGTAAAGGAATATAGCAACGGTCACCATAGAGCCGTGGCAGACCATTGTCTGAATGTTCGTGCTTATCGTTTTAGAAAATACGGTCGAGGGATAGAACATAACCGCGAGTCCGGCAAAGAACGCATATGTTGCGAGGTATGCGGAGAGATGCTTGTTTACCTTTCCCTTTGTAAGACCTGCAAGAAGCCCCACGAACATGGGAGTTGAGCAGAACTGCCACGGGAACGAACGCCAGCTGAAATCAAGGGTGATCCCGTTTTCATATTCGAAGTTACAGTGCAGCTGCTTGCATATTTCGCAGGCTATAACTATTATCGAGGTTACGAGAATAACTCGCTGGGGGTTCTTAATGACTCCCTTTTTCCAAAGCAGGCAGAGGACGAACGCCGCCGCGAACATAAGGAATATGCAGAGCAAATGGAACCAACCGTAAAGCTGTGGCTTTTCCATTTTACTGTCCAGCAATCTTAAAATGACCTCAAAAAAATTCATTTTATATCTCCTTTAAGAGCGTTTTAGATATAGTGACAATTAATCATTATAATTTTAACACTAAATTGAGAATTATGCAATAGGTTTTTGCAAAAACGCCGAAAATATCTTTTTCATATGCCCGTTTTCGAGCGATTTTTCGCAGTGCTTGGTGTAATATTTATGAAAGGGAAGCGTGCGCACCGATCGGCGGTGCGGAGAAGTTGTTCCTTATACGGTAAAAGTAAGGAAGTAAAAAGGAGAATATATATGGAAAGATCGAGTACGAAAAACGGCGCCGCACACATATATCGCAAGGGGCTTTTGTGCGGAATGTCAAAAAGGGAGATAGCCGCGGAGGGAGCGCTTGCTATGCTTTACGGCTTTTTGGGCTTTGCACTATCGGGAAAGGGTATGCTCTTTGAAACTTACCCGCTTGGAATGGCGCTTTTGTGCGCCTGCGGCAGACAAACGCCTGCGGTTTTGCTCGGGGCCTCGCTTTCGGCGATAGCCTCTCACACCTCTGCTTTGCCGAGCTTGATAGGGTATCTTTGCGCAATAGGCGTGCGAATGCTTGCCCGACTTTTTATAGATTCGTCTCAGAGAGGGACATTGGGTACGGCAGGGAAACGTGAACCGTTGCCGAGAGCACTGGCGGGCGTGTTCTCCGAGCATGCGTATCTTCGTATGAACAGCGCGGCGATCGGAGCATTTGCGGTGGGCACGGTGAGAATAATAATCGGGGGATTCAGGTTTTACGACCTGTTTGCGGCGATTTTTTCGCTCATTGTCGCACCCGCCGCCACACTTGTGCTTGCACCTAATTTTATTGTGAGTGATAGGAGAATGCGTGAGGGAGAAGCGTTTTCGCTCACACCGAGACAGGAGAGGACGGCGCAGCTTTCGTCACTCTGCCTTGCCTGTGCATTCGTCTATTCGTTGAATTCCGTTTATGTCTCGGGTGCGTCCGTTTCCGTGTTCGTCGGTCTTCTTTTGACGCTTGCGGCGGGAAAGAGAGGGATACTTCGCGGAGTCGTGTGCGGCCTTGCTCTCGGCGTTTGCATATCTCCCTCACACGCACCCCTGCTTGCATTCTGCTCTATCGCATATTCGGCAATGCACAAGCTTTCACAATTCGGAGCGGCGGTCGCATCGTGCGTGACGGGGCTTGCGTGGAGTATATATATAGGCGGAGTCGGAGCGCTCGGAGTCGAGCTCCCATCGTTGCTTTGTGCCTCTATGCTTTTCTTTACCGCCGAAAAGATAAATCTCGGTGAGGATTTGAAATCCTTTTTCTCGGCACACAGACGTGAAGCGGTGTCCGATGTATCGGCAGATGCGGTGGGCTTGGCGGCACAGCACCGTCTCAGCATACAGGAGGAGAGATTGCGCACAATATCCGATTCGTTTGCCTCTCTTTCGGAGATATTTTATAACCTTTCAAGCAAGCTCAAGCGCCCCTCAATGCTTGATCTGCGCAATATATGCGAGAGCGGATTCGAGCGCGTCTGCGCCTCGTGCGAGATGTGCGAGCTTTGCTACGGTGCGGAATACGGCTCCACGCTTGACGCCACGAAAAAGCTGACCGTGCAGCTCTATCGTTCCGGCGTTGCCGATGAAAAAAAGCTGCCGGAGAGCTTCAAACTGCGATGCAACAGGTGCGCGGAGATAGTGAGCGGAATAAACCGCGAATGTGCGATTGAGACAAAAAGAGCGCTGAAAAACGAAAAGACCGAAATATTCGCACTTGATTACGATGCCGTATCGAGAATACTTAACGACGCTATTGCCGAGAATGAGGAGGAGCTTAAAAGCGATCCGGCGCTTGCCAAGCGTATAGCGAGGGCTATTGCGGACGAGGGCTACGGAGAGCACGGCGTAGTCGTTATAGGAAAGCGCAAGCTGAGAATTCTTGCACACGGACTGGATCTGTCCGATAAGGCGGGGGACGTCGGGGTGCTGAAGAGACGGCTTGAGGAGATAACGCACAGAACACTTACCGAGCCGCAGTTTCAGCTTTCCTCGGGGTGCGTGAATATGCAGATAGAATCTAAATGCACGTTCTCCGCAGAGAGTGCGTTTTGCACGGCGTCGTCCGACGGAGAAAAAATATGCGGTGATACGGTAAGCATATTCGAAAATAAGGACGGATATATGTATGCGCTTATAAGTGACGGAATGGGAACGGGAAGAGAGGCGGCACTTGCGAGCGAGATGTGCGGAGTATTTCTGAAAAATATGCTCACTGCGGGAAACGGAATGGAAACGTCGCTCCGTATGCTCAACAGCGTCCTGAGAGCAAAGGGAAGCGATAGCGAGGCGGAATGCTCCGCAACCGTCGACCTTATGCAGCTTGATTTGCATACGGGAGAGGCACGCTTTGTGAAAAGCGGAGCCGCACCCACGCTCGTTCTCAGACGTGGAAACGTATTCAAGCTTTCCGCAGCTTGCTTTCCCATCGGAATATTGCGTGCGATCGACGCTCGACAAATAGAGCTTTCGTGCGAGGACGGGGATGTGCTCGTTATGATGAGCGACGGCGCGACCGACGACGGCGACGGATGTGAACGTATTTGCGAGCTTCTTTCAAGAGAGGGCGTGGCGGATGAGCCGCCGTCAAAAATCTGCGACAGAATAATGAGAGAGACGCAAGCGGAACGCTCGGAGAATAAAACTGCCGCGGACGATATCTCGGTCGTTGCACTCAGAATAAGACGGGAAATGCGTGATTGGTGAGATGATTTAACTAAAATGGGGGCACATATTTTTGGTGAAAATCACCTTTGAAAAGGCGAGTGCTCTTGTGATATAATAATAATGAAGAAAAAACGGCAGGTGGAGTATGAAAAGTATAGAGGAGATAAAGGCGGAGATCTTGCGCCTGTATGAGAGCGGAGAGAGTATACACATTGATATAAATTCGAAAAAGCCGAAGCTTAAGGTGGAGAATTCGCCCGTTATCATTACAGGTGTCTATAAAAACTTTTTCAGAATAGAAATTCCCGACAAAACAGTTAACGGAGCATATACCGTCCAGTATACCGACGTCTTTATCGGCAAGATCGAAATCAGAGAAATGAAAAAAGCGGTCGTATAAAATCCGCCGATTGTGAAAAAAGTTAATATAAAAGCCTATTAATAAATTTCATAACAATCCCCCAAGGGTAGAACACCCATGGGGGATTGTTGTTTACTTATTATAATTATATCCGTAGATGCCGAAGCCGGTAGTGATTTTACCGAAGATGTACTTATTGCAAGCGGATTCGCAGTTGACGACGATTTTACCGTCGAGGCAGACGAGCTCCTCGCTCATGGGAGGTGCGGTTACGACGTCGACGAGGCATTTATCGTTATTATCGTCGAGCACGTAGAGGGGAAGCGTATAGGAAAAGCTTTCCTTTCCTCCGTTTACTTCAATCTCGCCCGTATAATTATACATATCTACTTTAGATACCTCGGAGAGATCATAGAAGTAGAGCTTTGAGGGGTTGAAGCCCCAGGAGGTTGAGATTACCATCTGTCCTTCGGGAGTTATGCAGATACCCTGTACCATCTCTCTTGCGGAGATGAGTGCAACGGGACTTGCGTCTATACCGAATTCGCTGTCGGAATCGAGCTTGAACACGGTCATCATACATGTGTTTTCATATCCGTTTGGCGTTGTATATCTTTCATGCTCGGGAGTGATGTAAGCGCTCTCGTCCTTGTGGAACGCACCGGTGATGATATAATCGCCGTAGATATAGCAATGCGCGGGGGAGTTAAGCGTTTTAACCGTGCCGAGCTGAGAAGCTCCGCTCTTACCGGAAAGAATGTCCTCGGCGGGGAACACATCGAGTCCGTGTGAATCCTCACCCGTGATATAAACGTAATTATCGAAATATTCGATACCGCCTGTGTGGTCGGTATATTTCGTTCCGTCCGCATTATAGAGCTCGGTGTAGGTTGTGTCGCCGTTGTCCTTTACCACGTAAACACGTGCGGCGTCACCGTCGCTCATATATCCCGTTACGAGGAATGTCTTTGTTTCGGCGATGTAGGTCATACCCTGCGGAACGAAGTTTGAATCGTTTACGCCGGGGGTCTTGAACACCACCTCGGAATTGTTATAGAATTCCGCTGCGCGTATGTAGTCGAAAAGCTTGAAGCCGAGGACGGCTACAAGAAGAAATACGATAACTATTGCGAGAAATATCGCAATGCCTCTTAATAATTCAGCCATTTTTAAATCCTCCGATTTTTTAATTAAAGAGCGAAGTCCTCAAGCTCCTCGTAATCGAGCGTTCCGACATTTTTCTTTACCTCTGCGCCCTCCTTGAAGAGAATGAGTGTGGGAATGCTCATAATTCCGTATCTTTTGGCGATCTCGCCGTTTTGGTCGACGTCGACCTTGATGCATTCGACCTCTCCGTGCTCACCCGCAAATTCGTCGAATGTGGGAGCGAACATTTTGCAGGGACCGCACCACGTTGCGAAAAAGTCAACGAGGAGTGTTTTGTTTTCCGCAAGAGCGGCGTCGAATTCTTCTGTTGTTGCAATAATACGTGCCATATTTTCAGTCCTTTCTTTTACTCAGATCTATTTGCTTTATTACCTCTCCGCCGTAAAGCTCCTTTATGGAGAGGGTATCGTTCTCGTATATCATATACGAGCGCGGATTGTTTTCCTTTGGATAGGTTGTGGAGCCGGGGTTTACATATAGCTTTCCCGCTCCGAGCTCTTCTATACATAAAACGTGCGTGTGACCGTGCACGAGTATTTCACCGTCTGTGAGCGGTGCGTTTTCTTTATTTAATTTATGTCCGTGCGTGAGCAGCATTCGGTGGCCGTCGACGCAGAGATAGGCGTATTCCGCCATCATCGGAAAATCGAGCACCATCTGATCGACCTCGGCGTCGCAGTTTCCGCGCACGCAGAGCAGCTCGTTCTTTATTCCGTTGAGAAGTGCGATAACTCCCTTGGGGTCGTATGTCGGGAGAATTGTGTTTCTCGGTCCGAAATAGAGCAGGTCTCCGAGAAGCACGAGCTTTTCCGCCCCCTCGCGCCTGTATGCGTCCAGTGCTGCCCTTGCACATTCAAGGTCTCCGTGTATATCGGAGGCAAACATAATTTTCATATTTTATATTGTATCCTTAAAAAGCGGTTTTTAGTCTTTTTGCTCAAAAAAGCAAAAATCGGAGAAATCCGCAAAGATCTCTCCGATGTTGCTTAAATTGAAAATTTAACCTTTGCTTTGCGGCAAATATTATTCTGCGTCCTCGTCCTCTTCGATATCATCGAGATCGTCAACAAATTCGCAAGAGAACTTTTCTCCGCAAGCGGGGCAGGCGAGATTTTCGGGATCGATCGTCTCGTCGAAGCATACCGTTTCTCCGCAGGAGGGGCATTCTACCTCAAAATAGGAGTCGTCGCAATCGCAGTCGCAATCGCAATCGTCGTCGCCGAATTCGCATTCGTCGCAGTCGCCCTCGCAATCGCAGTTTTCGCAATCGCCGTCGCATTCCTCGTCAAGGAAGTCCTCAACGTCCGCAAGATCGTCGTCAAGCTCCTCAACGTATTCCTGAAGATCGCAAAGATCGTCGTTTATTGCCTCAACCTCATCCGAGATCTCGGAAACAAGATCGAGAAGCGCGTTAAGTATCTTTCCCTCGGGTGTCGTCTTATCGAAATCGACTCCGTCGGCAAGTCCGCGCAGATAAGCAGCCTTTTCGTAAAGTGTCATAATTTACTCCTTTCGCCAAATGGCTATAAAAAATTTATTTGCGGTCAATTACGCGCGGGAGAGATATTCTCCGGTTCTTGTATCGATCTTAAGAACCTCACCCTCGTTGATGAAGAGCGGAACCTTGATTACCGCGCCTGTTTCGAGTGTAGCGGGCTTAAGAGTGTTGGTAGCGGTGTTGCCTGCAAATCCGGGGTCTGTCTGTGTAACGGTGAGCTCTACGAATGTGGGAGGCTCAACGCTGAATACGTTGCCCTTGTAGGAAATGATCTTAACCATCATCTCTTCCTTAACGAACTTGAAATTGTCGCCGAGCTTCTCCTTGTTAAGGGGGAGCATATCAAACGTTTCCATATCCATAAAGTAGTAAAGATCGCCGTCTGTGTAGGAATACTGCATATCCTTTCTGTCGATGTGAGCGTTCTCAAACTTATCGGTGGGGTTGAAGGATCTTTCAACAACGCCGCCGGTGATAACGTTCTTCATTTTTGTTCTGACGAAAGCAGCGCCCTTACCGGGTTTAACGTGCTGAAATTCGACAACCTGCCAAACCGTGCCGTCACCCATATCAAAGGTTACGCCGTTTCTAAAATCGCCAGCCATAATCATAATATTATACCTCCATAATGCTGTTTCGCATAGTTTTACAATT
>CAZHPZ010000035.1:0-12658 GCA_964534905.1 uncultured Lachnospiraceae bacterium | reverse complement strand
AATAAGAAACGGAGAGTATTATGACAGATCCCGATTACATCTGCGGAGAGACAACCGAAATCAAGGATTGGACACAAATCAAGGTTACGGTAAAGCTTGAGCATCTTGACACTGCCGTTGCGGTTATGAGCGTGCTTGACAATAATTTAATGGTTGAGGACTATTCGGATATAGACCTTAAAACCTGCTACGGAGATCTTATAGACGAGAGTATTTTGAATGCGGATAAGACCGTGGCTTCCGTATCGCTTTTCATTCCCGCGGATCAGAATTATAATATGGCGGTTTCCTTTATCAGAGAACGCCTTGCGTCCGAGCATATCGAGCCTACAATAGAGCTTGTGGGTGTCAACGAGCAGGACTGGGCGAACTCGTGGAAGCAGTATTATACAACGCTTCATATCGGTAAAAGAACGGTTATAGTGCCGGCGTGGGAAAGCTACGAGCCGAACGACGGCGAAATAGTTGTAAAAATGGATCCCGGAATGGCATTCGGTACAGGATCTCACGAAACAACGAGACTTGTTATAGAGCTTCTTGAAAAATATACCAAGGCGGGAGCGAGAATGCTTGACGTTGGCTGCGGAAGCGGTATACTTGCCATTTGCGCATCTAAACTCGGTGCGGGAGAATGTAAGGCATACGATATAGATCCCGTTGCAGTTAAGGTTGCCAATGAGAACATAGTTCATAGCGGACAGACGAATATTACTTGTGAGGTGTCGGATCTGTTGCGTCAGGTGGATCTTACAGGTGGCGGATACGATCTGATATGCGCCAATATTGTTGCGGATATCATCATTAGAATGACTCCGGATATTGGACGCTTTATGAATGACGGATGCGTTCTCCTTTGCTCCGGGATCATACGTGAGAGGGCAGATGACGTTATCTCAAAGCTTGACGAATGCGGTCTCGGTGTGATCGAACGCCTTGACGATAACGGCTGGTGTGCGCTTGCGGTTATGAAAAAATAAAATAATGATTAAAACAAAAATCCGACGGTGCGTCGGATTTTTTTTGTGTATATAATACTGTTATCTTGAGATGTGTTTAGGATAGCGTTACTTTGAATTCGGTGCCTTTTTCGATTTTGCTTTTTACCGTGACGGTACCATGGCATAAGTCCATAATGCGCTTTACGAGTGCTAAACCCAAGCCGTTTCCCTCGCTTTTGTGAGAGCTGTCTCCCTGATAAAATTTTTCGAAAATATGCTTCATCACCTCATCGCTCATTCCGTCACCCTCGTCGGCAATGCGGACATATATTTTTCCGTTGCTTTCGGTCATATTTATTTTAATGCATCCGCACGCGGGAGAATGCTTGATTGCGTTATCCAAGATGTTAAGCCAAACCTGATCGAGAAGCGGCTGACTGCCGTAATAATACTTGTTATAGAGGTCAATATCGAATTCTATTTGCTTTTGCGACCATTTTTCCTCAAGCGTCAGAACGCATTGGCGTATCTGCTCGTCAAGTCTGTATTCGGAGCAGTCGGGAAGTGTTTCTTGATTTTCAAGCTTTGAGAGTAACAGGATATTTCCCGACATATTGCTGAGCCTGCGTGAATTGTCAAGAATTTTTTCTACGTATCGCTCGTGCTTTTCGTGAGACAAATTGGGATTTTGAAGTAATGTCGCGTACCCCTCTATTGCGGAGATGGGAGTTTTAAATTCGTGCGAAACATTGGCTACAAAATCATTTCTCAAGGTTTCTATGTGCGATAGGTCGTATGCCATCGCATTGAATTTTTGCGCCATTTCACGGATTTCGGCGATTTTTTGATTCTCGGGTATCTTTACGTTGAAGTTTCCTCTCGAAAGCTCGTCAAAGGCATTTTCGATGCTTTGAATTGGACGTATCATTATTTTTCCGACATATATGGCAATTACCGTTCCGAGCAGAAGGCTGCCAAGTGCGGAAATAAGAATGGGAATGTGACGGCTTCTCGGATCAATCGGGATATAGTTAAGCTTGAATAATACAGCCCATAGAGTCGTGATGAGCAGAAAAACGGCTGATATCGTTGCGAAAACTATGCCCGTAAAATATATCCAGAGTCTTGAGTGTTTTTTCTTATTCAATCTTTTTCACCGCCTTATATCCGAGTCCTCTCACGGTCATGATCTCAAAGTCGGAGCAATCCGAAAAACGGTCGCGGAGCCTGTTGATGTGCGTGTTTACCGTTCTTTCGTCCGTTTCCGAAAACATACCCCATATTTCGTCCATAAGCTGCTGACGTGTGAATATCTTGCCCGGATAGGACAGGAGCTTGTATAAAAGATAAAATTCCTTTTGCGGCAGAGTGCTTTCCACGCCGTTTTTTGTTACGGTTAAAGAGTCGTAATCAAGGACTGTTGTACCGATAATTATTTTCTTTTCGCTTGAAATTTTTGCTCTGCGTAATAATGCTTCTATTCGGAGAATTAATTCATTTACGTTTATAGGCTTTATCATATAGTCGTCTGTGCCTGCACGAAAGGCTTTTTGCATATCTCCGAATTGATCCTTTGCGGTAACTATTAATATAGGCAGGTCGTAGTGTGATGCTCTGATAGCCTCGGTGAGCTCGTAGCCGTTCATATTCGGCATCATAATGTCCGCCACTATAAGATCTATATATTCCTTTTCCATAATGCTTAATGCGTCTATGCCGTCAGCTGCGGCGATAGCGTGATATCCGCTGTCAGTAAGCACTGTGCAAAAAAGCTCTCGCATATCCGCGTTGTCCTCTACGACAAGAATGTTAAACAAGCAGATCCCCCCTTTTTTTCTAAGTATATCACAGAAATGTAACCTCAGTGTAAACTTTTCTGACTTTACGCAGAGTTTACCTTGATTTGTCCGTGAGTTTATCTTTGTGTGCTATACTGCGTTTATCATAAATTCAGGAGGAAAATTTATATGAAAACTGCAATCGTTTATTATTCAAAGCACCATGGAAACACTAAAAAGCTTCTTGACGCCATAGCCGCGGAATACGAGGTATGCCTGATAGATGCGATAGAAAATCCCGAGCCGGATTTGAGCGAATTTGATCGTATCGGCTTTGCATCGGGAATTTATTACTCGAAATTTCACAGATCCGTTTTAAAGATTGCCGAAAACTGCATGCCGAATAACAAGGAAGTATTTTTTGTCTATACTTACGGAGCGGAAAAGTCCGGTTACACGGCTGCCGTTACTGAGGCGGTAAACTCTCACAATGCTAAAATTCTCGGAGAATACGGATGCTTCGGCTTTAATACGTTCGGACCGTTCAAGCTCATCGGAGGAATCGCAAAGGGACATCCCGATGAAAGGGAAATTGAGAAAGTCGTAAAATTTTACGGGAGATTGTAAATAGTCGATGCTTCAACTTAAAAATATTGTTAAAACCTATAAAACGGGAGATCTTGTTCAAAATGCTCTCGGCGGAGTCAGCTTAAGCTTCAGAGAAAGTGAGTTTGTATCCATTCTCGGTCAAAGCGGCTCCGGAAAAACGACCATGCTCAATATTATCGGAGGCTTGGATCGATATGACAGCGGGGATCTGATAATCAACGGCATTTCCACCAAGGAATACAATGATTCCGATTGGGACTATTACCGTAATAATTCGATCGGCTTTGTATTTCAGAGTTATAATCTGATTCCGCATCAGAGCGTGCTGGCAAATGTCGAAATGGCACTGACTCTTGCGGGGGTTTCTAAAAAGGAACGCAGGGAGAGAGCGGTAAATGCGCTGAAAAAGGTCGGACTCGGGGATCATATTTACAAAAAGCCCAATCAAATGTCGGGAGGACAGATGCAGAGAGTTGCGATTGCAAGAGCTTTGATAAATAATCCCGATATACTGCTTGCCGATGAACCCACGGGAGCCTTGGACAGCGAAACAAGCATTCAGATAATGGAGCTTATGAAGGAAATAGCCAAGGATAAGCTTGTTATTATGGTAACACACAATCCCGAGCTTGCCGAAAAATATTCCACTCGTATAGTGAAGCTCAAGGACGGCAGCATAGTAGACGATTCAAATCCATATTGGGAGGAGGAAGCACCGAGCAAGCCGCAAAAGAGAAAAAAGATATCTATGTCGTTTGGCACGGCACTTTCGCTTTCATTTAACAATTTGAGAACTAAGAAGGGAAGAACCCTGTTAACTTCATTCGCAGGCTCTATCGGTATTATAGGAATTGCCTTGATTCTTGCCTTGTCAACGGGAATGAATGCCTATATAGCAGGTGTGCAAAAGGAAACTATGTCATCATATCCTATTACGATAAGCTCGCAGGCAGTTGATATGTCGAGCGTAATGGGCGTAAGAGGAGAGATAATAGGCTCTGTGAGGGGAGATAATATTTCAACGCCCTTGCGTGACGGCGTTTTTGCGAATTATACCGATATAAAAGCGAGTCAAATGGTTTCGACGAGTATAGTAAAAAACAATCTGAGTGAATTTAAAAAATATCTTGATGATCCGAATAGTGAAATTCACAAATATTTGGGTGAAAACGGTATAATTTACACTTACGACGTTAAATTCAGCGTTTATTCATATGATCCAAGTGGTAATTTAATAAACAGTGATTCGGATACGGAGGGCTCGTCCGGAATAACGGGTAACATCGGAATCCTTAATAAGATAAACGGTATGACGGGCACAGGCTCGGGTGCGTCTAATTTCTCGGAATTGATGGAGGGAGCCGGAGGAGATTTCGTAAGTCAGGTTATTACGGATAGCTATGATGTGCTTTACGGCGAGTGGCCTAAGGCTTATAACGAGGTCGTTTTGGTGCTTGATTTGAAAAACGGTATAGACGCCGGTGTTATGTATCAGCTCGGTTTTATAACTCGTGAACAATACGACACTGCCGTTGATCAGATAAAAAACGGTGATGAAGCACCGGAAATAGAATTTTCTTACGGTGATATCTGCAATCATACCTTTTACCTTGTTGCCGAATGCGACAAGTACAGAGAAAACGCAAACGGAACGTTTGATTATTTGGCAGATACGGTAATGAATGAGGAGGCACTGCTCGGCGAAGCACTTGAATTAAAAATAACGGGTATCATACGACCTAAGAAGGATGCCGCAAATGCGAGTATTTCTACCTCTGTGGCATATATATCGTCACTGACGGATTATATTATCGAGCATACAGAAAACAGTGCGGTAGTTAAGGCACAGGAGACCGCTCCCGATATAAACGTTCTGACGGGAATGAAATTCGAGTCGGCTGATGATTCTGAAAAGATAAATGACGCCAAAAATTATTTGTACGGATTGAGCGTTTCCGAAAAGGCTTCGTTCTATAAGCTTATGATGTATTATGCTGGCGGCTCTGGGATTAGCGGTATTCCGTCAGACGAAAGTGCAATGGCAAGAGCGTTGGATATGTGGCTTGCGGGAAATCCCAATGACGATGTGCTTTTGAAGATATACGACGAATACATCGCCGGTTCCACATATGAGGAGAATCTTGAAGCATTCGGCAGAGTAAGCTATGACGCGCCGTCATCTATAAGTATATATACGGATACATTTGAAAATAAGGACGCTATTGCCGAATGTATATCTAAGTATAACGAAGCCGCAGACGAGGACTCGCAGATCACCTATACGGATTATGTTGCTATCCTTACCTCGTCGCTTACAACTATAATTGACGGTATATCATATGTCCTTGTTGCGTTTGTAAGCATTTCGCTTATCGTTTCATGCATTATGATAGGTATTATCACTCATATATCCGTAATGGAGAGAACAAAGGAGATAGGAATTTTGCGTGCGCTCGGAGCATCCAAGCGAAATATTTCTCAGGTGTTCAATGCCGAGACGTTTATTATCGGATGCTGTGCGGGATTGCTCGGAATAGGAGTTTCTCTTATTGCTATGATTCCGATAAATTCCGTTATCGCAAGGCTTAGCGGGCTCTCGGGACTTGAGGCACAACTGCCCGTTGCTTCGGCATTGATTTTGATTTGCATCAGCATAGCTATAACAATAATCGGAGGCTTGCTGCCTGCCAAGAAAGCCGCTAAAAAAGATCCCGTTGTGGCGCTGAGAACAGAATAAAATATAAATATCCGCCCGCACAATGATTTTGTGCGGGCGGATTATCGATTATAGGTTATTTATAGGCTCAAAGTCCGATGCGGGATGCTTGCAGAGAGGGCAGATGAAGTCGTCGGGAAGGACGTCTCCCTCGTAAACATATCCGCATATTTTGCAAACGTATCCGTGCTTTTGCTCTCCGCTCGGCTTCGGCTTTACATTTTCGTGATAGTAACTGTAGGTCATGCTTTCCTTGTCGGAAATGACACGAGCCTCCTCCACGGAGCAGATAAACATTCCGTGAGTTCCGAGATCAACGTAGGATTCTACATTCAGTGACATAAATGAATTGATATATGATGATAAGAAAACAAGTCCGTTATCGGAGAGCAATACCTCCTCGCCCGCAAACTTGTCCGCGGTTCTGCCGCTTTGAAATCCGAATTTTTCGAAAACGGAGAAGGGTGCATCGGTTGTAAGACAATTAACGTTCATTTTACCTGTTTGCTTGATTATGTGATGAGAATAATTGTCTTTGTTTATCGTAACTGATATTCTTCTCGGAGAATCCGTTACCTGAGATACTGTATTGACAATCAGTCCGTTGTCGTGCTTGCCGTCATTGCTCGTTACAACATAAAGACCGTAGCCTATTTTGTTGAGTGCACTCATATCGTTTTTGTTTGCGGAGGAGCTGGAGCGTGCAAGATATTCTCTGCAAAGCTCCTTTGCCATATCGTCGAGTGCCTGTCTGCTATCGGTTGCGAGAGCGGATCTTATTGTGCAGGTGCTTTCCGTGTAGGTTATATCCTTTGAGAATTCAAGCATGGAGCGTATTACCTTTGCGGCTGTGGGAGCCCAACTGCCGTTTTCGATAATGGCGACTGTTCTGGAGCGGAAGCCGCGCTCTGTAAGATGATCTATGAATTCTCTCATAAACGGAAAAATGCCTGCGTTGTAGGTTGTGGTTGCAAGTACGAGCTTGGAATATCTGAATGCTGCCGCTACAGCCTCCGACATATCGCATCTTGCCAGATCAAAGGTGAGAACGGAGGGACATCCGTTTTCCTTAAGCTTCTCTTCAAGTATTTCGACTGCCTTTTTTGTGTGACCGTATACGGATGTGTATGCGATAACTATGCCGTCGCTCTCGGGGGCGTATGATGACCAAATTTTATATTTGTCTATATAATGCGGAAGATTTTCCGAGAGCACGGGACCGTGAAGCGGGCATATTCTTTCTATATCAAGGGCAGATGCCGCACGAAGCAGATTTTGAACCTGCTGACCGTATTTTCCGACTATTCCTATATAATATCGGCGTGCCTCGTCATCCCATGGCTCGTTTGTGTCGGGTGTTCCGAATTTACCGAAAGCGTCTGCGGAGAAGAGAGTCTTTTCGGAGCTTTCGTAGGTTACCATTACCTCGGGCCAGTGTACCATAGGTGCGAATATAAATGTAAGTGAGTGTGAGCCGAGCGAAAGCACGGACATATTGCTAACCGTGATTTTTTTATCTTCGTCTATTCCCCCGAAGAAATTGTCCATCATTGTAAATGCTTTTGCGTTGGATACTACCTTTGCTTTCGGGTATGCTTTGATAAAGTTTAGAATATTAGCCGAATGATCGGGTTCCATATGCTGAACAATGAGGTAGTCGGGAGTTCTGTCGCCCACGGCACGTGAAATATTATCGAGCCATTCGTGTGTAAATCCCGCATCGACCGTGTCGAAAACAGCTATCTTATCGTCAAGTATGACATATGAGTTATAGCTGATACCGTTCGGAATTGCGTATTGCCCCTCAAAAAGGTCGGTTGTGCGGTCATTAACGCCTGTGTAAATAATATTATTGCTTATTTTCATTTAAATCTCCTTAATTAAAATTTTCAAGATATTCCTCGTAGCACATACCGGTTTGATGCATAACGCTTGCAGCCTCCAAGCCTACGAAGCGATAGTGCCAGGATTCATAGGCATAGCCCGTAATTTCAACCTTGTCTTCCGGATAACGCATTATAAATCCGTATTTCCAAGAGTTTTCGCTAAGCCAAGAGAATACGGAGGTGGTTGCGAATATATCGTCTACCACGCCGCCGATTGATGAGGTCGTAAAATCCACGCAAAGCCCTGTTTGGTGCTCGCTCTTTCCGGGCTCCGAGGAATATGTCAGAACCTTTTTGCGTGCCTCGTCATAGGTAAGCCCGTTTTGCTTCATTTCGGTGCTTATATATCCGTCGAACAGCATCTGCTGATATTCATATGAGCGGTATGCACTTGTGACATACACATCGTCATATCCGAGAGCAAACATATCGTTCATCATCGCTTCAAGAGCTTTTTCCGCAACGGAATAAAGAAGATAATATCTTCCGCTTGCCTTGTATTTGTCGGGAATTTGAACAAGACCGTTCGGCTCTGCGCTTCCTATGGTGTTTTGCTTGTTTGCAAGCGTAAAAATATATTCGTCGGTCGACGTGATATATTGCAGATATTCGGAAATGTCGGTTTCGTATGCGATTGACGGCGATTTGACCGTAATAAATATTTTGTTATCTCCATTGAATGATACGGTTGTGCTATTTTCGTCGGATGATATTTCTATTCCCGAGATAAGCTCGATTACCGCAGATATCGGTACGAGGCAGTATTCGTCGGAAATTGATGCACTCTGCGTCATTTCGGCTTCTATTCCGTTTACAGCTGCGGTTTTGGAGCCGTTTTCGAATATCACTCTTGTGGAATTTATTTCATATATTGCCTGCGAGAAAAACGGTGTATGCTTAATGCCGAGAAAATCAGCAAGTGCGTTCATATCTATCAGCTGCTCGCCGTTTGCGTATACAAGATCGTTGTCTATTCTTTGCTTGCTTTTTCCGAATGTATACAGGTGAGTTGAGGCGTAATGCAGCTCAAGAATTGACGCACCGAGAAGCAGGGCGGAGGCGATTATAAGTGTGGTAAGTGAAGCGAATATGAGCCTTTTGCGCGTTCTTGCTTCGTTTTTCGCAATGTCCGCATAAAGACCCCTTCGTGCGCTTTTTTGTGATCGTCTTTGTCTTTCAGATTTCATTCTGTATTCCGTTTCTTTATTTTGTTTCAATAGTCATAAAATAGGGGGAAGTTGGAGAATTGATTATCTGCACCTTAGTACAGCATACCTTAAATCTTGACAGAGTCGAGAGATATTCGGCTATCTCCTTGCCCTCGGCCTCTCCCTCTGCGTGTCCGGGATATACTGCGACCAAAAGAACGGCGTCCTTTCCGAGCAGAGAAATTGCCGCCTCTATAGCAGGCAGAGTTGTTTCTCTCATTGTTGTTATGGATTTGTCTCCGCCGGGAAGATATCCGAGATTGAACATTCCCGCACGTATGGACTCGGTTACATATTTTTTTACATTGTGATGGGAGTCGTTTATGAGAATATAATTTTTAGGACAGCCTGAGCTCTCAAGTCTCGCTCTCGTGGATTCTACAGCGGAGCTTTGAATGTCAAAGGCGTAGACCTTGCCGCTCTCACCTACGGTTTTTGAGAGAAATTCAGTATCGTGACCGTTGCCCATCGTGAAATCGACTGCCACGTCGCCCTCTCCGAGATGCTCAAGTATTATTTTTTTATGCAGATCAAGAAGCTCTATCACTATTATTACCGTTCCTTATATATATTTATTGCAAATTATTAATTTTTGTGATATACTTAATTATATAATATTTTGCTTCTTAAAGCAATAGATTTAGGAGAAATAATGAGCGATTTTTCAAATTCTGTGAAAACCGAATATGAAGGTGAACTTCCGTATGTGAGAGTAGGATATACGGGAGCATATAACCTCGGAAAAACATTGGAATGCGGACAGTGCTTCAGATGGGAAAGAGTTTCGGGAAGTAAATATGCCGAGGAATACGTAGGAGTGGCTTATGGACGCTTGATATCTGTCGCATCCGACGGAAACGAGCTTCTGATTTTTAATTGCACGGCTGATGAATACGAAAATATTTTCAAGCATTATTTTGCCGTTGACGAGGATTACGATAAAATAGATTCGGAAATTCTTACATCCTGTGACAATCCCACACTTGCCGAAGCGCAAAAATGCGGACGGGGAATCAGAATTTTACATCAGGATGCGTGGGAAACGGTTTGCTCGTTTATAATATCTCAAAATAACAACATTCCACGCATAAAAAAGATAATAGAATCCTTGTCAAGCTCGCTCGGAGAAAGGGCGGATGCGTCACTTATGTCGGAGCACGGCGGAGCATTACGCGAATATTATTCCTTTCCGAGTGCCGAGGCGATACTTTCTGCCGGAGAGGATTTTATCTTTTCGCTGAAAACGGGATTTCGCGCAAAGTACATAATAGATGCGGCACGAAAATGGTGCGACGGTACTGTCGATGCAGGAGAACTGAGAAAGATAGAAAATCTCGACGAAGCGATAGAATATCTTTGCAGAGTAAAGGGAATAGGTCTTAAGGTTGCATCGTGCGCGCTCCTTTTCGGTTTTGAGAGATATGATCCTTTCCCGGTCGATGTGTGGATGAAGCGGGTGCTTGCAAAATACTTCGAAAATGACTTTAACCCTGTCTCTCTCGGACGCTATGCTGGAGTTGCTCAGCAATATCTTTTCGATTACGAAAGGTCACTTGGCAATGGCAAATAGCGATTATTATTGGAATTTATGGCACGGCTGTGACAGAAAGAGCGAGGGCTGTCTTAATTGCTATGTTTATTCGAGAGACGGAAAGTACTCTCTTGATGCGTCGAACGTATATAAAACAAAATCCTTTGACGCTCCGATAAAAACCGATAGACGAGGAGACTATAAGATACCGTTCGGGTCTACCGTTTATACCTGCTTTACAAGCGATTTCTTTCTTGATAAGGCGGATGAGTGGCGTGAGGCGGCTTGGGATATGATTCGTGAAAGATCGGATCTCAGCTTTTTTATGATCACAAAGCGAATAGAGCGATTTTATGTCGGATTGCCGAACGATTGGAAAAACGGTTGGGATAACGTCACTGTGTGCTGCACCTGCGAAAATCAAAGAAGAGCGGATGAGCGCTTGCCGATATATCTTAAAGTGCCGATAAAGCACAAGGTGATTGTCTGCGAGCCGTTGCTTGAACGCATAGATTTACGAAAATATCTTTCATCGGATATTGAGGCGGTTGTCGTCGGAGGAGAGAGCGGCTTTTCCGCACGTCCGTGTAATTATGAATGGGTGCTTGATATCAGGGATCAATGCGTTGCGGCGGGCGTTTCGTTTAGATTTCACCAAACAGGCTCCGATTTTCTTAAGGACGGTAAAAGATTTCGCATAGATAAAAAATTCCACCATTCTCAGGCAAGAGCGGCGGATATCGATTATGAGGCGAATAAATAAATACAAACAAAAACAGGACGCAACTTTGCGTCCTGTTTTGTACAGCAAGTTAATAAAATCTCTTGAAACTAAATTACTTAATTTCAACAGTTGCGCCTGCAGCTGTAAGAGACTCCTTGATTTTCTCAGCTTCGTCCTTGGAGATGCCTTCCTTAAGTGTCTTGGGAGCGCCCTCAACGAGGTCCTTAGCGTCCTTAAGACCAAGACCTGTGATCTCACGAACAACCTTAATAACGTCGAGCTTCTTAGCACCGAAGGATGCAAGAACAACATCGAATTCTGTCTTTTCCTCAGCAGCTGCAACAGGAGCAGCAACGCCAACAGCAGCAACGGGAGCAGCGGATACGCCGAACTCTTCCTCAACTGCCTTTACGAGATCGTTCAACTCAAGAATAGTCAAACCTTTAATTTCTTCAACAATAGCTGTAATCTTTTCGTTAGCCATTTTAAAATCCTCCAAAATTCAATAATTTTTGTGTTTATTATGCGATTTTATTACGCAATAAGAATTGTTTGCAGATTATTCTGCAGCGGGAGCCTCTGCGGGAGCAGCTTCTCCGTCCTTGTCGATGATAGCCTGGATAGCATAAGCAAATCCGTAGAGAGGGGACTGGATGCTTCCGAGGAACTTCGCGATAAGAGTTTCTCTTGAGGGGATGTCTGCGAGAGCGTTAACTGTCTTTTCGTCAACAACAGCACCGTCAACATAGCCTGCAAGAATCTGGAATGATGCAACCTTATCAGCATACTTCTTAAGGATCTTTGCGGGAGCAACCGCGTCTTCCTTGCTGATAGCGATGGCAGTCATACCTGTAAGATACTGCTTCATTTCACCGTAACCTGCTTCTTCGCAAGCTCTGCCTGTAAGGGAATTCTTAATTACCTTATAGTCAACGCCTGCCTCACGGAGCTCTTTACGCATAGCGGTATCGGCGTCAACCGTGATACCCTGATAGTTTACAAGAACACCGGAAACGGATTCCTTGATCTGAGCAGAAAGCTCAGCAACAACCTGTTGCTTTTTTTCAAGTACTACTTTACTTGGCATTTTTCTTTCCTCCTGTTTTAGTAACGAATATAATAAAAAATCTTTCCGAAAGGCATAGCACCCCGAGGAAAGACACACAATAATAACTTAATATTAAGGTATATGATCTTCCTCGGCAGGAGAGCTTTCGCCTTTACCGGAACCTGCTGTCTTTGGATAACACAAGTATTATACCACAAAA
>CAZHPZ010000034.1:0-13210 GCA_964534905.1 uncultured Lachnospiraceae bacterium | reverse complement strand
TATATGAGGAGCTTGAAATATAGGATAAGCCCACGGCTAAAATAAGCCGTGGGCTTTACTGATGTATTTATAATATTATTTTAGTTCTATGTCAAGCACCCAAAGATAACCGGAGCTTTTAAATGGCACAATGGTGCCAGTTTTGCATTTTACGGTCCGTCCTACTAATTCACCGGTGCTCAATAACTCGTAAAAATCATCATCACCAAATGTCTTCTCGTCGATGAACAACTCATCAAGCAACAAAGGAGAGAGATTCCCCTCAACATATATCAAATATCCTTTTTCCGGAATATTCATTTCCGCAATATAAGTGATCTCGCCCAATACAACTCCGCCGAGCTGTGCATTTGTCTTGTAATCAGGCACCAAATCGTAATAAAATTCAGAGCCTACAGGAGAATTGTTGTTTTGCGGTTGTATGCTTTTAACCAGATTATGATTCACTACAGACTCTTCATAATATGTTATTTCGACATTGGTTCCTACTAATAATTGTGAATTTTCGGAAAGTAGAATGTCACTGATTGAATCATCAATCACGCAGCCTTCTCTTATTTCAAATAGAATAAGATCTTGATTTTCTCTCTTTGCCAATGGCTTTACGTATATATTGTAGTACATATATTCAGGGTCGTCATACTTGGAATGAAGAACATATACTATCTCACCGGTCATAGTTGCTGTTCGATGAGTATATATGTATGATCCTATACAATATATCCCCAAAAGCAAAGCAAGTATCAATAAAATTGAAATTACAATCTTCTTTTTCATTTACCCAAGGTTACCTTTCCTGTATGAGTTGTGACCGCTTCAGGATAAAATATATCTGTAAGTCGTTTACCGGTTGCAGTGATTATATTGGCGGAGACCATATATTTAGCAGAAACCTTCAATGTATATTCGGTATCTCCGACATATGTAGAAAGTCTATTTATGGTTAGCAGAAATTCGAACGGAAGTCCTGATGTAATATCCTCTAAATCGTCGAAATTGTGTGACGAGAAAGTCGAGCGTTTTACAAGTATATCGGTGCTATACGCACTATGATTTCCTGTAACTATGCCATTGGTTTCTTGAAGAATAGAGTCTATAAGTGAGGTTGGAATTCCAATGAGATTTAATATATCTTTAAATAGAGCAGATAGATAGATATTAGTGTTATTTAAGCAACTTCCGTATTCTTCTAATGTTTTTTCCGGATATGCAATGCCGGCAATGTATGCATGACTTTCTGCCGGAGCATCTGAAGCTAATTGTACCTTTGCACCAAACGAAAGTAAAGTCACACTGGCATAGTCATATCCTACAGAAAGATAGTATTCTTCTGATTTTTGACAATATGGTCTAACGGTTACCATCAATATATTTCTGCTAACATCGAAATAGGTTCTGGATTGTAAAGCTGTATATAATACATCCGGAAAAACAGCTACCGATTTGCTCTGGAATTTCCACTGACCGTTTTTTCCGAGATCAAAATATCCGGCATTGTCATCGCGATCTCCCGATTCGCCGGATCCTCCCAATTCAGGAGCAATTTTTACTGAAAAATCGGGACTTATACTATTTATATTTGCATCATCGGATTCGTTTTCATGGATCTCTTGATTATCATCACTTTGCAAAACATTTGAGTTTCCCAGTCGTTCGTTAAAATGATCTAAAACCTTACCCTTTATAACGTTATCGCCGAAGGATATAGAAATAAAGACACTTTTATTGTCTTGTATGGTTAAACTGATGCGCTTTTCACCGGTACTTTTTAGCGAGGTTATTCCGGCTATAACTTTATAGTCATTATCATTAACATTTATAACGCCGTCGATAGGACCTTCGTATAAAATATCGTTATCCGACAATGTATAAATATCAATTTCTCCTTGAGAAACAATATTATAATGCTTTCCGTCAATTAATAAGTCTATGTCTAATGCAACATTTGCTGTTTGATTTGCTTCTACAGGAAATATGTTGCAATTATAGCTGATTTTTTCAATTTTATCTGCCGAAAATAACGATTTGAAAATATCTTTGGGCATAACGATTGGATTATAATCCACACATTCATATTCATCTGTGGCGTTAACGAATAACATGGGAATTATGATAATACTGATGAGCAATAAACAAGATGTGATCTTCTTCATAATAATCCTCCTTAATTCTAAAAGCAGAAAATTCGAATATTCATTTACTTTACGCTACAGCAAAGCCCATCGGTCCGTCCTCCTTCGGTATTTCATCAATTTCATTTTATCATAAGAATATGTGTCTGTCAACATTTTTGCGATGAAATGAGATTTAAATCAAGGGGATAAAAAAGGCTTTTTTGGGCTGGCAAAAAAATATTTAAATTTTTAAAACTTTTTTTGAAAAAGGTATTGACTTTTTTGAAAAAAGGTGTATAATATCAGTGTTGTGTTGATAAACACGGCATGCGAGAGTGGCGGAACAGGCAGACGCGCACGTTTGAGGGGCGTGTGGGAGACCGTACGGGTTCGATTCCCGTCTCTCGCACCAAGGCTTGATACGAAAGTATCAAGCCTTTTTCGTTTTTTTTGAAAAAATTATTGACATATAAAAAGTTTTTTGTTATAATTTTGTCAATAAAAAACGGAGGTGCTTTGAATGAAACTTAGCAAAAACAAAATCAAGAAGATAATGCTGTCTTTGATCTGCGTGATATTGACCGTATCTACCTTGACGGGCTGTCAGCTCTTCGGAACCGTAACCCCGGGAGAAGTGCAGGATACCACGAAAAATCTGGACGGCGGAACAAATCTCGCCAAGCTTTTACTCGCCAACACAAGACTGAATTCCGAACTGCTTGACAACAATAATATTTTTGCAAGCGGATCTCAGACACTTAAGACTCTTGCGAAAAAAGCAGAAGCCCGTCGCAACGGAACAGTTGTCCTTGACGACAAGAAGCTTGTCGGAAGCTTTAACACATCGGGCGGCAATGCGATTTGGAGCGATTTTGACGAATACAACAACTCATATTCTTATTTCGACAATATAACGACAATTATCGTCAATAACGCACTCAGAGGTGCCGAGCTCATCGACGAGGTCAAGGAAAATGTAAACACGGTAGACACTTGGATAAAGATAGGCAATGAAAAATTCTATCTTTCCGTGGATAAGAACTCCGAAACGCTCTGCAAAGAGGACGATGTGGAGATAAAGGTATGCAAGCGTTATACCGACACCAACGGCAAGACCGTCTACGAGATCTATTTCGAGCAGGAGTTTGCTTATGAAAGGATCAAATACATTCCTGGAGAAAGATATGAGCTTACGCAGATGATCCCATCCGTAAATCAGGAGCTTTACTTTGTTGCGGATCATTCCAAGGGCTATTGGGAGACGTTCACCTCCAATAACGGCGGCGGAGACAATTATAACGTTACGTATACGATAATGAAGAACGACATCTGCTACGGTGCGGACTACAATCTTATCGACGGCAATATTACATTTGAAATTATGAGTGCCGATACAAAGACAGATATGTTTACGCTCCACCCGGGCGCGTACAATCTCAATCTTACACTCAAGCTTCAGGGCTTTAACGGTATATCAAAGATAGTAGCTCCCTCAAGCGATGCCGATGAAAACGGTAACCTTATGACTTATGAAAATGCAATGGCGTATTTCACCAACGGAAAGACCTTGAATGCAGGCGACACATTTGCGGGCGGCAAGGTTTTGGTATACGCTATGCATGCAGATTCTCTTGCGGACGCATATATGGGATCGTTTGATATTACGGTCAGTGGCGATACCGAGGAAGAAAGATGGAATAATTTCTCTCTTTTTCTCAGTGAAACGGGACTTAAGTGCAAGAGAGATTGGAGCGCCGTTTACAGCGGTATGCAGGATGCTGTAAAGGATGGCGAAGACCTTGTTAAGTATTATCAGTGGAACGGATTTAACGTCGACGATTACGATGGCATTAAGGCGGCTGTCAAGGCGGAGGCAGAACGCGTTGCGGAAATAAAGAAAATATATACTGACATTGCGGACGGTGAGGTCATTACAAAAACTTTCGTCGGAGATGACATTGATTATGCGTCACTTGATTTTGCGTCAATCGCAAACGCAGAGTGGTCCGGCGTCGAGCTTAACGGCAAGACCGTTTCTATATCCTCGGCAAGTCTTTCCGTTAACGACGTAAGACTTTTCGAAAAGGGAAAAACATATTCACTTACCTTTGCCGTTGTTGCAGAGGACAGCGACGATATGGTTATTTTAGCAAGCGGAGATAAGATGACATATGAGGGCGGAACACCGTTCAGCGTCAGCGCAACAAATCTTCAGTTCGAGCTTCCCGAGCTTTCGGACGGCGTTTATACAGTTGCGGTATTTATTTCGACGGAAGATGAAATAAGAGTTTCTTACGGCAAGCTTGTTGAATTCGATTCCGTCACGAATCCCGAAACAGACGGTGTAGGTCAAATCATCAGATTTGAAAAGAGCGATGACAAGACTGTTGTTATTACTTATTATTCAACGAAGGATTACGAGGCGACAATGGAATCTGTCAGATTGTTTAGCTATTCGGAAATGATCGACGCGATTTCTACGAGCGCTTTCCTTCACGGAACTCCCCAGAACGATAAGCTTGAAAAGCTTGTCGGTGATAAGTATGTGACGATAAGTACGGATGAGGATATCACCGAGGGCAGATACCGTATGGCTTACGTGCGCAAGAACGGAAGCGACGTTGTAAACGGATATATTTACGTTGATTACACTTACACAAAATAATAATAAAGGGCAGTTGACCGATTGCGGTCAACTGCCGTTTTTGTATATAGCTCAGTCGATTTCCAAGCCGAATATTTTGTTGGCGAAGAAGAGCTTGCCGAATATGTATTTATTTGACGCACTTTCCGTCAAGCTTATCACCTTACCGTCATAGTAATCAAGATCCTCACTCATTGCGGGACCGTGTATCTCCGCTATACAATTTTCAAGAACATAAACGGGAGCGCCGTCGAGTGTTTCGCCCGAAGCTCTTGCTTCCGATTCGTTGTAGATGTAATATACGGAATCGGAAACGCCGTATGAGGTTGAGAGAACGACCTTTCCGTTCGGGGTGAAGCATACGCCCTGAACCTTGCCTCTTACGGAGTAGATTCTTTCGGGAGTAATTGCGCTCTCACCGTCATAATTGCAGATGCTCTCGTGCGTATATTTGGATACGATAGCGTGGTGCATTCCCTCGCTTGAGTCGTAGTTGTGTTCCTTTTCGTATCCGCCCGAGGTGTGGTGGAATTCTCCGACGTAAATGTATTCCTCGTCGGCGTATACGTAAGATGCCGCGTTGTTTACGGGAACACCGCCTCCGATATCGACAGTGTCGCCGTCCTTGGCGGAGAGTACTGATGAAAGATCAAGCACAAAGAGCTTTGAGGCGTTGGCAATATAGACGGTGTTACCGGTCGTAGCCATTCCGCCGGCGTGACCGGCATATTTCTTTCCGTTTGTCGTAAGATTTACGTAATATGAGCTGTCGTCCTCAAGACTGACAACGTAAATGCGGCTGTTTGATTTGTCGGACATATATCCGCAAACCAATATTACGTTGTTTTCCTCGGACGCGCACACTCCCTGACAAACAAATCCGTCTGAAAGTCCCGGATTTGTGCAGATGCTGCTTTCTATTGAGTAATAATCGCTGTAAATGGCGAATTTTATCAAGTTCATAGCACAGAGAAGCAATATTATCAGCGCAAGCAGACCTCCGATACAGATTCCGACTATCTTAAGTGTCTTTTTTAATATTCTTTTCATATTTTTCTCCTTTTTCTTCGTTTTTCGAAGATTTATTGGTTTCGGTAAAGATTATATCATATTTTTGAGACTAATGCAAGAAAAATATCCCACGGGTAATCCCGTGGGATAGGTTATTTTACTGATAGAACGTGTTTCCGCCTATAAACTCACGAATGATGCTTGTCGGAGGTATTTCGTTTTCAACGTCGGCTTCCTTGACGTAGTTGAGAAGTCCGACCATTGCACGAACCTGCTCGTAGCATTCCTCGCTCGGCTCGATCTCCTTAAGAAGCGGGAAGATATATTTCTTGATTACCGCAAGCTCGTAAAGAGTGGAGCTGTTGAATATTACATCGGCGTTTTCCTGATACGGGAATATCCATCTTTCCTCGCCGCGTCTTACGGAATCCCACATAGAGAGTGTTCTCTGAACGCTTGCACCGCGGCTTTCGAAGTCTCTTACCGTTCTGCGGAGCAGACGGAGCGTGCTTGTAGGGATTCTGTTATGGTTGTCGAAGTTGAGAGGAAGGAGGGGACTTGCGTAAACTCTGAACACAAGCTTCGGATCGAGATCCTCGGGAATCAGCACGGGATTGAGTCCGTGAATACCCTCAACGATGATTATGGAGTTGTCCTGAAGCTTCAGCTTGTGACCTGTCCACTCACGCTGACCTTTTTTGAAGTTAAAGCTCGGAAGCTCTATTTCCTCACCTGCGAAAAGTGCTCTGAGGTGCTCGCCGAAGAGCTTGGTGTCGATTGTGTTGATATGCTCAAGGTCGATCTTTCCGTCGGGACCGGGAGCGATGAGATCACGATCGAGATAGTAATCGTCAAGGCTCATAAGAATAGGCGACTTTCCGTGAACACGGAGCTGGATTGCAAGTCTGTTGGCACTCGTGGTTTTGCCCGATGAGCTGGGACCGGCAAGCATTACGGCTTTAGCGCCTCTTTCGCAGATCATATCCGCTATCTGAGAGAATCTTTTTTCGTGAAGCGCTTCGTTTACTCTGATAAGCTCACGAATCTTTCCGTTCTCAACGTATTCGTTGAGGTCTGCCACCGTTTCACAGCCCATAAGCTGGCTCCAACGCTTGCCCTCGGCATAGACGTTAAAGAGGTTGGGCATTTCCTTGTATTCCGCAACATTGTCGGGATTCTTGGGGTTGGGGAAAACGAAGATAAAGCCCTCGGGCGCTTCAACTATGTTGAACGAACGCAAAAAGCTTGTTGACGGAGCCATTTCTCCGTAGAAATAATCGGCATAACCGTCACGCTCGTAGATCGTGAAGTAGTCCTTACCGCGATATTTAAGAAGTCTTGTTTTGTCGATCTGACCGTCTTCTTCATAGTGCTTTATTGCCGCTTCAATCGGAATTCTGCGGCGAAGAAGGGGAATATCCTCCGCAACTATCTTGTCTACCTCTTTGCGAAGTGCTTCGACGGAGAATTTGTCGGCACCGGAAACGCTGATGTAAAGGGACTCTCCGAGAGTACAGCTCATCTTTGCCGTTGCCTCGGGATAAAGTCTTTTGAGTGCGAGGAAGAGAATGAACTGTGCCGTTCTTGTATAAGCCTCCTTGCCCGACGGGTCGGAGTAGCGGTAAAGGCGAACTATACCGCCGGACGCCTCAACGGCTTTTCTGATAGTTTCGCGGTCGGGAGTTACGTCCTTTGAGCGAAGCGGAACATAATTAAGTGTGAAAACTCGTCCTGCGAGCTTTGCGACGATGGGGTCGGTCGAGAGCTTTCCGTGAACCAATCCGAGCTCATTGACCATATCGTAAAGGGACATATCCGGTCTTGCGGTAAATTCGTGTCCCTCAATATAAAGCTTCATATATTTAATCTCCTTTCGGTGTTATATTCAAAAATCGTTATAAAAAAGGCTGACACCGCAGGGTAGCCCATTTCGGTAGTCAACCATTATCGGTGGTCGTAGAAACATCTGCCCTTATCGCAGATTTATACCTTTATCTAATATATGATATCACATAAACAGCCTTGTGTCAAGGATAAATTGAATTTTTGTGAAAAATATATATAAAAAAATCTTAAAAACACCGCAAAAAGTTGTTTAAATTACACATTTTGACCTAATGCGGGCAAAAACGACAGAACGCAAGACCGATAGGACAGTCTTGCGTTCTTTTCAGACTTATTTTGATGCTTTTATATAACAAGAAATTTTTTCGATGCTGCCGAAATCTCGTCAGAAAGAGAATTTTTCTGTATTATATCGGTACGTCTGACACCGTAGCGCTTGGCTATGCTCCAAAGATTTTCGTCGGAAGCGGGATAGCAGAGCACAATCTCTCCGCGTGCCTTTTTTGTTGCCTCTCCGAACGTTATCTCGGATAGCATGCGGAGCTCGCTTTCCTCGTATGCCGATATTCCGATGTTCAGCTCTGCGTCAATGAATAATCTCTCGCCGTCGGAGCGTGCTCTTGCGCTTGTGCAATTTGCGTAGGCACTCCATTTCAACTCCCCGTCGGCAGAGGGACGAAAATGACAGTCAACGCTGTATTTGAACGGCGCGGAAAGCTCTCGGGACGCATATTCGCCGTCGGCGGTGTAGATTATCTGATAATATCCCGTGCCTCGAAGTGAAATTTTTCCGTTCTCTGCCGATGCATCGTCTACCGTGTGACGGGAAATGACGTCGATGATTTTTGCGTCCGGAGAGAGCTTGATATCGTCAAGAGTAAAGACCTCGTTGCAGGTGAGCGCACCGACGGAGCATTTGAGAGCACGGAGAACGGAGAAGTCACTTTCCTTGCATTCGGTTGTCCTTTCCGTCGAATATGCGTCCGATATGTAGGATACGGGAGCGTTCGTCTGCATAACGACTGTAACGGAGGCGGAAAGTCTGATTCCGATGCCGTTTTCATCTATATCTATTCCGTCCTCTTCCGCATTGCAATAGGCAAGGCATTCCATGCCGCTCTCGGCACCCTTGCATGGTATGGTGCAGGTGAACGGAATTTTCCTTGTTAGAGTCAGCGGCTCGTCACTCTCTGCATCGTTGCAATAAAGAAGCTTGACGCCGATTTCCCCTCTGACGCTTATCTTGCCGTCGCTTGCAATGCATTCGCCGATGGCGGGAGAGAGGGAGCAGTCAATTATTCTTACGCTTTCCGACGGTGAATCGAGTGTAACAAAATCACTTAAAACGAACATCTCGCTGCGACATTTGTCCATGCGTATATATTCTGTATCGAGAATGAGATTTTCGACGGCGTTAAGATCGTGCGCTCCGATGGACGAGGGTGTGCGAAGAGCAGGGGAGAGTGCGAGGACACGGCAGTCCGCTCTTGAACGTATATTTAGCTTGCGGGGACCGTTTACCTTGACTGTGCAGCCGCTCATACTCACCGTCCCGATAAGCGTGACGGAATCCGTGCTCACGCATTCCGAGCGAAAGCTTATCGGAGCGGTGAGAGAATACTTGTCTGTGAGCGATACGGAATAAAGCTGACCGTCCGCGCCGAGATAAATTACTTTATATATCATGTCTCCCGAGAGCTCCGCCGAGGAGCTGCCGATATATTCATCTGTCCCCGACAGATGTGCGCTACTTGAGAGAAGCCTGCGTATCTCGGGCTGATAATCGGGTAGTGAAAAGTCGGAATTAAGCTCCGCAGTGAGCCGTTCGTCGCAAACGCACACCTGCGGAAAATATCCGAGCTCGCCTTTAGTGCTTTCTGAAAAATCCATATATTTGCTCCTTTGCTTTTTGTACATAATATGCGTCAGAACGCTGCGTTATGAAAAAAACATTGACAATGTTACCTTTTTGTGCTAATATAAAATTGTAAGAACCTCATATCATCGAAATTAATATCGTAGGAGGACCGACCAATGGGCTTTGTTGAATCTGTAGATAGGTAGATGCTTGATTTTTGTTAAAAATATGGAGGTTTGTTATGAAAAAAATATTATCGATTACATTACTCATTTGTGTTATCATAACCCCAATATTAACTTCCTATGCCATTGATTCATATGATTACACTGAATATGAAGTTATTGTAATAACACCGAATTTATTTGAATCATTGTTCCTTACTGACAGAGTAGATAGAGTGAGATATGATTATAAATTGATTGCCCCGAGTGAAAGCGAATCGGCAAATGTTGTTTTAAATGTCGAACTGCTTATTAATGGTATATCTTACTATGTTAACTTTAACGGAGATGTTAATGCATGCCTTTTATCTGATAACGATATCCTTTATCAAGGTTCAATAGACGGAATTGTAAAAATTAACGGTGTTGACTATAAAGTAATAGCGGGAATTACTCATCTAAAGAGTACTGATGAAAAACGAGTTAGCTTATCTATACAGAATGTAGACGGTGGTGTTGTTGCCGTATCCTTTGGAGACAATGTTATTAAAGGCAAAGTACTTGATTTTTTTAATGAACAAATGGGTAACGTTAGTGCTGATACTGACATTGTTGATAAAAATCCACAAACGGGCAATGCAAGTATAAGTAGTATAAGCCCCGATTTTTCTCAAAAAATTGATCCCGAAATCGGAAGTGGATCGGGTGAATCTGGAGATCGTGACAACAATTACGGTTATTTTGATCTTGGGAAAAACGGAGAATGGAAATTTCAAAGTAAATCGGTTGCAAGTCACCCAAAGGCTTTGTATACCGCTTTGCAGTCAAGAGTATATTTTGATGATACTCGTAATATATTGATGGTAACTCTTAGACCTTATACTCAATCCACAGAGGAGTATTATTTGGCTCGTGGATATACATATTCTGATGCATATTTGGATTCATTTGGCGTGACATTGCAAGTTAACGGTGATGTTGCGGCAGCTAATTATGCAATTATTGCCGGTATTGTTTATCCTAAAGACATAATAGAATCGTACGGTGGAAGCTTAGATAATAATAGTATTTATATATCTGCTATATTTGGAGATATATTGGATTTGTTAGGAGTGCCGTCAAATCTTATAACATCTGCTTTAGATAATGCTAAGGGCGATGTAACAGAAAATTTTGGAGTATATAAAACAAGTGTATTAATCAAAAAATCACTTTTTTCTTCTAAAAATTTTAATGATTTGGATTCTATTGAAACAGGTTTGCCATTTAAATTTCAATTGATTTTAACCAATGCTTCGACATACGTGGGGAATACTGAGTATACAGTTACTGCTTATGTTAAATATGCTGTTTCCGCAGCTATATTGACACCCGGAGGAGAGAAAATATCCGATAATTTGTATGTTGAAAAGAATACATATCACAGTGGAAAGGTGACGCTTGGAAAATGAAGAAAAAATTATTGATTCTTTTTTTGACAGTGCTTCTCGTGGCTTTTTCGGGATATCGTATAGCGATGTATATATATTCTCAAAGGACGGCAGTGATGACGGGAGAGATAGTATATGTTCGCTATTTGGATCAAAATGCTCGCGATTATAAATATTATAATATATACGTTAAACCGTCGGCTGAAAGAGTTAATGAAGATCTTATAGTATTTAAAATAAGAGAGGACTGTTCGCTTGAATCCTCGCTTAGTGATATGATACTCTCGGATGAGCCGGAATCCGCGGTGGGAACATACGTTGAAATAACATATTATGAGGAGGCAAAATCAGCGGTATATTCTGCCAAATCCATAAGAATTGCAGATGAAAACTCACCGATAGGATCCGATTTCTATTATGAGTCTTATCCGGAATACGAAAGCGAATGGAATACTATGATAACGGTGTTCGGAAAGGTAGTTTACGTTGCCGAGATGAGATACCCTGTCGAGGGATATCTTGTATATATTTCCGAAAGCGATTCTTCTATGTTGCTGGAAGACTTGTTTATTACCAATAAGAGCTCCCTCGGAGACGGAGTGGAAGAGCTTTTAATAAAAGGAGAGACCGGATATAATCTGAAATGCCAAAAAACATATACTTCGCCATTGTATAAGTCGGGATATTATTGGGCTTTATCCGTTGAATTAAAATAATAGCGATAGAGAGGTTGACTATGAAAAGAGTATTGATTATTTGTGCCGCGGTGTGCTTGCTTGTTTTGAGTTTTGCATCATGCGTGCGTGAAAAGCCGAACGATGTGGAAAATACATTTTTCTCGGACGAATATCTTTCACAGGCTCACTGTGAGAATATACCGATTCCGAGCCTTGAGAATGCCGTTTTGCGAAATGAGTACAAGCTCTATTTCAATCTGTCAGCCGATGAATACAGAGACTATGTGTCTGCGGTAATAGAATATTTGAATGCACGTGACGACGTTTTTAATCTTTCGCAGGTTAGAACCCTTAACTGTTTGCTGATATTGCCGTATCAATATGTTTGTGAGCCGTTAAAAGACGGATTTGTTCCGGACGATGATGTTAGTATAGTGTTTTCTCTTGACGGGGAGATAGAGGAGCAGGAAGGAACTTTTTCTGAACCTGTTGTTATACATATCGCAAGAGAAGGCGGAAGTCTTTCCTCGGGGTTTGAATATAATTGCATTATGAGTATAGACGGGGCTCCGATACTTTCATATGTAATCGATCATTGCTATTCGGAGCATACTTACCTTGAAACGGAGCTTTGTGTTCCTTATCGCGACGGTGCGCAAACGGTAACGCAGTATACCTGTAAATATTGCGGATACAGCTATCTCGGCGAGGAATGCGGAGACGGAGAATCATACGGCGTTACTATTGCCGAGGGCAGAGAGTACCTTAAGGGAACCGTTCCCCAGAAAATCAAGGCGGGAGAGGTGTATAAGCTTTATACCTCAAAATATATGGACGCCGACATCGTGCTGAGGGTGAACGGCACAAAGCTCACTTCGACGGAAGCGGGCGGCGGCGAGCTTTGGTGCTATACGTTCGTTATGCCGTGCGAGAGCGTTGAGATAAGCGTGGAGCTTGTTGACGGATTTTTGGTAAATCAAGAGCTTGCGACGTATTGTACGTGGCTTGCGCAGCTTGATCCGTCAAGTGTTGTTCAAATAAAAACAGTTGATGCGTTTATAGGAGTGGCTCCCGATAGACCGAAAACGGAAAAGATCACCGAGGACTCGAAGATTATAGCGGAATTTATAAATGAATTGCGTGAGATCTCTGTATCGGAAATATCCCCCGAGGACGCGGATATCGATGGCGGAAGCGGGATCACGATAGAGTTTTATCTTGCGGACGGCTCCTCCGAAATCTTGATAATAAATAACGGCATTTATTCGGGAAATGTCAATGGGACGAATTTCTATATAAGGCTTAATACGAACGTCCCGAGCTTGCCTTGATAATAAAAATATCCGCCGAAATATGATAGTCGGTCAAAAGGCGTACACCTTTTGATGCTCATTTCATAGGAACGGCGGATATTTTTTATTTTTCTTTTCAAACAATTTAGCCCAAGCATAAAAGAATGTTAGCATA
>CAZHPZ010000033.1:0-13599 GCA_964534905.1 uncultured Lachnospiraceae bacterium | reverse complement strand
TAGGCGCAAAGAAAAAGTTCTCAAAAAGAAACGCCGTTTCGCGCTCATGCCGCGCGGGCATCCGCTTTTGAAAAAGCGGAACAAAACTTTTTGTTGCATTGGTAAGTGCAAACAAAGTGCCTGATCCGCAGAGGAGTCATGCCTATAAATTTGTTGCAGACAACAAATTTATAGCGAGATAGCCCCAACGGGCTACTCGGGATCTGGGCACGCAATTGCGCACTCGCTTTTGCCTATCACGAACAACGTGCATACACGCAAGTCTTACACAAGCAAAAAAAGGACGCGTAGCGTCCTTTTTCATTGCTTTTATTTTTCGTTCTTCTTTCTATCCTCAACGATAAGGCGCTTTATTGCCTCTATCGCTACACGAATAGCTGCGTCCGTATCCTCGTTCTTAACGTCGTCGTTATCAAGACCCGCGTCATATCTCTCCTGGTTCCATACCACGGAGAATACTGCTCCCGAACGAACCTTAAGAAGTGCGGAAACGATAAAGAGTGTGCTCGACTCCATCTCGCTTCCCTTTGTTCCGAGCTTTTTCCATGCGTCCCACTGAGAAAGAAGCTGTGCTGATGTGGGCATCTTCGCAGGTCTGTGCTGACCGTAGAAGCTGTCCTTTGCCTGAACTACGCCGACGTGGCTGTCGTGATTTTCACCCTTTGCCGCCTCTACAAGTGCGAAAAGCACGTCTGTTGAGGGAACCGCCGGGAACATAAGAGGTGCGTATTCAGCGCTCGTTCCGTCCTGACGGATAGCGCCGTTTGCTATTACTATATCGCCTGCCTTAACATCAAGGTCGATGCCGCCACATGTGCCTACACGGATAAACGTATCCGCACCGCACGCCGTAAGCTCCTCAACCGCGATTGCCGTAGAGGGACCGCCGATACCTGTCGAGCATACCGTTACCTTTTCTCCGAGAAGTGTGCCGTTCCAAACACAATATTCTCTGTTTGTGTCAAGGTAGGTGGGATTATCGAAATATTTTGCGATTTTCTCGCATCTTCCGGGATCTCCGGGGATAATAACGTATTTTCCTATTTCGCCATAGGAAGCGGGTACGTGATACTGTCTGCCTTCTGTCTGAAGCATAGTCAATTTTCCTTTCTTTTTTCTGCTTTTTTATTTGAATTTTTATTTTTAACGTGTTTTTTCTTTTTATCGGTGGAAAAGCCTATCGCACCGAGCCTTTTTCCGAGCTCGTAATATTCTCCGTGAGCATATGCTACAAGTCCCGCACGCTCAAGGTGATATTTGCCCTCGGCGTCAAACAGCTCCTCCGCAACATTGACCGCAACTATATCCGCCACGAACATGTCGTGAGAGCCGAGCGGAACTATATCCGTCACGCGGCACTCAATGGAGAGCGGACATTCCGCTATCATCGGGCAGGAAAGCTGTGTCGCGGGCTCGGGAGTAAGCCCGCACCTCTCGAATTTGTTGACCTTTTTTCCGGTGTATATTCCGCAAAAATCCGCCTGCCTTACAAGAGATGACGGCGTCAGATTTATGACAAACTCGCCTGTCCTTTTGATTATCTCGTACGAATGTCGGCTCGGGCGAACCGAGATATACGTTTTCGGAGGAACGGTATTGAGAATGCCCGTCCAGCCGATGGTTATAATATTCGACTCGTCGGCGTCTCCGCAGCTGACCATAACAGGTGGGAGAGGTCCGAGAGTTGCTCCGCCTCTCAGCGTTCTTTTAGGCATTATTCCTCTATCTCCTCTATGGACGAGATGACAACATCCTCACGGGGACAGTCCTGATAATACCACATTTTCGTAGTCGTGGGAACATCCGCTATCTTATCTACGACCTCAAGTCCCTCATACACCTTACCGAATGCGGCATACTGACCGTCAAGGTGGGGTGCGTTCTTATGCATAATAAAGAATTGGCTCGAAGCGGAATTGGGTGCGCTCGTGCGTGCCATTGAAAGAACTCCGCGCTCGTGCTTCATTGTGTTACGAACGCCGTTCGCCGCAAATTCACCCTTGATGGACTTTGCTTCCTTTTGCTCAAAACTCTGATCGAATCCGCCGCCCTGGATCATAAATCCGGGAATAACACGGTGGAAGATGAGTCCGTCAAAGAAGCGTGAGCGAACAAGCGAGATGAAATTCTCAACGGTTATGGGCGCAACGTCGGGATAAAGCTCCGCATATATGTCGCCGAAGCCCTCTACTGATATTTTAATTTTCGGATTGCTCATTTTTATTCTCCTTTATATCGATAAATTGTGATATTTCGTCCTCAAAGGCAAGCATAAACAGCTCGTTTATACGCTCCTCCTCGCCCGACAGGCGAAGATATCCGAAAAGAGCCTCAAGCCCCGTTGCCATGCGGTACTGTCCGACAGTTGCATTCTTCGGCGTGTTCGTGTGACCGATGTTTCTGCCGCGTCGGTAAGCTGCACTCTCTTCGTCGGTAAGAACGGGAAGTATTTTTTTTGCCGCGCGCGCCTGCGCCTCCGCGCGAACGAAATGCATCGCCGAAGCGTTCAGATTTTTCGCACTCGATATACCCGCTCTCGCAACAAGGAACTCACGAACGCAAAGCTCCATAACGCAGTCGCCGAGATAAGCAAGAGCCGCCGTACCGATTTCCTCTATTGCTATTGCCATTTTGCCAAATACCTCTGAATTTATTTTCTTGTATTACATTATCATATCATAAACACACAAAAAAGTCAATAGCGGAAAAGTATCCGAAATAGCGTGCAAAAAGCATTTTTTATCTTTACATACGGCTTGTTTTGTGTTATAATGGTGATATAATATCATGTAAGCGTCCTTAGCTCAGTCCGGATAGAGTACCGGATTCCGATTCCGTTGGTCGTGGGTTCGAATCCCTCAGGGCGCGCCACATAAAGCACCCGTCTCCGGGTGCTTTTTTAGTACAGATAGCACGAATTTGTTCCAAACCACTGCTTAATGTCAATACGGAAAAATAATTTCGACAAAAATCGAAAAAATGTTGGACAAATCTACTTTTTTGTGGTATGATATAATTTACATCACGCAAAACGAAAGAGGTACGTCGTGTTACTCTATGATATAACCTTTAAATCTATCCCGACAATAAAATACAACTGCACTCTGACAAGCCCCGATTATCGAACCGCGGTA
This sequence comes from uncultured Lachnospiraceae bacterium, assembly GCA_964534905.1. Classification (GTDB taxonomy): domain Bacteria; phylum Bacillota; class Clostridia; order Oscillospirales; family CAG-272; genus RGIG4608. The sequence goes on along the minus strand of CAZHPZ010000033.1, from coordinate 10,465 downwards.
GCCGAAAACGACAAACTTTTCGAGCTTTGCTTCGTTGAAAGCGGAGAATTTGTCTGCGGCGGAAAAAGCGGCTCTCTCGCCTGCGAGGAGGGACATCTCTACCCCATGCTTTTTTCGGAAAGGTGCGAAATATATACCGAATGTGAGCGTCCCGTTCGAATGCGTTGCATCGGAATGGAGTGCGACCTTGAGGCACACCTTGTCGATTCCGACACGCTCAGCGAGGACGAAACAAGAGCACTTATGAACAATATGCTCTCCGGCAATCGCTTTCTCATCGCAAAAAACGGAATTTCGTCGTTCTCGTGCGATTGGCTTCTACCGTACATTCAGAGAATATCCGCGTGCTCGCCCGGAGAGAGAATAGGTGAGGAGACGCGTGCGCTCTCCTTGTTCCTCGATTTTATGAGCAGGATAACAAAATCAATGATGGATGAGATTGCATTCGGAACAAAGGCTTTTCCGACCTCGGCAATAGCGTACAGCGAGCAGGCAGTCGCATACATCATCAAAAATTACAGAAAGAAAATAACCGTTGCGGAAATGGCGCATGAATTCGGGCTCACACCGAACTATCTCCACGCAATATTCAAGCAGGTCAAGGGTGTTACTATCGTGGATTATCTTACGGAATACCGCCTAAGCCTTGCCAAGATATACGTGGAGCGATTCGGGCTCAAGGCATACGAGGCGGCGCATCTTGTCGGTATAGACGATCCCGCGTACTTCAGCAGAGTGTTCAAAAAACGTTACGGTGTCACATTGAACAGCTATAAAAAGAAAAAATAGAAGAGTGAAAAACCGACTCGGAAGTCTGCCGAGTCGGTTTTTGCGTAACAAATACGATTTGCTTAAAAATACGGATAAAACTTACCGAACCGTATACTTATCTGCGCTTTCGCCCTTTAAATACAGGCTCATCTCTTGAGCAGAGCCAAGCACCGACAATCATTAATCCGAGTGCGATAAAGTATGTATAATGCGGAGTTTCTCTGAAAATTATGAGAGACAGAATTGTACCGATAAACGGTGCGACCGCGTAATACGCACTTGTTCGTGCGGCTCCCAGTATTCTTTGCGCATAAACGTAGAAGAAAATACTTAATCCGTATGCGATAAATCCAACGAGCAATACGGCGAACACGCTCCACAAAACCGTTACTCTTTCTCCGATACACAGCCCTATAATTATTGAGCCGAGTCCAGAGAATATACCCTTTAGCAAAACAATTTGCAGCGGATCCTTTGATGATATTTTTCTTGTACAGTTGTTTTCGAATCCCCAACAAACGCAAGCAAGAATTATATATAATGAGCCGTAAGATAGCCTGAAGTTTGAAAAATCGTTAACCGACAATAAAATGCAGGAAGCCGTAACAAAGCCGATGCCTGTCCACAGACGCGGGCTGATTTTTTCCTTGAATATCATAAGGGCTATTATTGCCGTTGCCACTATTTCAAAATTGTTTAGCAACGAGGCATTCGCAGACGAGGTTGACTTTAAACCGATCAATAAAAATATCGGCGCGGCAATATCCAAAAGTATCATTGCGACGGTAAAAGGTAATTCTGCTTTTGTTAGGCTTGCCTCGTTCGCTTCGGTGTGACGAGCTTTTCTTATAGCCGCTATTACGAACATTCCGAGTCCTGCTCCGATGTAAAGGAAGCCTGCCATGAGGGTTGAGGGCATATAATCCAACAAAATTTTGGAAAAAGGAGAGTTGAGTGCGTATAGGGCGGCTGCTGATATTGCGAGAAAAATGCCCTTGCTTGAAATTTTTTTCATATCGATCTGTCAATGGCTCCTTTTAGCTTTTTAATGGATTCTTCGTCATTTTCTTTTATTGCGTCGATTACGCAGTGATCAATGTGGTCTTTTAAAATAACTTTGCTTATTCCCTCTATTTCCGCCTTAACTGCGGACAGTTGAATTAAAATATCGCTGCAGTCTCTGCCGTCCTCCACCATTGTTTTAATCGATTGAAAGTGACCGATAGCGAGTGACATTCTGTTTAATACTGCTTTTGTACTTTCGTGATTGTGCTTGTGAACTTCCATATTTGACCTCCGAATATCCCCTTGTGGGGGTTATTTTATTATATCATCTTTTTTGTTAGAGTCAATAGGTTAAAGTGCGAATCCGCACGTCCCGAAGCCGAGTAACTCCTTGTGCCTATCTCACCAAAAGCGGTCGGACACTTTGTTTGTGTAGTGATTTGCCTTCTCCAGCGCGTGGGGTTCCCCGAAGCGAATGTTATATGAGCTTTGGGGGTTCCGAGTGGGAGAAGGTGGCGGCCGTAGGCTGACGGATGAGGTGTTACAAAGCAAAAGATTATTTCTGTACCGCACGGCGGGAGTCAAGACCCCTGCCCTACGGGTTCTTTGTGTAGTAGAGGTCTGTACGTTGATTTGATGTTTGTGATAATCGCTCATTCGCTTTTCTCTTTGGCACTATAGGCGCAAATAGAAAAGCTTAGCAAAAGAGAAATGCCGTTTCGCGCTCATGCCGCGCGGGCAGTCACTTTTGAAAAAGTGACACAAAACTTTTTGTAGCGTTGGCAAGTGCTAACAAAGTGCGCAGAGGCAAAACAAAAAAGCGTCCCGTAGGACGCTTTTTTTGCGTGTTTTTGATCAAATGTTATCTGCGGTGTCGGGCGTCGTCAGATGATCTGATCCACACATTTTTTTATACGCTCGGAGACCTCGTTAACGCTTCCTGCGGCACTTACAATGAATATATGCTCGCCCTCGCGTTCCGAAAGCTCGGAGAGGACAGCGTGAAATTTATTTCTTACCGCGGTAAGCTTTTCACGAGTCTCGTAAATTTCGGTGGTTGCCCTTCCCTTTGCTATGCGCTCAAGGCTTTCCTCGGGCGTTAGGTCGAGGAATATACATGCGTCGGGCGTGCGTATCTCGGGGCAATTGAGGTTCATACTCTTTACCCAATTGTAGTCCGTTTCACTTCCCTGATAAGCGAGAGACGAATAATAATATCTGTCGCAGAGCACGTCATATCCGTCGGCGAGCATCTTTTCAATGCCCCACTTTTCGTTGACGTTATGGAATATGCGGTCGAGAACGAACATTGCCGCCATTTCGCCCGAGGTTCTTTTACTTACGCCCGAAAGTGCGTCACGCAAAATTCCTCCGGTCATCGAGATGGTAGGCTCGCTTGTGAGGTAAACCTTTCTACCTTGATTTTCCAAATATTGACACAGAGCGTTTATCTGCGTTGTTTTTCCACAGCCGTCTATGCCCTCAAATACTATGAATTTTCCCTTTTTACTCATTATTTTCTGTGCTTTTATCGAGAAAAATCAGGACTTTTTGATAACATCACATCCGACGTACTTGCGAAGCACCTCGGGAACTACCACGCTTCCGTCTGCGAGCTGATTTTGCTCAACGAGTGCGGGAAGCACACGGCTTGTTGCGAGACCGGAGCCGTTAAGCGTATGAACATATTCGAGTCTGCCGTCTGCACGTCTTACTCTGATCATACCTCTGCGAGCCTGATAATCACGCGCGTTGGAAACGGATGAAACTTCCTTATAGCCGTTCATTGAGGGAATGTTGATTTCGATATCGTACGTTCTTGCCATGGATGCGGAGCAGTCCTCTGCGGCAAGCTTTACTGTTCTGAAGTGGAATCCGAGACCCGCAACGAGAGCTTCTGCCTTGGAAACGAGCTCGTCGAACGCCTCATCACTCTTTTCGGGAAGTGTGTACTGGAACATTTCAACCTTGTTGAACTGATGTCCGCGAACCATTCCGCGCTCGTCGGATCGGTAGGAGCCTGCCTCACGACGGAAGCAAGGTGTGTAGCTGAAGAGTTTCTTCGGAAGATCTGCCTCTGTGAGTATCTCGTTTCTGTAAAGAGACGCGAGAGCAGCCTCTGCTGTGGGAAGCATATATCTCTGACGGTTGTCGGTGGGGTTCTCTATCTTATAAACCTCGTCTGCGAATTTCGGGAACTGACCTGCAGTTACACCGCACTCGTATTCAAGCATATGGGGAGGAAGAATAAGCTCATATCCGTCAGCCCAGTGTGTATCTATGAAGTAGTTGAGAAGCGCCCATTCGAGCTTTGCGCCCATTCCGCGATAGATCCAGAAGCCGGATCCGGAGAGCTTTGTGCCTCTTTCGTAGTCGATAAGTCCGAGATCCGTGCAAAGATCGACGTGATTTTTGGGTTCAAAATCGAATTTGTGAGGCTCACCGAAGTAACGGATGGGCTCGTTGTTCTCCTTGCCGCCTGCCTTAAGGTCGGGGTCGGGGAGATTGGGAAGACCGAGAAGCCAGCTCTGGAGCTCAACCTCTGTCTCCTTAAGCTCCGCATCGATCTCCTTGGTGCGTGCACCGAGCTTCTTCATTTCGGCAAAGATCTCGTTTACGTCCTTGCCCTCCTTTTTGTACTGAGGAATGAGCTTATTTACTCTGTTCTGCTCAGCCTTGATGGATTCTGTCTCTGTGATGAGCGAACGGCGCTTTGCGTCGAGCTCTATTATCTTTTCGATGTCCTCTTTTGCATCCTTGCCTTTAATTGCAAGACGCGCAATGACCTCATCGGGACATTCCTTTATGTATTTAATGTCAAGCATATCTGTATCTCCTTTTTGATTAATTCAAGCATCAAAGAACAAATGTTCTGTTCCCCTACTCTGTTATATATTTTTAAATATTTCGCTTCCGCAAACGGATTCAAGAAGCGTTTCAAGATCCTCGTCAGAGTCGAATGATATCTCAACAACTCTTTTCTTAGACGTGTTTGTGATCTTGACCTTTCTTCCGAGCGTCTCACGGGAACGCTTTTCAAGCTCGCGAAGATGAATTCTCGTCATTACGGTGGCGTTTACTTCATCCGCATCGGTGATTTCTACCTCTTCAGGCACGGAATTGAGTCTCTTTACTGTGTTTTCAACCTCTCTTACGCTAAGATCCTTTTCGATTATCTTGTGCGCGAGCGCGCTCATCATTTCTTCACTGTCAAGTGCAAGAAGCGCTCTTGCGTGACCTGCGGAAATGTCGTCGTTTTTGAGCATTTCGAGCACGTCCTCGGGAAGATCGAGCAAACGAAGAAGGTTTGCAATGGCAGAGCGGCTCTTTCCTACCTGCTTTGCAACCTGCTCCTGAGTCAGACCGAAGCGATCCATAAGAGCCTGATAAGCGAGAGCCTCTTCAACTGCATTGAGATCCTCTCTCTGAATGTTTTCTATGATTGAAACCTGCGCGATCTTGAGATCGTCGCCGTCAAGCACAACCGCGGGTATTTCATCAAGTCCCGCAAGCTTTGCCGCACGCCAACGGCGCTCACCTGCGATTATCTCGTATGTGTCGTCAACGAGCGGATTTCTTCTTACGATTATCGGCTGAAGCACGCCGTATTTCTGTACGCTTTCCGCAAGTGCCTCAAGTCCCTCACGGTCGAAGGTCTTTCTGGGCTGATCGTGACGCGGCTCTACCGACGAGATTTTTAACATCTCTCCCGCACCCTTTTTACTTTCGAGATAATTATCGTCGAATGTATCGAAGATGCTCTTTCCAAGTCCTCTTGATTTTGCCATTTTTTAGTTCCTTTCACGCCACAGGTGGCGTTTTTATTTGATTTTTAAACTTAAATTCTTGAAATAAGCTCGTTAGCTACGTCAATATACTCCTGCGCACCCTTTGAATGCTTGTCGTAATAGTATACGGGCTTGCCGAAGCTGGGAGCCTCCGAAAGGCGAACGTTTCTTGAAATGCACGTTTCGAAAAGCTTGTCCGGATAGTATTTGCGAAGCTCATCCATTACCTGCATCGAAAGCAAAAGACGCTTGTTATACATAGTAATGAGAATGCCGGTTATTTTCAAATCGGGGTTGTAGAGCTTTTTAACGTTTTTGGTGGTGTTTATAAGCTGAGAAAGTCCCTCAAGCGCATAAAACTCCGCCTGCATAGTTACAACTATACCGTCGCTTGCCGCAAGCGCGTTGACAGTAAGCATACCGAGTGAAGGCGGACAGTCGATAATTATGTAATCATAGTCGTCTGCGATGCTCTTTATTGCATCCTTGAGGTTGAATTCACTGCCTTCATCATTGTAAAGGTCGAATTCTGCACCTGAAAGCGATACATTTGTGGGAATTATAGAAAGGTTTTTATATGATGTCTGGATTATTACCGATTTAATATCGGCTTCGCCTGTAAGTACGTCCTTTACTGTTCCTTTGAGCGATTTCTTAGGTATTCCGACACCGCTTGTTGCATTGCCCTGAGGGTCCAAATCTATCAAAAGAGTTTTTTTGTCTGCAATTCCAAGGGACGCCGCAATATTAACAGCAGACGTCGTTTTGCCGACTCCGCCTTTCTGATTGGCGAAAGCAATTATTTTTGCCATTCCGTTCCTCCGTGTGTGTATATTTATTAATTGATTTTTTAAAAATCAACCGTTTTTCACAGATAATATTATATCACATAATGCTTGTGAATGCAAGCATAAATAATTGATTTTATAAAGATTTTTTAATTATCGACCTTGCTTTGCGTGTTTCACGTGAAACATTTTGTCGAAACAAGGTTTTGCAGATTAAAACAACTCACGTTTAACGAAACTAAGCGGCGTTCAAACTTGATTATGATGTTTCAAGTGAAACAAAATTCGACACAATTCCATATATTTGTTTGGATCGAGTAATTTATGCGAACATCTAAAATGTTTCACGTGAAACAAAACATTTGATTCAAAGAAACGTATATATTTCACATCGGCACTTAAATGAATATCTCAATGTTTCACGCGAAACACAAAAAGCACCGCAAGCGGTGCTTTTTGTGTTACAACGGTGACTTTTTGATTTGAGAATATTTTCTCGGATATGTTTTAGGCGTGCTTTCAAGTTTTATAATTTCAATAACGGCTCTGCTTTCGTCGATATCATCTCCGTTGACAGTTCCGACAAGCCTCGATTCTGTAAATGATATTTCTGAAAGCGATTTCTTACCGCAAAGCTTTGAGATTGCGTTTCGTGAGGTTTCAAGCTCGTCTTTTGCATTTTTTGCTTTCATCGCAACAAGCTTACCGCCTGTTTTTACAAAGGGAAGAGTTAATTCACAAAGAACAGGTAACGCAGCAACGGCTCTTGCGGTAGCCACATCATATTTTTCTCTGTGCTCGGAAAGTGTTGCAAGCTCCTCTGCACGTGCCGATATGGCGTTTACGTTGCAAAGACCGAGCATTTCTGCGGTTTGCGCAACGTATTTAACGCGTTTTTCCGTACTGTCGACTGCACAAATTTTCAAATCGAGACGCGCTACCGCTATCGGAAGAGTGGGAAATCCCGCTCCGCAACCTATATCTATAAGCGAAGCATCCTCGGGAATATACGGCGATATTATGAGCGAATCCACAATATGTCGAAGTATTATTCCGTCCTCGTCCGTTATAGCTGTGAGGTTCATAACATTGTTTACCTCTACAAGACGTTCGGAAAGAGCAAACATTTGCTCTGATTGTCGCTCTGTAAGCTCTATATTTAGATTTTTCTTTAACGCATACGTCAGTTTTTCAATAAATGAATGCTTTTCCATTATATTTTTTGAATTTAAATCCTTTCTTTGCCGAAAAAGTACTTGTTTACGTGCTTTTAGTCGAAATGTACTCTCTCTGTTTTCATCGTGGCAAATGCTTCGGCTACAAGTTCATCAAACGGAAGCTTATTTTCCTCTGTAAGAACCTTTTCAAGTTCCGGCTTTGTTTTGGGATGTTTGGGGGTGAAGACCGTGCAGCAGTCCTCGTAGGGAAGAATTGACGTGTCAAACGTACCGATTTTGCGTGAAATTTGTATAATTTCCTCCTTATCCATTCCGATGCAGGGACGGAAAACAGGGATATCGGCAACTGCGTCCGTAACGCCTATTGCCTGCATTGTCTGGCTCGCCACCTGACCGACGCTTTCGCCGGTGATGAGTGCTTGACAATTATATCTTTTTGCAACTAAATTGGCAATAGCTACCATATATCTGCGGAGTAGGAGCGTGAAATAGTCTTCGTTGCAGTGCTTTACAAGCTCTTCCTGAATATGAGTCAGAGAAATAATGTGTACGTAAATGTCGCCGGAGTAATCGGAAACAAGCTTTGCGAGGTCGAGAACCTTTTGAAGTGCGCGCTCGCTCGTGTAAGGGAAAGACTCGAAATGCACAGCCTCAAGCTTAACACCTCGCTTTGCCATCATATAGCCTGCGACAGGTGAGTCGATACCGCCCGAGAGGAGCAAAAGTCCCTTTCCGTTTGTTCCGACGGGCATGCCGCCCGCACCCTTGTGCATTCCCGCATAAATATAGGCATATCTCTCTCGTATTTCAACTCTGACAACTACGTCGGGGTTACGGACGTCGACCTTGACTCGGCAGTTTGCATCAAGCAAAACGCCGCCGATCTCGCGCGAAAGATCCATAGAGTCAAGAGGGAAGGTCTTGTCGCTTCTCTTTGCCTCTACCTTGAATGTCTTATATCCTCGAATTTCGTCGACGATGTACGTGCGCGCGGCGTCGCTTATTGCCTCAAGCGTTTTTTCGCAAACGTGAGCACGCGCGATAGCGACGATTCCGAATACCTTTTTGGCCTCTGCGAGCATGGCGTCCATATCCGCAAAATCGTCGAGTGGTTCAATGTATACCGTGGACTGTGCACGGCTGACCTCGAAATTTCCGCATTTTTTTGCTCTTGTGCGCAATTCCTTGCAAAGAGCGTCCTCAAAATACGCGCGATTTGCACCCTTGAGCACTATTTCGCCGTATTTGCAAAGTAAAACCTCGTTCATTTTATATAAAATCCTCTCTTTTAATATCAAACCACACCCTGAGCGAGCATGGCCTCCGCAACCTTCGTGAAGCCGGCAATGTTAGCGCCCCTCACAAGATTGCCGTCGTAGCCGTATTTTTTAGCAGCTTCCGAGCAATTATTGTAAATATTTACCATTATTTGATGTAATTTTGAGTCCACCTCGTCAAAGTTCCATGAGTAACGCATTGAGTTCTGACTCATTTCGAGAGCACTCGTGGCAACTCCGCCTGCGTTTGCCGCCTTTGCGGGAGCAAAAAGAATTCCACTCTCAAGGAATATGTCGATAGCCTCGGGCGTTGACGGCATATTAGCTCCCTCCGCAACCGCAAAGCAGCCGTTTTCCACAAGCGCGCGTGCGGAATCCGCGTCAAGCTCGTTCTGAGTTGCGCAGGGAAGTGCAATGTCGCAGGGAACAGTCCAGATTCCTCTGCAACCGTCAAAATATTGTGCACCGTCATGCAGAGCCGCATATTCGGAGATTCGCGCACGTCTCACTTCCTTTATATCCTTGACGACGTCAAGTTCAATACCTCGCTCGTCGTAAACGTATCCGTCGGAATCACTCATTGCGACAACGCGTGCGCCGAGCTCGATAGCCTTCTGTGCGGTATAAATCGCAACGTTTCCCGAGCCTGATATAACGACGCGTGCGCCGTTAAAGCTCTTGCCGGAATTTTTAAGCATTTCATCTGTGAAATAGCAAAGACCGAAGCCCGTTGCCTCGCGGCGTGCAAGACTGCCTCCGTACGTCAAGCCCTTGCCTGTAAGCACTCCCGTGTATTCGCCGCAAATTCTCTTGTACTGGCCGAACAAATATCCGATCTCCCTTGCTCCTACGCCGATATCTCCCGCGGGAACGTCCGTATCGGCGCCGATGTATTTGTAAAGCTCCGTCATAAAGCTCTGGCAAAATCTCATTATTTCGCCGTCGCTCTTGCCGTGAGGATCAAAATCGGAGCCGCCCTTTCCACCGCCTATCGGCAATCCCGTAAGAGAGTTCTTGAACGTCTGCTCAAAGCCCAAAAACTTAATTATACTCTCGTTGACGGACGGATGGAAGCGAAGCCCGCCCTTGTAGGGACCTATCGCGCTGTTGAATTGTATTCTGAAGCCTCGGTTTATGCGCACGGCTCCGCCGTCGTCGACCCACGGAACGCGAAATTTAATAACTCTCTCCGGCTCGCAAAGACTTGCCAGAACACCGTGCTCGGCGTATTCGGGATGAGCGTCGATAACAGGCTCGATGGATGCGAGCACCTCTCTGATTGCCTGATGAAATTCGGGTTCTCCCGGATTGCGTGCCTCAACCTCGTCGATTAATTTTAAAATGTATTCGTTTTTTATAGACATAAGTAAAGCCTCCTTGATATCTATAATATGACATAGATAATATATTATATCAAAATTCGAAGGGAATTGTCAAGTTTGCGTGCACTCATTTTGCGAAAAAAGGATATAAAAACCAAAAAAAGAACAAAAATGAGCAAAATAATAAAAATCAAAACATTTTTTTGAAAAAATGTTAAAAAACGCTTGACAAGTATTTTTCGATGTGATATAATAACAAAGTCGTTGAAACATCGACGGCATATGGAAGCATAGCTCAGTTGGGAGAGCATCTGCCTTACAAGCAGAGGGTCATAG
>CAZHPZ010000032.1:0-14346 GCA_964534905.1 uncultured Lachnospiraceae bacterium | reverse complement strand
CGTTCTGACCGAGAATATTCTTTGCGGGCTCGCCGAAGATATTCTTGTCCGTCGCAGACCAGGTATCCGTTACCTCAGCCATGGGGCTTGAGGGCGTGATGGGGTAAATAGCGGCTACCTCTGTGAACGCATACGATACGTGTGCGGCAGCGGTATTACCGTCCATTGAAATTTTCTTTCTCTGGATTGCCATTTTTTCAAATCCTCCTAAAGTTTTAGAAAATTTTGTTTGAATAAGTGTGATTTTTATATATTATTAAACATACAATATAATTTTAACACAATTTTGCGCCATTGTAAAGCCTTTATTTAAAAAAACGATGATTTTTAACATTTTTTTATTTTTACAAATCTTTTTTATGATTTAATATTGATTCTTCAATAATAAACAAAACCGGGTGAGTCGTCGACTCGCCCAGTTTTTAATTTGATCTTTATTTTATTGCTGAATCTCTTCCATAACGAATGCTTCAAGCACGTCGCCGAGCTTGATATCGTTGAACTTTTCAAGTCCGATACCGCACTCATAGCCCGAAGCGACTTCCTTGGCGTCGTCCTTAAATCTCTTAAGAGAGGATATCTTATCCTCGAAGATAACGATACTGTCTCTTACGACTCTGATCTGAGATGCTCTTGTAACCTTACCGTCCGTAATATAGGATCCGGCAATTGTTCCGACACCGGGAACGTGAATCGTCTGACGAACCTCTGCGTGTCCGAGAACTACCTCCTTGAACTTAGGAGCAAGCATACCCTTCATAGCAGCCGTTATCTCTTCGATACAATCGTAAATTACACGGTAGGTGCGAATTTCGACGTTCTGTCTGTCGGCAGAATCGGTTGCTCCCTTATCGGGGCGCACGTTAAAGCCTACGATAATAGCGTTTGACGCCGCCGCAAGCATTACATCACTTTCGGTAATTCCTCCAACCGCGGAGTGGATAACCTTGACCTTAACCTCCTCGTTGGATATCTTCTGAAGCGATGCGCGGACTGCCTCGGCAGAGCCGTCAACGTCAGCCTTTACAATTATATTAAGATCCTTAATACCCTCGGATATCTGATTAAAGAGGTCGTTAAGATTTGCTCTTGCGTTAGCCTTGAAGATTTCCTCCTTAGCCTCGGCTTTTCTCTTTTCCGCAAGCTCTCTTGCCATCTTTTCGTCCGCTACGGCGTTAAACTCGTCGCCTGCAACGGGAACGTCGGAAAGACCGATAATCTCAATGGGAACTGAGGGACCTGCCTCCTTAAGCGGCTTTCTGTTATGGTCTGTCATTGCACGAACACGTCCTACCGCGGTTCCGGCAATTACGATATCTCCGTTATGGAGCGTACCGTTCTGAACAAGCACTGTTGCAACGGGACCTCTTCCCTTATCAAGCTTTGCCTCGATAACAATTCCCTTAGCGTGACGGTTGGGGTTAGCCTTAAGCTCCTTTACCTCGGCTACGAGGAGCACGCTCTCAAGAAGATCCTCTATTCCCTTGCCTGTCTTTGCGGATACGGGAACGCAAATAACATCGCCGCCCCACTCCTCGGGAATGAGGTCATATCTCGTAAGCTCCTGCTTTACCGTATCGGGATCGGCAGTGGGCTTATCCATTTTATTTATTGCTACTACAATATCTATTCCGGCTGCCTTGGCGTGATTAATAGCCTCGATAGTCTGGGGCATAATTCCGTCGTCGGCGGCAACAACGAGTATCGCGATATCCGTTGCCTGTGCTCCTCTTGCACGCATTGCGGTGAACGCCTCGTGTCCGGGAGTATCAAGGAACGTCATATCCTTGCCGTTTACCTTAACTCTGTAAGCACCTATATGCTGAGTGATACCGCCAGCCTCGCCTGTGGTAACGCTCGTATGACGGATTGCGTCAAGAATGGATGTTTTACCGTGGTCAACGTGTCCCATTACGCAAATTACGGGAGCACGCTCACGGAGAGTATCATCCGTATCGGGTGTATCGTCGAAGAGCTTTTCTTCGATAGTAACAACTACCTCCTTGGTAGCTATTGCTCCGAGCTCGTCGGCAATGAGGTATGCCGTATCGAAGTCGATTACCTGGTTTACGGTAACCATCATTCCCATCATCATAAGACGCTTTACTACCTCGCCCGCAGTAACCTTAAGGCGGGACGCAAGCTCACCAACGGATATCTCATCGGGGATTGTTATGCTGACAGGTTGCTTTTTAACGACCTGCTGTTGCTTTTTATGATTATTCTTATCGAATTTATTCGACTGCTGCTGACCCTTTTTATTGAATTTCTGATTTCCGCCGCGAGCGTCCTTAACACTATCGGGAACGTAATTATCAAGCTTTTCGTCATACTTGGACGCATCATAGCTGGAGCCTCTCATATCTACGATACGTGTAGCTCCGCTCTTCTTGGAAACCTCGCCCTTTGCGGTCTGCTCACGCACGATCGCCGTGGGCTTGAAATGCTCCTTGGGAGCGTTCTGATTACCCTCGTCCTTATCTCTGCCGAAGCCCCCCTGTCCTGCGGGCTTCTTCGCATTCTGAGAATAGGGCTTTTGTCCGCCTGCAGCGTTCTGATTTCCGAAGGAACGTCCCTGCAAATTTCCGCCGTTCTGTGTGCCGCCTCTTCTGTCGAACTGCTGAGCGCCGCCTCTGTTCTGATTATTATCTCTGCCGAACGATGCGCCTCTGTCGCTCTGAGCTCCGTTTGCACCGCGTGACTGGTTTTGATATGCCGGCTTCTGTCCCTGTCTGTCGGACGCGCCTCTCTGCTGATTCTGCGTCTGATTGGACTTCGCCTGATTCTGATTTCCTTGATTACGGCTGTTCTGCTGTGAACGGTTAGCGTCAGCCTTTACCTGCTTTTCGGGCTTATTTTCGGTTTTGGGTTGTGCTTTGGACTTTGTTTCCGCAATAGGTGTGGACTTATCCCCTGCATTGCTCGGCGCTTCCTTCTTCTCTGTCTTGATTTCGGTCTTTTCCGCTTTTTCAACCTTTTCGACCTTTTCGACCTTTTCCGTCTTTTCGGGCTCTGCCTTTGCGACAGTTGTCTCGGAAGCCGTCTTTACGCCGTCATCGGACTTGCTCGCATTCTTTTTTCCGAGCTTCGACGGAATGTAGGTGTCGCCGAAGATATAGGAATCGATATCCTTGATCTGATTCTGCTTTGTGAGCATATCGAAAAAGACGTCGAACTCCTTTCCCTCAAGGTTCATCTGAGTCGTCTTGCCCGAAACTCCGCTCTGCGTAAGGACGTCCATAATATCCTTACTCTTGAGTCCGAGATCCTTTGCTAATTGATTTACCTTAAATTGTGGATTTGCCATTAGTACCTCCAAAAATTCCGTAATAAAATAAGCCGTTCTATATAATGTATAATAACCGAAAATTAATTTTTCTCCAAATATTTGCTTGCCATCTTATAAAATCCCTCGTCGGCGATGGCAACCGCGGCAAGCACTCCGCTTTTACCGACCGCTGACGCAAGCCTTGCACCGTCGATATCGAGTCTCACCGTTTTTATGCCGTAAAAGGCACATTTATCGCATATTCTTTTGTGCGTGTTCGCGCTTGTGTCCGAAGCCTCAAGCACGACATACACGGGCTTTTGCCTTTGCATAGCCTCTACCGTCATCGGAACGCCGTATATCAGCTTTCCCGCCTTGGAGCAGAGTCCGAGTGAGCCGAGTATTCTTTCGTCCGTCATCACTCTGCCTCCGAGATTGCCGAAGCAAGCTGAGAATATACCTCCTCGGGCACGTTGCATTCAAGATGAGAAGCAAGCTTTCCGCTTTTCTGTGCCTTGGAAAGGCATTTAACGTCGGCGCAGACATACACGCCTCTGCCGTTTTTTCTGCCCGTTCTGTCAAGCACGATCTCTCCCTCGGGAGTTCTGACCACACGCAAAAGCTCGCCCTTGGGCTTTCTTTCACAGCAGCCTACGCACTGACGGAGCGGTATTTTTCTTTTCTGCTCCATAGCTTTATTCGGACTTGATGTCAATCTTTATTCCCGTAAGTCTTGCGGCAAGACGGACATTCTGTCCCTCCTTACCGATTGCAAGAGAAAGCTGATCGGGAGCAACGATAACCTTGCACGATCTTTCTCCTACAAGCTCTGCCGACTTTACGGGCGCGGGTGAGAGCGCCTCTCTTACGTATTCCGTAGGATCGTCGCTGTACTTAATTATATCTATCTTCTCGCCGCCGAGCTCGTTTACTATCGCATTGATTCTCATACCGTGATTACCGATGCACGCGCCGATGGGATCGACCTCGGGATCTCTTGAGCAAACCGCAAGCTTCGTTCTTGAGCCCGCCTCACGGCAAATACCCTTGATGAGAACGATACCGTCGGTGATTTCGGGAATCTCAAGCTCGAATATTCTCTTTACAAGTCCCGCATGTGTACGGGAAAGGGTTACGATGGGACCTCTGCCCTCTCTATTTACCTGAAGAACGTAAACCTTTATCTTATCTCCTACCGTAAGCACCTCGCCGGGGATCTGCTCGCTGTAAAGAAGAGTTGCGAAGCCGTTCTCCGTTTCAAGCAAAACATTTCCGTTCTCGGGATTTATCTTGCTTACCGTTGCGGTGATTATCTCGTCCTTCTGATTTTCATATGCGTCCTGGATTGCCTTACGCTCTCCCTCTCTTATTCCCTGAATAATGACGGACTTTGCCGCACCTGCGGAAAGACGTCTGAAATTCTTGGGCTTTACCTCACGCTCAACTAACGTGCCGAGAGTGTACTTCTTTGCGATCTTCTTTGCCTCATCGAGAGATATCTGAGTTTCGGGATCCTCCACGACCTCAACTACCTCCTTCTGCTGGTAGACCTTAACGTCCTCCTTTGCCTCGTCGATAGACACACGGACGTTTGTATTGTTACCGTATTCCTTTTTGAATGCGGACACAAGAGCCGCCTCTATCTTTTCAAGCATATATTCCTTGGAAATGCCCTTTTCCTTTTCGAGCATATCAAGAGCCGCAAATAATTCCTTATTCATCGTAATTTTTCTCCTTATTAAAAATCAAACACGGTTTGCATTTTTGCAATTTCACTTTTTTCGAATGCGGTGCACTCTCCGCCGATTTCAAGAACGACTCTGCCCTCGCCGTCAAGTCCGAGGAGCGTTCCCGTAAAGCTCTTTGTGCCGTTTTTCGGAGCGAAGAGTCTAAGTTCTACCCTCTCGCCCTCGCACATGGCGATGTGTGCGTCCGTCTTTATCTGACGCTCGATACCCGGAGAGGTAACCTCAAGATAATACGATTCGTCGATGGGATCCGCCTCGTCAAGCATAGGGTCTATCGTTCTGTGGAATTTTTCACAGGTATTTATATCGATGCCCTCCTCGGAGTCGATGGTGACTCGGAGTATCTTTTTCGCTCCCTCCTTGACGAATTCAACGTCCCAGAGTATTATTCCCATTTCATCGGCAACGGGAGATATAAGATCCGTGACCGTTCCGACGATATTCTTCTTAATCATATCTTAAATCTGCCTTTTCAAGAATTAAGAGTGGGTACTTTCGGACCCACTCTCAGCTTAGTATGATTCATTATAGCACATCTTTTTATATTTTGCAATAGATTTTTCAATCTTTTTTCATCTTTTTTTGATTTTTCTCCTTTTATTTTTATAAAATCGCATAAAATCTTGTTTACAAATTCGGCTTTTCGTGTTATAATCATAGGAAGATAATATGGAGCAGTATGCAATCTTATAAAAGGAGTAACAGGATCCAATGAGTAACAGAGATAACGAACGCACGTTTTCCGGAAGCAGTATGCTTCTCTGGATATGCTTGATCAGCAGTGCTATATTTATCGGTCTTTACGCTATAATAAATATTTTCGTACCCGATTACCCGAAGTGGCTCGGAATCGTTCTTTTTGCCGCGGACGTTGTGTTTATCATCGTCGTATATGCGGTATACAAAAGCAAGAGTCGAATGGAGATAAGCTTCAGGGAAAAAACTCTCCTTATGGAAAAGGCAATGACGGGTATGATGAGAGACGTTGAGCTTCCCTGCGTGCTCACGCTCCGCTCGGGACTCATCGCATGGTATTCACACGGTGCTCAGGTAATGCTCGGCACAGAGGAAAGCCTGCTTCAGAAGAATCTCGGCGAGCTTTGCGATATCAAAATAGACGAGCTGCTCGCAACCCTACCCGACGAGGATAATTCAAGCAGCGACGCTCACGGCGAGCTTTCCGTTATCATCGGCGGCAGAAATTATACCGCCTGCGTTTATCGCAGAGTGCTCGGAAAGAACTACTATTACCTCACAACGTTTACAGATTACACCGATTACGAAAGGCTTCTTCGCAAAACCGAGGCGGAGGCTCCCGTTGTAGCGCACATCGTCCTCGACAACCTCAACGAGATAGCCGAATACGTCAGAGTAAATTACCGCTCGGCAGCAAACGAAATAGAGGAAATACTCAAAAAATTCGCCTCGGAGAATGACGGCTTTATCAGAGAATACAACCGTGACCGTTACATAATGGTATTTCCGAAGGCAAGATATGAGGAATGTGCCGAAAACAAATTCGATATTCTCGAAACCATCAGAAACGTGCGTCTCGGAGACAGCTCTGTTCCCGTTACGATATCAATGGGCGTATCCCTTGTCGGCGAAACCTTTGAGGAAATGGAAAAGAACGCCCTCTCGGCGCTCGAATTCGCACTTCAGAGAGGCGGCGACCAGGTTGCCGTCAAGACGGAAGAGGATATGCTCTTCTTCGGCGGAAAGACAAAGGGCGTTCAGAAAAAATCCGGCTCCTTTGCAAGAGTTTTCGCAACTCAGCTCACATCATACATTGCCAACGCCGGCAACGTTCTCATTATGGGACACGTCAATCCCGACTTCGACGCAATAGGCGCCTGTGTGGGTGTTGCAAGACTCTGTATATTCTGCGGACTTAAGCCGAAGATCGTCATCAACACCGCATCCGAGAGCTTCCGCGCGTGCTCGGAGAAGCTTCTTATGCTTGACGATTACAAGAACGTATTTATCAGCGCAGAGGCAGGTCTCGATATGATCCGCTCCGACACGCTTCTTATCATAGTCGACGCAAACAATTTCAATATACTCGAATCCTCCAACATAGCTAACAACGTAAAGGATTTCGTCGTCATCGACCACCACAGAAAGGTCGCCGAATACGAAAACGAGCCTCTGCTCTCCCTCATTGATCCCTCTGCGTCAAGTGCGTCGGAGATCATAACGGGAATTCTCGAGCAGGTGCTTCCCTCCGATGCCATGTACAAGGAGGAGGCAAACGTGCTTCTTGCGGGAATAATGGTCGACACCAAGAATTTCACTCGCACAACGGGTACAAAAACCTTCTCCGCCGCAATGTATCTTCGCGGAGTCGGCGCAAACTCGGAAATTGCCGAGACATTCTTCCACGAGCCGTTTAACAGCTTTATGAGCGAGGTAAAGTTTAACACCAACGTTACTATGTACCTCGACAGAATCGCCATAACTGAGAGCGACGGAAACGATCCGACCTTCGACAGAGTGGCTGCCGCAAAGGCGGCGGACAAGCTTCTCGGCGTAAGAGGAGTAGACGCGTCGTTCGCTCTTGTAAGCATAGGCGACGTAATTCACATCAGTGCACGCTCAAACGGCTCCGTAAACGTTCAGCTCATTCTCGAAAAGCTGGGCGGCGGCGGACACTTCGATTCGGCGGCGGCTGCCGTAAAGCACGTCGATATGAAGGCAACTCTCTACCGTCTCAAGGACGCGATAGACGAATATTTCAAAGAAAACTGAATTTCAAGATTTTTTAAGAATCGTATTATACAATCTCAGAGTTAGGAGTAACAAAAATGAAAGTAATGTTGACACAGGACGTTAAGGGTCAGGGTAAAAAGGATCAGATAATCGAAGTATCCGACGGATATGCAAGAAACTTTCTTCTTCCCAAAAAGCTTGCGATAATCGCAGACGCCAAGGCAGTTAACGAAGCAAAAAACAAGGAAGCTTCCAATCTTCACAAAATAGAGGTAGCAAAAAGCGAGGCTCGTGCTCTTGCAGACAAGCTCGCATCCGTTACGGTCAAAATAACGGAGAGCGCGGGCAATGACAACCGTCTTTACGGTGCGGTTACAAGCAAGGATATCACGGAAAGACTCGCAAAGGATCACGGAATCATCGTAGATAAGAAGAAAATTCTTATGAATGAGAGCATCAAGACGTTCGGCACCTATAAGATCGACGTAAAGCTTTACGGTGCGGAGATAACGGGTAAGATCACCGTTGTGGTATCTCCGAAGCAGTAAGGAGCGGACAATGAACGAAGACCTTAACAGAAAGCTGCCGTTCTCGCTCATCGCGGAGCAATCGCTCCTCGGATCGATACTCATCGACCCCGCCTCAATAAACGAGGTTGCGGATCTCATAAAGGCAGACGACTTTTACATCACCGAGCACAAGCAGATATATCTTGCGGCAACGGAGCTTTTCCTCACCAATAAGGAAATCGACGTCGTTACACTCATAGATATGCTCGTTCGCAAGGGTATATACGACAAAAGCGGCGGAGAGGACTATATTAGAACCCTCTCCGAGGTCGTTCCCACCGCGCTCAACGTAAAGGACTATGCAAGAATAGTCAAGGAAAAAAGCGCTCTCCGTCAGCTCATTGAGGTTTGCGGAGAAATAAACGAAAGCGCATTCTCCGAGCAGGAATCCGCCTCGGGCATAATCGAGCTTGCCGAAAGCAAGATATTCTCCATAGCCCAGGGCAGAGATACAAAGAACTTCAAGCATATACGCGACGTTCTCGGATCGGTTTACAACAATCTTCACGAGCTTTCCACCAATCCCGACGCATCCCACGGCACAGCCACCGGATTTTCGGGCGTTGACCGAGTCCTCGTCGGCATGGGTAACTCCGACCTTATTCTCATAGGCGCACGTCCCGGTATGGGTAAGACAAGCTTTGCGCTCAACATCGCAACAAACGTTGCGCAGAGCACCAAGAAAAAGGTTTGCGTGTTTTCTCTTGAGATGAGTGCCGAGCAGCTTGTTACACGTGTACTTTCAAGTGAGGCGCTCGTAGACAGCCACGAGCTTCGCTCGGGCAAGCTTTCAAGCGAAAGCTGGGAAAAGATCGCAGACGCAAGCTCACGTCTTGCGGGATGCGACATTCTCATCGACGACACGAGCGGCATCGGCGTTACCGAAATGAAAGCAAAGCTTCGCCGTGTTGAAAATCTCGGACTTGTTATCATAGACTATCTCCAGCTTATGCAGAGTGACAGAAAAATAGACAACCGCGCGCAGGAGGTCGGCGAGATCTCCCGTTCACTTAAGATAATGGCAAAGGAACTTAACGTTCCGATAATCTGCTGTGCTCAGCTTTCCCGTGGTCCCGAATCGAGAACCGACAAGAAGCCGATGCTCTCCGACCTTCGTGACTCCGGTGCTATCGAGCAGGACGCAGACGTTGTAATGTTCCTTTACAGAAACGAATATTATAACAGCGGCGCCGTTCCGACCGAGGGCGAGGCGTCAAACATAGCCGAGGTTATAATCGCCAAAAACCGTCACGGCTCAACCGGCAACATCAAAATGGGCTGGCTCGGTCAGTATACTCTGTTCCGTTCCATTGCGGACGACGGCAGAGAGCCGACTTAATTTCGCTTTTTCGGAGCCGACATATGAAAAAAGGCTTAAAAAATCACTTTACACCTCCGCACACTCTCACGGGTATGCCGTACACCTCAGGCGTGCTTGTTGCTCTCTCCGGAGGAGCGGATTCAAGTGCACTTCTCCACCTTTTGTCGCTTGACGCGGCGGAGCACGGATACGCCCTTTTTGCCGCACATCTCAATCACGGGATTCGCGGAGACGAGGCAGAACGCGACGCTCGCTTTTGCGGTGAACTTTGCGAGGAGCTCGGTATCACTCTTTTTACAGAATATGCGGACATTCCCGCTCTTGCACGCGAGCACGGCAACAGCCTTGAACTTGAGGCAAGGGAGCAAAGATACGCGTTCTTTGAGCGCATAATGAAAGAAAATTCGATAGATACGCTTGTAACCGCACATCATGCCGCAGACCTGACGGAGAGTATGCTCCTTCATCTGCTGCGAGGCTCGGGCGTCGGAGGGATAGGCGCGATATCTCCCTGCAGACGCTTCGGAGAGAGAGGCGAGCTTTATATAGCACGTCCCCTGCTCGGTGCCGACAAAGAGGACATTCTCGAATATTGTGCGGAAAACGGCATAGATTTCGTCACGGACAGCACCAACGCCGACACGAGCTACACACGAAACGCTCTGCGTGCCAAGGTTACACCCGTGCTTCGTGAGGTACAGCCCGATTTGAATAAGGTCGTAGCTCGGTTTTGCGATAACGCAAGGCAGGTTGACGACTTTGTCGACGAATGTGCACGTAAATTTATTTCGGAACATGTCACAGACGGAATTCCTCTTGCGGAATTCAACTCCCTGCACGATGCGCTGAAGGCGCGCGTGCTTGAGATTTGCTTTAAGGACGTATCGGGCGTATCGCTCGAATACGTTCACGTCAAAGCGCTTACCCTACTTGCGCAAAAATCCGTTTCCCATTCACGCGCCTCCCTGCCCGGCGGCACCGAGGCAATTATCAAGGGCGATATGCTCCGCTTCGGCAAGGATATCGCACCCATCGCAGGCGGCGATTTTGACATTCCGCTATGCCCGGGCGAATTTTTGAGTGAGGACGGTGTTATAATAATTATCGAAGAGGATCCCGCAGAACCGACGGCGGACGATCCCCATATCATCATCAGCCGTGACGCCGTCACGGACGAAATGCACCTAAGACCGAGGCGTGAGGGCGACGTTATTCTCACATCCGGAATGCACAAGAGTCTGAAAAAGCTGATGAATGAAAAAAAGGTTCCGATAGAGCTTCGAGGAAAGCTGCCCCTGCTCGTATCGGGCGATGAAATACTGTGGATCCCCGGCGTTGCGCTTTCCGACAAAATAAAGCGTTCGGGACGTCCCACCGAAAATTTCTATCGCATTACCGTTAAATTGCCAAAAATGACTTAACATACATTCGGAGGTTATTAATGAAGAAAAACAACAGTGTAAGAGTTATAATTTTTTATCTTGCATTGATATCGCTGATTCTTCTTGCCGTGTTTGCCATGACGGGAACACAGCAGAACAAGGAAAATCTGAGTTTCAGCGATGTTATGCAATATTTCGAGGAGGACAGAGTCAAGGAGTTTGAGGTTTCCAACTCAAACGTTCTCACTATGATAGTATACAAGTCCGAAAAGAGCGGATTGCTCACTCCCGAGGACGTTGTGGGACTCAAAACCGAAAAGATAAGCTACAAGCTTCGTAATATCGACCTGTTCACAAGCGAATTCGAAAAATATCAAGGCAACCTTAAAAATCTCGTGGGATATGACTACGAGCCTCTGACCGAATACCCCTGGTGGGTATCAATGCTCCCGACGCTCCTTATGATCATATCAATGGTACTGCTCGGCTTCTATATTATGAAGCAAATGAACAAAAATACGGGCGGTATGATGAGCTTCGGCAAAGCAAAGGCTCATATGCCTCAAAACGATAAAAACAAGGTCACCTTTGACGATGTTGCGGGTGCCGAGGAGGAAAAGCAGGAGCTTGTCGAGATAGTCGAATATCTTAAGGATCCCCAGAAATTCTCTCGTCTCGGCGCAAAGATCCCCCACGGCGTTCTGCTTGTGGGCCCTCCCGGAACCGGTAAGACCCTGCTTGCAAAGGCAGTTGCCGGCGAAGCGGGCGTTCCTTTCTTCTCAATGTCCGGCTCCGATTTCGTCGAAATGTATGTCGGCGTCGGTGCAAGCCGAGTAAGAGACCTCTTTGAAACGGCAAGAAAGGCTCCCGCGGCGATAATCTTCATCGACGAGATAGACGCGGTGGGACGTCACAGAGGCGCAGGTCTCGGCGGCGGACACGACGAGCGTGAGCAAACGCTCAACCAGCTTCTCGTGGAGATGGACGGCTTCGGCACTCACGAAGGTATAATCATCATAGCCGCAACAAACCGTGCGGATATACTCGACCCCGCTCTTCTCCGTCCCGGTCGTTTTGACAGACAGGTAAGAGTAGGATATCCCGATATCAAGGGACGTGAGGAAATCCTCAAGGTACACGCAAGAAAGAAGCCAATGGAAAGCACTGTCGACTATCACAAAATTGCGCAGTCCACTATCGGATTTACAGGCGCGGACCTCGCAAACCTCCTCAACGAGGCTGCTCTTCACGCCGCTAAATGCAACAAGAGCCTAATCGGTATGGAGGATATCGAAAAGTCCTATATGAAGATACTTCTCGGTCCTCAGAAGAAAACGAGGATCAGAACCGAGGAGGACAACAAGCTTACCGCATATCACGAGGCAGGTCACGCAGTTGCTTCTTACTACTGCAAGCACACCGATCCGGTTAAATTCATCTCCACCGTTCCCGCAGGAAACGCAGGAGGCGTTACGGTAAGCATTCCCGAGCAGGATACATTCACGCTCACAAGAGGTCAGATGCTCGACAGCATCGTTCTCGCACTCGGCGGAAGAGCCGCAGAGGAAATAATACTTGACGATATCTCAACAGGTGCCTCGGGCGATATTCAGCAGGCGACCAAAACCGCAAGAAATATGGTCACACGCTACGGTATGAGCGACAAGCTCGGTCTTGTGCTCTACGGCTCCGAGCATTCGGACACCGAGGTGTTCCTCGGCAGAGACTTCAACAATACAAAGAACTATTCCGAGAAGATCGCATCCGAGATAGACGACGAGGTGCGTTCTATAATAGAAAACGCATATGTTCAGTGTAAGCAGATATTGAACGACCACATAGATAAGCTCCACCTCATCGCAGGATATCTCCTTAAGAATGAATTTATGGACGGAGATCAGTTCAAGGCAGCTATGGAAAACGACCTCACCTTTGAGGAGATCGACGAGATCGCCAAGGAAAAGGAACGTAAGAGCCGTGAGGAAAATGAGGCAAAGCACCGTGAGGAAGAGGAAGAACAGCGCAAGGTCGAGGAAGAGCTTCGCCGTGAAAAGGAAGAGCGCGAGCGTATGGTAAATGCACCGAGCGGTGAGACATACGAAAGCTCCGACGAGAGTGACGGCTCCGAAAGCGTAGATAAATAAACAAAAAATAAGAATGCCGATCGAATAAGGTCGGCATTCGGAATAAAGAGGACAAAATTATGACTATCATTTTAGCATCCAAATCACCGAGAAGACGTGAAATACTTCAGGATCTCGGTCTTAATTTCAGCATTTTCGCTCTTGATACAAATGAAAGCTCCGATGAAAAGGATCCCGAACGTTACGTAAAGGAAATAGCACTACGTAAGGGACAGGCGGTAGCTGAACGCTTCTTCTCAAAGGATAAGGAGTTTCTCTACGATTGCATAATCCTTGCCTGCGACACCGTTGTCGTAAGCCCCGACGGCGAAATAATGGGAAAGCCGAAGGATAAGAACGACGCACGTCGTATGCTCCGTTCATTTTCGGGACGTGCACACCGCGTCATAAGCGGAATTGCACTTGTTTCAAGTGAAAAATCCGTAACTGCTTGCGAAAGCACAATCGTACATTTCGATGAAATAGACGAAAACAGTCTTGAAAAATATCTCTGCACAAGCGAGGCTTATGATAAGGCGGGCGCCTACGCTATCCAGGGATATGCGTCCACTTGGATAAACGGCATTGAGGGCGACTATTTTAACGTCGTCGGCTTGCCCGTAAAGCTTCTCTCCGATACACTCAAAAAGGAATTCGGAAAATCCCTCTTGGACTAATTTTGGACTAAAATGAAATGTTTGTCATACAAAATCCCCCGAAGGTCAGACACCTTCGGGGGTTTTTTGGTTGTTTTTAGCATTGCAAGGACTATTAATTCTAAAAAAATCGTCGTTTTTCAATCTTTAAACTATCTTATGTATCCATTTTTTCTTTTTCAGCATAACAAAACCGAAAATATCCTTACTAAGCACCTCTACACCATTTACTATCAGATATATAAGCTCTATTCTGAGTGAGGTAAAGTTTGAAAGCACATATGCCAGTGGAAATACAACACAGCATACGAAAACTCCGTCAAAGAGCATCAAAAGAAATGTGCTGCCACCCGCACGTACAGTGGCATTTGCCGCCTGAAGATATGCGTAAAGCGGCATAAGACATCCTGTGATCAAGAGAAAACTCGACGCTATTCCCCTTGCCTCATCCGAGATATTATAAAACTTCGGAAAAAGCCCCGATGTAGATGCGAGCATTATTCCCAAAAGCGTACCTAACGCTACACAGAATGCTATCATCTTGGTGCTTATATCCTCTGCGGTATCGTA
>CAZHPZ010000031.1:0-16066 GCA_964534905.1 uncultured Lachnospiraceae bacterium | reverse complement strand
CAAAGGAGTCGGACAGCATTTTGACAAACTCCGGCATCTGCACACCGCCACGGGTAGCAACCTCACGCCCACAGTCGGAAAGTCCTTCCCACGGGGCGATTGCCGCAAGATGTTCTGGACGCTGAGCAGCGGTAAACCATTGAGAAATGGCAAGCCACGAGTTACCACTCATACCGATTTTGCCGTTGCTCCACGGCTGTCGAGCCGCCCATTCGATGATGTCTGCGCCGTCTCTGCCATAGTCGCTGCCAAAGAACAGGATGATACCCTCGGAATTGTACGCACCACGAACATCGGGGTTAATAATGGCGTAGCCATGGTTGCACCAGTAGGCAGGATCGGGACCCTCAAATTTCTGCAAGCCGGAAGTAGCCTCCATGGGAATACCGGCATGGTTCGGTGTATCGTCCAGCCATTGAGAGCCGATCTCTTTTCCATATGGACTCATAGCCATAATTGCAGGATGGGGCAAATCGTCATTGGGACGGAAAATGTCTGTGTAGATGGTCACACCATCCCGTAATTTGACAGGCACATCACGCTCCAAGATAATGTCACAAGGCAGGGGCATATAGCCTTTCAGACGGATAGAGCCTTTTTTGAGCAGCACGGTTTCCGGCTTGTAGCCTGTGTATCTGGCACAGGGAGAATCCACCGATAGAGCATTACGCACCGGTACGCTTATTTTGCTTTCGTTTTTGTCAAGCAATATTGTAAATCTTCTTTCCGACATTTTTGTAAATCTCCTTAAAAATATTTTACGATACTATTGTATCACAACTGATTTTGTGATACAATAGTATCGAAATAAGTGCTACATAGTGCTTAAAAATTGTATCGAAAAGGAGTGTTTTATGAAAAAATTAGGAAAACTTTGGCTTGATTTATGGCTGTACCTGATGATTATGGTCAGTGGCATCATCATTGGTGTGTTGGTTTGTAATTGGCAAGTATGGGAATCACAGCAAAAACTGTTTGCCGTCGCAACGGCATTATTGCCGTTTCATGTTTTGGAGGAATGGCATTTTCCCGGTGGTTTTCATACCATGTACAACCTTATGGCAAAATCCCACTGTCCTGACCGCTACCCCATGAATCGGATGAGTGATATGTGGACGAATCTTATTGGTGTGTTTTTCGGTTGTGTGGTATTGATCGTCGGCGTGAATCCTTTTTTCTGCGTGATGCAACTGTTCTTATGCTGCGCCGAGGTCTTCGGTCATTTTTCCGGCGGTGTTTTTCTGTATCGGAAGTTTCACAGCAAAGGCAAACGCACCATTTACAGCCCCGGCATGATGACTACAATTTTCGGGTATCTCCCTATTGCAGTGGGCATCATCATTTCGTTCTTTACCCAATCTGCACCTACGCTCACAGAATTTGTCCTCGCCATCGTCTGTGGCATGGTTCTGGGCGGCATTTCTCTGAATCTGCCCGAAAAGATGCTGAAAGATGAGAATACGCCCTATGGCTATACATGGGGTGACGGATATTTGACTAAATACAGGGAGGACAACAATGTATCACATCAGCAATGACAAACGAGCCGCACAGTCTGCGGATCTGATATATAAAGGGCTTATGCAATGCCTTGAAAAGAAATCTTTTGACCGAATCACCGTAACCGATGTGCAGGAAGTCTCGGGTGTGGCACGTACCACTATTTACCGCTGCTTTGATAATCTGTCGGATATCCTTTATTGGAGATGCGATATGTGCTTCAGGGAAGCATTAAATTATGCTTTTCCGAGTGAAAATCCGAATGAGATAGAATTGATGCACGGATATTTTGTATATTGGACGGAGCACAGCGATATTCTCAAGATGCTTATCGATGTCAACCGTCAGGATATTATTTACGCATGCCATATGAAAAATGCAAAGGCGCTTGAGGAGTCTTACGGCAAACTTCCGGGATTGAATGAAACAAACGCACGGTATTTTATGGCGATCTGTACAGGCGTTACAATCGGTGTGCTTAAGGCGTGGATCGACGGAGGAAGAAAAGAGAGTGCCGATGAACTGTTAGACATACTTTCTTCGATTATGCACAGAACAGACGCGTTTGATATGAAAATTTAATCGAAAATAAATATCCGAGAGAATAAACATCTCTCGGATAATTTTATAGAATATTTGAAATTTGTATTTACGCTTCGGTTTCGGTTGATCTTTTGGATTCGATTTTTTTGTATACGAGCCAAACTCCGACTGAAATCGCTGCGCCGATTATAAAGCCTCCGAAAACGTCCGTCGGAAAATGAACGAATACGTAAAGGCGTGAGAGCCCCATCAATACTGCTGCAACCAACGCCGCAATGCCGAGCTTTTTGTGATTGAAATATATCATCAATGCCGCCGACATGCTTGAAACGGAGTGACCGGAGGGGAAGGAGTATTCCGACGGATTTCCCACGAGCTTGATCGTGTTTTCCCAAATTTCCTTATCTATGAGGTAACAGGGACGATCACGTGCTACAAGATTTTTCAATGCGATGTTGCATATGAGAAGTCCGACAAGAAGAGACACGAGTACGAGAAATCCGCATTTTCTGTATTTTTTAAAGGGAAGCATTATAAGACCGATAACTATCCAGCATATTGCCCATTCTCCGAGTGTTGTGTAAAAGGGAACTATAATGTCTAAAATGGGATTTCTGATGTAGTTTTGAAAAAAGTAAAGTATATTCCAATCAAGCTTCCGTAAAAGCATTCCGACTCCGAATACGATTACTGCGCAAAGCGCCGCTTTTAGATACTTACTGCATTTGTTTTCCGTTGAAAGAAGTTTGTTTTTTGCCATATTTATCTCCTGTGTTATCCTTTATTTGAAATATTCGAGCATTTCTTCGGGCGTGGATACAATTTCCTGAGCGCCCTTCATAATAAGCTTTGTTTTCGAAACATATCCCCAAGAGACGGATAAAATATCAAATCCCGCATTTTCGGCAGTTAATATGTCTATATCGCTGTCTCCGATCATTATGCACTCACAAGGGGAAACCCCGAGTGTGCTTGCTATTTTGAGAGCGGTGTATGGAGTGGGCTTTGCCGGTATGCCGTCAACCGATCCGCAAATTAATGAGCATAAGCCTGTCGGTAGAAGATTTGAGATGATTCCCTTTACGTATTCATCCTGCTTGTTTGAAAGCACCGCTATTTTGTAGTATTTTGAAAGCTCGTCTATCGCCTCGGCAATTCCGGGATAAAGAGCCTTGGTATGCATATATGTTTTGGCATACATCTTGTCGTATAAAGCGAGAGCGCGGGTAAGTGTTTCCTCATCTCGGACCTCGGGCGGGAGAGATTCGTTGATAAGATGACGCGGCCCCTTACCGATAAAGCTTTTGACCTCGGATTCGGTGCGAGCGGGCAGAGAAAGAGCCTCAAGCGTCATATTTACCGCCTCTGTTATGGCGGGGATTGTGTCCGCAAGCGTTCCGTCGAGATCGAATACCAATACTTTTATATAAGAACGCATAAAGTATCCTTTCGATAAAATATTTGATTTAAGCTATTATAGCATACTTTTTTGAATTAGTCAAATAGAATTATTGTCAAATAACACAAAAAAAGCTTGTAAAAACGCAAAAATTCCGTAATAATGGCTATATTATATTTGCCGAAAAAGTGTTATAATATTTTGCTAGATATTTTAATTATATACGGAGGTAAAATTAGGTGGTTAGAGAGGATTTAAGAAATATTGCAATCATTGCACACGTTGACCACGGAAAGACAACGCTCGTTGACCAGCTTCTCAAGCAGGGCGGTGTTTACCGCGAAAATCAGGCAACCGAAGAAAGAGTAATGGACTCTAATGATCTTGAAAGAGAAAGAGGCATTACCATTCTTGCGAAAAATACCGCGGTAAATTATAACGGTGTAAAAATTAATATTATCGATACCCCCGGACACGCAGATTTCGGCGGTGAGGTTGAGCGTATTCTCAAAATGGTTAACGGAGTTATATTGCTTGTTGACGCAGCTGAGGGCCCCATGCCTCAAACTCGCTTCGTGCTTCAAAGAGCACTTGAACTCAATCACAGAGTTATTGTAGTTATCAATAAAATAGATAAGCCCGACGCAAGAATAAGCGAGGTTATAGATGAGGTGCTTGAGCTTCTTATAGACCTCGGTGCGAGCGACGAGCAGCTTGACAGCCCCATGCTTTTCTGCTCGGGAAGAGCGGGAACGGCAAGTGAGGATATGGACGTGCCCGGCACGGATCTTAAGCCTCTCTTTAACAAGATTCTCGATTATATTCCCGCTCCCGAGGGAGATGAGGAGGGCGAGCTTCAGCTTCTCATATCGTCTATCGACTATAATGACTTTGTCGGACGTATCGGTATCGGACGTGTGGAACGTGGAACCATAAAGCAGGGACAGGAGGTTATGATCTCCAATTATCACTCAAAGGCGGCGCCTAAGAGAGCGAAGATAATCTCGCTTTATCAGATAAGCGGTCTCGGCAGAGTTCCGGTTGAAAACGCTAAAATAGGTGATATTGTATGCTTCTCCGGTGCGGAAAACATCACTATCGGAGATACGATTACATCAACAACCTGTATTGAGCCTATTGAATTTGTAAAGGTAAGCGAGCCTACTATGGAGATGACATTTGCCGTAAATGACAGCCCGCTTGCAGGTCAGGAGGGTAAGTTCGTAACCTCGCGTCAGATAAGAGACAGACTTTACCGTGAGCTTCTTAAGGACGTTTCTCTTCGTGTAAGTGATGGAGATACAACGGATTCCTTTAAGGTTGCGGGAAGAGGCGAGATGCACCTTTCAATACTTATCGAAAATATGCGCCGTGAGGGCTTTGAGCTTATGTGCTCGAATCCGAGAGTGCTTTATAAGGAGATAAACGGCGTAAAATGCGAGCCTATGGAGAGAGTAACTCTTGATGTTCCCACAGACTTTGTCGGATCTGTTATAGAAAAGCTCGGCAGACGTAAGGGAGATCTTATCGAGATGGTTCCCGTAGGAAACAGAATGAGAGTTGAATATTCCATTCCTTCGCGTTGTCTCTTCGGCTACCGCTCGGAATTTCTTACGGATACGAGAGGAGAGGGACTTATCAATACGCTCTTTGACGGATATCAGCCTTATAAGGGCGAGGTAACCATGAGATTTACCGGATGTCTTATTGCAAGCGAAAACGGCGAAACGACAAGATACGGTCTTTACAATACTCAGGAGAGAGGTCAGCTCTTTGTAGGTCCTCAAACAAAGGTTTATGAGGGAATGATCATCGGTGAAAATCCCAAGAATGATGATATTGCCGTAAATCCCTGCAAGGAAAAGCACCTTACCGCTATCCGTTCTACCGGTGCGGATGAAAAGCTTCTTCTTACTCCGCCTAAAATCTTCTCACTTGAGGAGGCAATCGAATATATCAACGACGATGAGCTTATAGAGGTAACTCCCAAGTCTATAAGACTTCGCAAGAAGATTCTTAACACCGAACTCAGAATGAAAGCGCAGATGAGAGCTCGTCGCGGTATAGTGGATATTAAGTAATTATTTTCGGAGCCGGATATGAAAAAAGAAAACGTTTATAAGTTTTTGTATGCAATAGCTGTCTTGATGATTGTAGGATTTGCAATCAGATTCGGAGTTGATTGCTTTAAGTATGACACCGTGAATAATTCCGCGCCCCTCTACTTGTTTGCAGTGGAAAGAGCAGTTGAATTTATCTTGCCGAGCATTATATTGTTTATTGTAGGCAGGGTAATGAAAAAGAAATATTCAAACTGAATAAAAAACGAGAGAATAAATTTCTCTCGTTTTTTGATATACATATGAAAATGCCGCTGTGTAAAGAAAAGAGCACAGCGGTATTTCGTTTTGTTATTTTTTTAGCGAGGATATTTCGCCGTCTGTGAGATAACGCCATTTTCCACTCGGAAGTTCTCCGAGCTTTACCTCGCCGATTGCCGTTCGTGTAAGCTTTGCAACCTTAAGTCCGACCTGCTCGCACATTTTTCTTATCTGTCTGTTTCTGCCCTCGTAAAGTGTCATTCTTATAAGTGAGGTGCGCTCATTGTGCGAGAGCAATACGGTTTTGACGGGAAGAAGAACATATCCGTCCACTGTCATAGAGGAGTTGAGCACTCGAAGCTGCTCGGAACTGATTTTTCCGACTACCTCTACCTCGTATATTTTCGGTATTTCGTGACGCGGGTGTGTCAGTTTGTTTGTGAGCTCTCCGTCATTTGTCATAAGAATAAGCCCCTGAGAATTTAAATCAAGTCTGCCTACCGGATATACTCTTGTTCCGACTTTTACAATATCTGTGACGCAAAGCCTGCCTTTCTCGTCGCTTGCGGTGGTTACTACTCCGCAGGGCTTGTTGAGCGCTATATAAATGTGCTTGCCGCTTGTGCTCGGCTTTACGATACGTCCGTTGTATTCTACCTTGTCCGCGGTGGGATCTATTTTATCTCCGAGCTCGGCAATTATTCCGTTGACCTTGACTTTGCCGGATTTGATCATTTCCTCTGCGGCTCTGCGTGAGAGCACTCCGCAATCCGTAAAATATTTTTGCAGTCTTATTTTTTCCATATCAGTTCCTTTAGTGTGTTTATTAACCATTCGAAAAAGTTAAATTTGTACTGTGCCTCCGCTACGTCCTCTTCGGCTAAAATAGGAAGCTCCGCTACCGTCTTGCCGTTGTATTTATACACAACAGTGCCTATTCGGTCCCCCGCCTTTATCGGAGCGAAAACAAATCTGGGAGCCATAACCGTTTGCTCCAAGTCGGAATTGCTTGCCTTTGAACTTATAAAAACGGAGGATGATGAGCTTGAAGCGTGTATCTCGGAGCCTTGCCCCGAAATAACGTGAAGCGTCAGAGTTATCCCTTCGAGATATAATCTTTTGTAATTCGAAAATCCGAAATCATATAGAGCACTGTGATCCGCCCAATCGTTCGGCGCATTGAGCGTTACTGCAATGAGCCTGAGTCCGTCACGTTCGGCACAGCTTACAAGGCAACGACCGCTTTTCTTGGTAAAGCCTGTTTTGCCCGCAATTACACCGTCATAGGATGAGAGCAGTCGATTGTGATTTAAAAGGACTCTTACGCTGTCGTCATTTTTAGGATACACCTTTTTCTTGCACCCGGATATGCTTGCAAATTCCGCATTTTGCATGCAGTATGCCATAAGTGTGCAGAGATCCTTAGCACTTGTATAGTGACCGTCATCGTAAAGACCGCTCGGATTTGTGAAATGAGTATCGTTCATTGCAAGCTCATCGGCTTTTTTATTCATCATATCAACAAAATTTTCAACGCTTTCTCCGACACATATCGCAATGGCAACGGACGCGTCGTTGGCAGAGGAGAGAAGAAGCCCGTAAAGAAGCTCCTCGAGCGTTATTTTCTCACCGCTTGACAGATACATTGACGAGCCTTCAATGCCTGCCGCCTCTGCGGGAACAGCTATTACGGTATCGAGCGGAATGCACGATTCGAGAGCAATAATAGCAGTCATAATCTTTGTCGTTGACGCCATAGGCATACGCTTGCTTGATTGCTTTGAATAAAGTGTTTTGCCGCTTTGTGCTTCAATCAAACAAGCCGATTCGGCACTTACACCGCCAATGCTGTCCGATGATGCAAAAGAGGGAATAGATGCTCCGAAAAGTGCAAGAATTATCAGAGTAAATGATAAAAAAGATTTAATAAATTTCATAAAATCCACCTCGCAGATATTAAATTATATCGTGCGAGGCGGTTTGATATTACTTATTTGCTTGAGATATCCTCAACTACCACCTTTTCGGGCTTTGAGGCTACTCCGTCAATGATATTTTTTATTTTTTGAACTATATCGGGTGTTCTGTCGAGAAGATCGCATGCCTGCTCAACGGGATCGATTGCCGACTTGCCGTCAACACCGATAAAATCTGTTTTTCCGTTTTTGTCTATTACGAGAAATCCGACAGGAGAAACGCTCATTCCGCTTCCGCCTCCGCCTCCGAATTTATTTGATTTTTGAGGCTGTGTACTGCCGTCTACGCCACCGGTGGCAAATCCAACGGAAAGCTTTGATATAGGGATAATAGTAGTGCCCGATGAGGTTTCTATGGGGGTGCCTACGATAGTATTGGAGTCGAGCATACGCTTGATGCTTTCGAATGATGTTTTAAACATTTCATCAAATCTGTTTTCGTTTGCCATTTTGTTTGTTCCTTTCGGTTTTTATTTGGGTATTGAATCTTTGCTTTATATATCGTATTAATGTCTTAAAAAGCGTTGCAAGTGCACCGAAAACGCTGATTCCGAGCGTTATATTTATATCAGCCTCGCATTTTTCCGAGAGATAATCGGTGTATACGTTGACGGACGAATTCTTTATTTTGTCAAGGTTTGTTATACTGTCGAGAGTATCGAGCAGGCAAGCAAGAGCTCCGCTTACCGCACCGTACATTATAGCGGTTTTTGCCGCATCGAATGTGGCAATCTTGATGTGTACTCTTGCAAGATTTATGTGAAGATACTTTGAAAAGGCTTTAAGAAATGTCGACAGAATATCGGTGATGAGCTTTACCGATTCTAAAAGTCCCCGCTCGCTGTCTTCGCTTTCATTAACATTTTTAATAACAGTCCTCGGCTTTTTTTGCTCGGCGTTTTCGTTTCTCTTTGACTTATTGGATTTGCTCTTTTTATCCCTTGAGGGATAAAGCCTTATTTTTATAAAAAGAATTTTAAGATATACAAATACGCTTTCGCTGTAAACAATGTTTATTGCTATCCTTACGGACAAAAGGAGAAACAGCATAGCGATAATTATTAGAAATATATATAGCGCTTTGATTTTTCATTCCTCCTTTGATTATTTGTGTAATTAAATCTATTCGACTTGCTTGTCCTCACTCTGTTCCTCGTCACTTTCCGGAATGGATATCTCCATTTGCTCGGAGCTTGTTCTGAGAAGCTCTACCTTGGGAAGCTCGTTTACAGAGCTTATTCCGAATACACGTAAGAATTTATCGGTGGTGGAGTAGAGCATAGGCCTGCCGGGCGCTTCCAATCTTCCCGAGCAGTCTATCAAGCCCTTGTCTATAAGAGAGTTCATAGCGTAGCTTGAATCCACTCCTCTTACAAGGTCAACAAAGCTTCTCGTTACAGGCTGATTATATGCGACTATGGCGAGGACCTCCATCGAGGATGCGGAGAGATTACCGCCTCGCTTTATGCCGAGCGCCTCGCGAATATAAGTGCCGAATTGCTCCTTGGTACAGAATTGGCATGTTTGATCAAACATAAGTACCTTTATTCCGTGCTCGTCGGACTCGTATTTTTCGGCAAGCTCGGAAACGTATTTTCTTACATCACCCTCGGAGAGGGATAGTGAGGATGCTATTTTTTCGTATCTCATCGGATACCCCGCCGCAAAAATTATAGCCTCAATTGCGGCGATGGGATTTTTCGGTGCTTGTGCCTCTGTCTCAATGCTCTTTATATTGTCCATTAATCATTATCCTCGCTTTCTCGGCTGTTGCTTGAAGTGTTTTCCGCTTCGGGAACGTAATTTTCATTCAATGTGAATACCGTATCTATTCCGTATCCGTCGCTTGACGGCTCTCCGTCCTCTACAAGAAGAATGCGCTTGGTTTTTACAAGCTCAAGCACTCCCATAAATATCGCTATCATATCGGGAAGAGACACACTGTCCGAAATAAAATCCTCAAGAGTTTGAAATTTTTTCGAATTAAGCCTTGTCATTATCTGAAGTATCTTGTGTTCCACGGGAACTATCGGACGTGCAATCATCGGTGTGAATGCGTTTTTCTTGGCGTCGTCCATGGCGTCGTTGAAATCGACTATTCTTCGCATTGCCTTGTAAAGAGACTCTATGTCCTGATTTGCCACAAACGAACGGTCAACGCTTATTTCATCGGTGTCCTTGACAGCACGCAGAGAGTACATAGCGTAAAGAGGCTGCATTTTTTCGCTTGCTTCCTTAGCCTGCTGATAGCGAAGCAGGGCATCTGTAAGAGACTTTCTCGGATCTTCCTCATCGTCCTTGATTCGGGGAAGAAGAAGCTTGCTTTTTATAAGCATAAGGTCGCTTGCCATCACAATGAATTCGGACGCGATTTCCATATCCATTTTTTGCGCTTCGGTAATGTATTCCATATACTGATCGCAAATAAGAGATATCGGAATATCCTCAATATTAACTTTGTTTTTGTGTATCAGCGTCAAGAGAAGATCGAGAGGCCCCTCAAACTGATCGAGACGGTATGTGATGGTTTCCATTAAAAACTCCTAAAGTGATTGTTTATCAAAGTGAAAATGTAGGTAAGCGTCCTAAAATATTGCTTATCGCTCCCCAGAGAGCGTCCTCGGGCATACCCGTGACAGTAAACATAAGATCGCTTATCCAATCGGTGATGATGCTGAGAGGAAGATTTATTATTCCGCTTGCAAGCAGTACTATGAAGCCTATCATAATGTATCTTTCGTATTTCATAACCTTGAAATAGAGATCCGTTGGAAGAAATATAAACGCTATTCTCGAACCGTCGAAGGGGGGGATCGGAATAAGGTTGAATACCATAAGGTTAAGATTTAAAACTATTCCGAGATAGAGCATTACCGCCAAAAGAGCGAGAATGACGAACGCAGGGCTTGCGGCGACCTCCTCGTCGATATAATAATATCCTGCCTGCGGAATGAGTACCATATCCGAAAGAGGTATCATAACTATACGTAAGAGAATAGTGAATATTGCGGCAAGGCAAAGATTTGAAAGCGGTCCTGCCGCGGAGCTGATAGCCATATCTCTTCTTGGATTTTTAAAATTTCTTGTGTTGATCGGTACGGGATTTGCCCAGCCTACGCTGAAGAATACCATTGAAAGAAATCCGAGAAGATTAAAGTGTTTCATAGGATTGAGAGTGATTCTGCCGAGATTTTTGGCAGTATCGTCGCCGAGCTTGTGGGCGGTGTATGCGTGTGCCGACTCGTGTACCGAGAGCGATATCAAGACCGCCGGAAGCATAAGAAGCATTTGCGGTATCTGATTAAGAAAGCTTGACAGCATAATTGCCTCCTACTTAAAGATTTGTATACTTAAATATTTCTCTCAAAAGCTCTGTTTTTCCCTCACCCGTATGTGATGAAAAGGGAATTACCGCGGTGCCGTCACGGAGAAGCTCATTTTTTGCGATTTTCTCGAGCTGAGCCGCTCTGTCTGTTTTGTTAAGCTTGTCTACCTTTGTCGCAACGATGATATAGGGGATTTCCGTTTCGTTAAGAAATGATATCATCATCGCATCATCTGCGGTGATGCCGACCTTGCAGTCGACAAGTTGAATGACAAGTGATAACAGATCTATATTTTTGTTTTGCGTAAAGTATCCGTCCGTAAGAGAGGACCAAGCCTTTTTATTTTCGGCTTGACGCTTTGCGTATCCGTATCCGGGAAGATCCACTAAAAACAGTTTCTTATCAACGTCATAAAAGTTAATTGTTATCGTCTTTCCGGGCATTGAGGAAACACGTGCGAGACTTTTTCTGCCTAAAATCGTATTTATAAGTGAGCTTTTTCCGACGTTGGAGCGTCCAG
Source organism: uncultured Lachnospiraceae bacterium (assembly GCA_964534905.1). GTDB lineage: Bacteria > Bacillota > Clostridia > Oscillospirales > CAG-272 > RGIG4608. The sequence goes on along the minus strand of CAZHPZ010000031.1, from coordinate 4,481 downwards.
AAAAGGCAACCTGCTTCATCGGATCGGTCGGAAATTGCTTTGCAAATCCCGCACTGATACGAAGATTTGTGTTCTGAATATTTACTGCCATATTGTCCTACTTTCTGTAAATGGTGGAGCCTACCGAGCACATAGCTTCGTTCGGTATGCTTTGAATATCATTGTGTGAAAATGATGTGCTCTCATCTCTTACAAGTGCATTTTGTAATACATCCGCGAGAGTCTTGCAGGGAATGAACTGAAGATTTTCTCTTGCAAGAGGATCTATATCCGCAAGGTCCTTGAGGTTAGCCTCGGGAATAAGTACTTTCTTTATGCCTGCATTGTATGCCGCCATGGTCTTTTCCTTAAGACCGCCTATCGGCAATACCTTTCCGCGGAGCGTTATTTCTCCTGTCATTGCGATATCACGCTTTACGGGAATTTCCGAAAGTGCACTTACAAGTGCCGTTACCATGGTAACGCCCGCACTCGGACCGTCCTTGGGTACTGCGCCCTCCGGAGCATGGATATGTATATCCTTTGTCTTATAGAAATCGGACGGAATACCGTATTCCTTTGCTATGGAGCGTACATAGCTGATGGCTATATGTGCGGATTCCTTCATAACGTCTCCGAGTGAGCCGGTAAGTTCAAGCTTTCCGGTACCGTCAAGGATTGTCGCTTCAATTCTCAGCATATCACCGCCAAGCTCCGTATAAGCAAGACCGTTTACCGTTCCTATCTCATTGCATTCTTCTATGCGTTCGGGAGTAAATTTGCTTTCTCCGAGAAACTCCGAAATGTTTTCGGCACTTACCGTTATGGATTTTGCTCCGTCTGCAACGATCTTGTAGGCGGCTTTTCTGCAGAGAGACGCTATTGTTCTCTCAAGATTACGAACTCCCGCCTCGTGCGTATAACGGTCGATTATCGCTTCAAGTGCCGAATCGGTTATTTTAAGCGAGCGCTTGCCGAGACCGTGGCGCTTAAGCTGCTTAGGAATAAGATGATTCTTGGCTATGCTCATCTTTTCGCGCTTTGTGTAAATCTTTATTTCGATTATTTCCATTCTGTCGATAAGAGGACGCGGAATGGTATCGAGAGTGTTTGCGGTCGCGATGAAGAAGCAATTCGACAGGTCAAACGGAAGCTCGACGAAGTGATCGCGAAAAGCTTTGTTTTGTTCGCTGTCAAGTACCTCAAGAAGTGCCGATGTCGGATCTCCGTGTGCATCGCTTGTAAGCTTATCTATTTCGTCAAGAAGAATGAGGGGGTTACTTACCTTCGCTTCGATAAGAGCATTTATGATTCTTCCGGGCATAGCGCCTACATAGGTTTTGCGATGACCGCGTATATCCGCTTCATCTCTGACGCCGCCGAGAGAAACACGTACGTATTTACGTTTCATAGCCGCCGCTATTGATGAGGCTATTGAGGTTTTACCGACTCCGGGAGGACCCACAAGACAAATGATCTGATTTTTCAGATCGGGATTAAGCTCCTTTACAGCAAGAAATTCAAGTATTCTGCGCTTTACATCTTCAAGTCCGTCGTGGTCACGCTCAAGAATTTTTGAGGCGGCAGATACATCCGCTCTGTCTTTTGTGGACTTGTTCCACGGAATGTCGAGAACGGTATCGAAATATGTTCTCATAACCGAAAGCTCAGCCGATCCGAAGGGAAGCTTTGAGGTGCGTTCGGCATCCTTTAAGAGCTTTTCCTCGGCTTCCTTGGGCAAATGTGCCGCAAGAATACGTTCGGTGTATTCATCACCGTCGTTACTCTCTCCGAGCTCCTCTCTTATAACACGGAGCTGTTCTCGGAGATAATAATCCTTTTGGTTTTGATTAAGGCGTGCACGAACCTCCTTGTGTATGGAACTTTCGCATTCCAAAAGCTCGGTTTCCTCTTCAATTATGACTATAAGCCTTTCAAGACGGGAGAGAGGCTCAAAGATGGAGAGTATCTCCTGTTTGTCGGAAAGACGTACAAGTATGTTTGAAGCAATGAAGTCCGCAAGGGCACCGGAGCTTTTTATTTCGCTTGCACTGGCAAGGAGTTCCTTGGACGAGGCGGGGAGATATCCCACCATTTTTTCGACTGCGATCATTGCCTCGCGTATTAAGGCTTCCGAACGGACATCCTCACCGTCGGCAAGGGTGAGTAGCTTGCATATTACATTTGCCGCGCGGTAATTGTTAAGCTCGGTGTATTCCTGAACCACGGCGCGTGCAAATCCCTCTGCAATCACACGAAGCTTGCCCTCGGGGGTTTTTATTGATTGCTTTATTTTTGCTACCGTTCCGATTTTGAATATGTTCGAAAAATCGATTGGAGCATTGGATATTTCCTTTTTTGATACTATGAAAATGAACGAATTTGTGTTGTTTGCCGCTTCGACTGCGGCAATGTTCGCACCGTCAGTTAGTTCGAAGTTGACTACTGCGGCGGGGAAGGCAACCGTTCCGTTAAGAACGACTGTCGGAAGAGTCAGCTCCTCCACCTTTTCTATATAACGAGCCATATAGCCTCCGTATTGCTGAATAATTGTATTAATAATATTCATTATAACATAAAGTAAGCAAAAATTCCACACCTTTTTGAAAAATATTGTATCAATTTTAGTTGACGGGGATAGATAAATAATTAACAATAATAATTTTTCAAAATCACTTGATTTATTTTGCAAAATGTGGTATCTTTAGTATATAGTAATTTTAGTTCAAAGGAGATTTAATATGGAAGTCAGAGATGCAGCCAATGCAAAGGACGTAAAATATTATACGACAGACAGACTCAGAGAGGAGTTTCATATTTCGGGACTTTTTACCGAGGATAATGTGAAAACGGTTTACAGTCATATCGACAGAATAATCGTTCTCGGTATTTATCCTGTGCACAAGGAGCTTACTCTTGAGGTAGGAAAGGAGCTTGCAGCCGATTATTTCCTTCAGCGCAGAGAGCTTGGATGTATTAACGTCGGCGGTAAGGGTGAGATAGTTATCGACGGTGAGGTTTATGAGATGAATCCCAGAGACGGTATTTATGTCGGAAGAGGACACAAGGATATCGTGTTCAGAAGCACCGATCCCGAGTCTCCCGCTAAATTTTATGCTACCTCCTGCCCGGCACATACCGAATATCCTATCAGAAAGATAGATATATCAAAGGCAAGAAAGGTACCGTGCGGATCTGTTGAGGACTGTAACAAGAGAGTTATCAATCAGTATATACATCCTGAGGTAATGCAGTCCTGCCAGCTTTCTATGGGACTTACTCAGCTTGAGGTCGGCTCCAACTGGAATACGATGCCCTCACACACCCATGCAAGAAGAATGGAGGTATATTTCTATCTTGATATGGGAGAGGATGATGCGGTATTCCATATGATGGGCGAGCCCAATGAAACAAGACATATTATTATGCACAACGAGGAGGCTGTAATTTCGCCCTCCTGGTCAATTCACAGCGGAGTAGGAACAAGAAATTATTCGTTTATTTGGGCTATGTGCGGAGAAAATCAGGAATTTACCGATATGGACCATATAAAGACTAAGGATCTCAGATAAAATAAGGAGAAATTGATATGAGCAATACTAAAAATTTCAGCCTTGAGGGCAAGGTGGCTCTCATTACAGGTGCTTCTTACGGAATAGGCTTTGCTATTGCAAAGGGACTTGCTGCGGCAGGTGCTAAGATCGTTTTTAACGATATAAAGCAGGAGTTCGTTGACAGAGGACTTGCTTCTTATGCGGCAGAGGGAATTGACGCTAAAGGATACGTTTGCGACGTTACCGATGAGGATGCGGTTCAGGCAATGATCGCTAAGATCGAGGAGGAGGTCGGCGTAGTCGACATTCTCGTCAATAATGCGGGAATTATCAAGAGAATTCCCATGATAGAGATGAAAGCGAGCGAGTTCCGTCAGGTTATCGACGTTGACCTTAATGCACCCTTTATCGTTTCAAAGGCTGTTTTGCCTTCGATGATAAAGCAGAGAAGCGGTAAAATAATCAATATTTGCTCTATGATGAGCGAGTTCGGACGCGAGACTGTTTCCGCATACGCCTCCGCAAAGGGCGGTCTTAAGATGCTCACAAGAAATATCGCATCCGAGTACGGTCAGTACAATATTCAATGTAACGCTATCGGCCCCGGATACATTGCAACTCCTCAGACTGCTCCTCTTCGTGAGACGCAGCCCGACGGAAGCAAGCATCCCTTCGATATCTTTATTACCGAAACAAAGACTCCCGCAGGACGTTGGGGTGATCCCGAGGATCTTGCAGGACCCGCAGTATTCTTGGCTTCAAGTGCTTCCGACTTTGTAAACGGTCAGATCCTTTACGTTGACGGCGGTATTCAGGCATACTTCGGTAAGCAGCCGTAATTTCAGTAATTATAATTCATATCCCGCCGCAATATGCGGCGGGATATTTGTCTTGATATAACGATTTTATGAGAAACGATATTATATTGTTGCACAAAAACGGCAAAAA